>NZ_BHVZ01000014.1:0-300000 GCF_003865035.1 Anaerotignum faecicola
GGCAGTGGGGAATATTGCACAATGGGGGAAACCCTGATGCAGCAACGCCGCGTGAAGGATGAAGGTTTTCGGATCGTAAACTTCTATCAATAGGGACGAAGAAAGTGACGGTACCTAAATAAGAAGCCCCGGCTAACTACGTGCCAGCAGCCGCGGTAATACGTAGGGGGCAAGCGTTATCCGGAATTACTGGGTGTAAAGGGAGCGTAGGCGGCACGCCGAGCCAGATGTGAAAGCCCGAGGCTTAACCTCGTGGATTGCATTTGGAACTGGCGAGCTAGAGTACAGGAGAGGAAAGCGGAATTCCTAGTGTAGCGGTGAAATGCGTAGATATTAGGAAGAACACCAGTGGCGAAGGCGGCTTTCTGGACTGAAACTGACGCTGAGGCTCGAAAGCGTGGGGAGCAAACAGGATTAGATACCCTGGTAGTCCACGCCGTAAACGATGAGTGCTAGGTGTCGGGGAGGAATCCTCGGTGCCGCAGCTAACGCAATAAGCACTCCACCTGGGGAGTACGACCGCAAGGTTGAAACTCAAAGGAATTGACGGGGGCCCGCACAAGCGGTGGAGCATGTGGTTTAATTCGAAGCAACGCGAAGAACCTTACCAAGGCTTGACATCCCGATGACCGCTCTAGAGATAGAGCTTCTCTTCGGAGCATCGGTGACAGGTGGTGCATGGTTGTCGTCAGCTCGTGTCGTGAGATGTTGGGTTAAGTCCCGCAACGAGCGCAACCCTTATCCTTAGTAGCCATCATTGAGTTGGGCACTCTAGGGAGACTGCCGTGGATAACACGGAGGAAGGTGGGGATGACGTCAAATCATCATGCCCCTTATGTCTTGGGCTACACACGTGCTACAATGGCTGGTAACAGAGTGAAGCGAGACGGCGACGTTAAGCAAATCACAAAAACCCAGTCCCAGTTCGGATTGTAGTCTGCAACTCGACTACATGAAGCTGGAATCGCTAGTAATCGCGAATCAGAATGTCGCGGTGAATACGTTCCCGGGCCTTGTACACACCGCCCGTCACACCATGGGAGTTGGAAGCACCCGAAGTCGGTGACCTAACCGTAAGGAAGGAGCCGCCGAAGGTGAAGCCAGTGACTGGGGTGAAGTCGTAACAAGGTAGCCGTATCGGAAGGTGCGGCTGGATCACCTCCTTTCTATGGAGAAAAGCGGAGAAAAGCTGCATAAAAGCTTTTGTCAGAATGGATTGCTTGCAAGACAGGCTGACAAAGAGGTTTTAGGTAGGTTTGCGGAGCAAATACATGAGTAATGCGAAGCATTACGAATGGTTTTCGTAAACATTTTTCAACGCAAGGTTGTGAAAGATATTCATTGTTCGGTTTTGAAGGATCAAACCTTCAAACAAAATAGGAAACACACAAAACATCTTCGGTGATGATGCGCTTGGGGGACACACCCGTTCCCATTCCGAACACGACGGTTAAGACCCAAGCGGTCGATGGTACTTGGTGGGCAGCTGCCTGGGAGAGTAGATGGTCGCCGAAGTCCTATGGGCTCATAGCTCAGCTGGTTAGAGCGCACGCCTGATAAGCGTGAGGTCGGTGGTTCGAGTCCACTTGAGCCCATTTTGTGTGGTCTGGGGATATAGCTCAGCTGGGAGAGCACCTGCCTTGCAAGCAGGGGGTCACGAGTTCGAATCTCGTTATCTCCACTTACCGGCTTAAAGAAGTCGGGATGCACCTTGAAAACTGAATACAAGTAAAGCAAAAATAGAGTCAATCGAGAAAACAAAATTTTCTATTTTCAAATGTAACAAAAGTTGTATCGCTACAACGAAACATTCCAGAGAAATAGCTATTATATTAAACTGGTCAAGCAAGAAAGAGCACAAGGAGAATGCCTTGGCACTAGGAGCCGATGAAAGACGTGGTAAGCTGCGAAAAGCTTCGGGGAGGCGCAAACAGCCATCGATCCGGAGATATCTGAATGGGGAAACCTACTTGAGCAAACCTCAAGTATCCATGCGTGAATCCATAGCGTATGGAAGGGAACGCTGTGAACTGAAACATCTAAGTAGCAGTAGGAGGAGAAAGAAAACTCGATTTCCTAAGTAGCGGCGAGCGAACGGGAAAGAGGCCAAACCGAAGGACCTGGTTCTTCGGGGTTGCGGACTGCAATTAGCATTGCTGAGAGATAGACGAATGGTTTTGGGAAAGCCAGCCGTAGACGGTGAAAGCCCGGTAGACGAAATCTTGAAGCAGCGAGCAGGATCCAGAGTACCACGAGACACGAGAAACCTTGTGGGAAGCCGGGGGGACCACCCCCCAAGCCTAAATACTCCCTAGTGACCGATAGTGAAGCAGTACTGTGAAGGAAAGGTGAAAAGGACCCCGGGAGGGGAGTGAAAGAGAACCTGAAACCTTGTGCTTACAAACAGTCAAAGGACGCAAGTCTGATGGCGTACTTTTTGTAGAACGGTCCGGCGAGTTACTAATGCCAGCGAGGTTAAGTGGTCAGAAGCCACGGAGCCGAAGGGAAACCAAGTCTGAATAGGGCGTAGAGTTGGTATTAGTAGACCCGAAACCGGGTGACCTATCCATGTCCAGGTTGAAGGAACCGTAAAAGGTTTTGGAGGACCGAACACACATGTGTTGAAAAACGTGGTGATGAGGTGTGGATAGCGGAGAAATTCCAATCGAACTCGGAGATAGCTGGTTCTCCTCGAAATAGCTTTAGGGCTAGCCTCGAGCTGGAGTCTAACGGAGGTAAAGCACTGAACTGACGCGGGGCCCAAAAAGGTTACCAACTCATATCAAACTAAGAATGCCGTCAAGATACCCTCGGGAGTCAGTCTGCGTGAGATAAGTCGCGTGGACAAAAGGGAAAGAGCCCAGACCGACAGCTAAGGTCCCAAAGTACGTGTTAAGTGGAAAAGGATGTGGGATTTCATAGACAACTAGGATGTTGGCTTAGAAGCAGCCATACATTTAAAGAGTGCGTAATAGCTCACTAGTCGAGAAAACCTGCGCCGAAAATGTAACGGGGCTAAAACACGACACCGAAGCTACGGATTCCTTACAAAGTAAGGAGTGGTAGAGGAGCATCCTGCAAGGACGAAGCCAAAGTGAGAGCGATGGTGGACGAAACAGGAGAGAGAATGCCGGAATGAGTAGCGAGATACATGTGAGAAACATGTAGGCCGAATATCTAAGGATTCCTGGGTAAAGCTAATCTTCCCAGGGTTAGTCGGGGCCTAAGGCGAGGACGAAAGTCGTAGTCGATGGATAACAGGTTGATATTCCTGTACTACACATAATCAGAACTGTGGGGACGCAGGAGGATAGGGAAACCGGGGAATGGAAAGACCCGGTCAAGCGTAAAGCTGTGGGAGATAGGCAAATCCGTCTCCTGTAAGTGAAACGTGATGAGGACTGAAAAAAAGTAAGGAAGTTTCCGAATCCACACTGCCGAGAAAAGCCGCTATTGCGTTATGTGTACCCGTACCGTAAACCGACACAGGTAGATGAGGAGAAAATCCACAGGCCGACGGGAGAAGTGTTGTTAAGGAACTCGGCAAAATGACCCCGTAACTTCGGGATAAGGGGAGCCTCGCAAGAGGCCGCAGAAAAGAGGCACAAGCAACTGTTTAGCAAAAACATAGGTCTATGCGAAACCGTAAGGTGAAGTATATGGGCTGACGCCTGCCCGGTGCTGGAAGGTTAAAAGGAGAGGTCAGCGCAAGCGAAGCTTTGAATTCAAGCCCCAGTAAACGGCGGCCGTAACTATAACGGTCCTAAGGTAGCGAAATTCCTTGTCAGGTAAGTTCTGACCCGCACGAAAGGCGTAATGATTTGTGCACTGTCTCGACAACACGCCCGGTGAAATTGAAGAACCAGTGAAGATACTGGTTACCCGCAACAGGACGGAAAGACCCCATGGAGCTTTACTGCAGCCTGATACTGGGATTCGATGATATATGTACAGGATAGGTGGGAGGCTAAGAAGCGAGAACGCTAGTTTTCGTGGAGCCGCCGGTGGGATACCACTCTTATGTCATTGAATTTCTAACCTGCATCCGTAATCCGGGTGAGGGACAATGTCAGGCGGGCAGTTTGACTGGGGCGGTCGCCTCCTAAAAGGTAACGGAGGCGCTCGAAGGTCACCTCAGAATGATTGGAAACCATTCAAAGAGTGTAAAGGCAAAAGGTGGCTTGACTGCGAGAGCGACGGCTCGAGCAGGTACGAAAGTAGGACTTAGTGATCCGGTGGTAATAAGTGGGAATGCCATCGCTCAACGGATAAAAGCTACCCTGGGGATAACAGGCTTATCTCCCCCAAGAGTTCACATCGACGGGGAGGTTTGGCACCTCGATGTCGGCTCATCGCATCCTGGGGCTGAAGTAGGTCCCAAGGGTTGGGCTGTTCGCCCATTAAAGCGGTACGCGAGCTGGGTTCAGAACGTCGTGAGACAGTTCGGTCCCTATCCGTTGTGGGCGCAGGAAATTTGAGAGGAGCTGTCCTTAGTACGAGAGGACCGGGATGGACGTACCTCTGGTGTACCGGTTGCAGACCAACTGCACAGCCGGGTAGCTATGTATGGAACGGATAAACGCTGAAGGCATCTAAGCGTGAAGCCGCCCTCAAGATAAGATTTCCCATTCTTCGGAAGTAAGATCCCTTAAAGATAATGAGGTTGATAGGTTGGAGGTGTAAGCATGGTAACATGTTCAGCTGACCAATACTAATAGATCGAGGGCTTGACCAAAAAAAGATTACTCAAGGATTGCTAAGTTTGTATTCAGTTTTGAAGGTGTAATCCCACCCAAGTGGGAGGCCGTTATACAGGGGTATAGTTCAGCTGGTAGAGCGTTGGTCTCCAAAACCAAATGTCGAGGGTTCGAATCCTTCTGCCCCTGCCATTTTTTTAAAAGAAAAACGATTCGCTATTTTTAATATGGCTCAGTAGCTCAGTTGGTTAGAGCGCCGGCCTGTCACGCCGGAGGTCGTGGGTTCGAGCCCCATCTGAGTCGTTTTGTGGAAGTTTAGCTCAGCTGGGAGAGCATCTGCCTTACAAGCAGAGGGTCACAGGTTCGAGCCCTGTAACTTCCACTTTTTTTATGCAAAAAAGTATCCCTCCTGCGAAATGCGGTGAGGGTCTTTTTATTGCGAACAGCGAGGAAAAATACAGAAAGAGGAACGGGGGAAATTCTATGCAGTCAAATTGCGAAACCTGTATGTATTTTGGATATGACGAGGAATTTGAGGAATATTTCTGCGAAGTGAATCTGGATGAGGATGAAATGGAAAAATTTCTCACGGACAGCTTTCAAGGCGGCTGTCCCTATTACCGTTTGGAGGATGAATACCGGACGGTGCGTAAGCAGATGTAAAGAAAGGGTCGAAACAATCAAAATTGTTTCGACCCTTTTTCGGTATAACGTGAAAAAGTAGGGAAATGCAGCTACGAATCAGCGGATGGATTGATAATTCTGTAAAATCCGGATATACTAACAACAATTTACGAAGCTTACGAAACGGAGGGATGACTTTGATTTATACGGTAACGGTGAATCCTTCGGTGGATTATGTGGTGCAACTGGGCGAATTTCACCTAGGGATGGTAAACCGTGCGCTGAATGAGGCGGTTTTTTCGGGCGGCAAGGGTATCAACGTCGCTATGATTTTGCAGAATCTAGGTGTAAGTAATCGTGCGCTGGGATTTCTGGCAGGCTTTACGGGTGATTTTATTGAGAAGGATTTGCGACGGCGCGGCTGTCGGACGGATTTTGTCCGTTTGGAAAAGGGTTTCAGCCGTATCAATGTGAAGCTGAAGGGGCAGGAAGGCAGCGAAATCAACGGCAGTGGCCCTGCGGTAGATCAGGCGGCGGTGCAGGCGCTTTTTGAGAAGATAAGCACCCTGCAGAAAGGAGATATTCTGATTATTTCGGGCAGCGTACCGCTCTCGCTGCCACAGGATTTTTATGAAAGAATCCTGGATTTATTGAAGGGGCGTGAGATTGATACGGTTGTGGATGCGACGGGGGAGGCGCTGCTGAAAACTCTGCGGTATGAGCCGTTTCTTATTAAGCCGAACCTTCAGGAATTGGAGGAGCTGGCGGAAAGACGTTTATTCACGCGCGAGGAAATCATTGCACAGGGAAAACGCCTGCAGGAGATGGGGGCGAAAAATGTGCTGATTTCTCTGGCGGCGGAGGGGGCAATCCTTCTGACGGCGGAGGGGGAGATTTTATTCGGCGAAGCCCCGAGAGGAAAGCTAGTCAATGCTGTTGGAGCGGGGGACTCTATGGTGGGCGGCTTTGTGGCAGGATGGGTGAAAACGGGCAACTACTGTGAGGCGCTACAATGGGGTGTTGCGGCAGGCAGTGCGAGTGCATTCTGTGAAACCTTGGCAACGGGGGAAGAAATTCGGAGATTATATGACGAAACCATCAATATCATTCGTGAGGAATGTTAAGAAAGGATGTATTTTCGATGAGAATTTCGGAGTTGTTGCAAAAAGAAAGCATTGCTCTTGGCAGAAAGCCACAGGATAAGGCGGATGCCATCGGGCAGATGGTGGAGCTGCTGGCGAAAAGCGGCAGTTTAGAGGATAAAAAGAAATTCAAGCAGGCAATTTTAGAGAGAGAACGCCTTTCTACCACAGGCATCGGTGAGGGCATTGCCATTCCACATGGCAAAAGCAGTGCGGTGAAACGGGCGGCGTTGGCGGCGATGGTTGTGCCACAGGGCGTGGATTTCGCGAGTGCGGACGGTGCGCCGGTGCATTTATTATTTATGATTGCGGTGCCTGAGGAGGGGGCGGAGCTGCATCTGGAGGTATTGGAACGGCTTGCCGCCATGCTGATGGATGAGGATTTTCGCAAAAGGCTGACTGCGGCAAAGGATGCGGCAGAATTTCTGCATATTTTAAGCATAGAGGAGGAAAAACGCTTTGCGGAGACTGCGGAAAAGCAGGAATATGATTATGACGTTCTGGCGGTGACTGCCTGCCCGACGGGGATTGCGCATACCTTCATGGCGGCGGAAAGTCTGGAAAACAAGGCGCGCGAGATGGGCATTACCATTAAGGTGGAAACCAACGGGAGCGGCGGTGCGAAAAATGTGCTGACGGCGAAGGAAATCCGAGCGGCGAAGGGAATTATTGTTGCGGCGGATAAAAATGTGGAGATGCAGCGGTTTTATGGAAAAAGGGTCTTGCAGGTGCCTGTTGCGGACGGGATTCGCAAGCCGGAGGTGCTGCTTGGGAAGATTTTGCAGGGCGAAGCACCTGTTTACGGCGAGGGTAAGGATGTGGAAATGGCGGACGGCAGAGAGGAAGTCCGCGGCAGAGGGAAGAAGGTCTATCGTGATCTGATGAACGGCGTTTCGCACATGCTTCCGTTTGTCATCGGCGGCGGTATTCTGATTGCGGTTGCGTTCCTTTTGGATGATTACAGCCTGAATCCTGCCAATTTCGGCTCCAACCTGCCGCAGGCTGCCTTTTTCAAGGCAATCGGGGATGCGGCGTTTGGCTTTATGCTCCCGATTCTGGCAGGCTATATCGCGATGGGGATTGCAGACCGACCTGCGCTTGCACCCGGCTTTGTGGGCGGCTTTCTGGCGAAGGAGGGCGGCAGTGGCTTTCTGGGGGCGCTTCTGGCAGGCTTTGCGGCAGGGTATCTGATTCTGCTGCTGAAGAAGCTCTTTGATAAGCTGCCGCGTTCTCTGGAGGGAATCAAGTCCATTCTGCTCTACCCTGTTTTCGGGATTCTCCTGATGGGGTTATTGATTCAGCTGATTATCAATCCGCCTGTGGCATGGCTGAATGAAGCGCTTTACGGGCTTCTGGCGCGGCTTGGCACCGGTAGCCGTGTACTGCTTGGGGTTCTTCTGGGCGGCATGATGAGCGTGGATATGGGGGGCCCAATCAATAAGGCGGCGTATGTATTCGGTACGGCATCCCTTGCGAGTAATGAATTTCAGATTATGGCGGCGGTCATGGCAGGTGGTATGGTGCCGCCGTTGGCGTTGGCGCTGGCAGTATTCGCCTTCCGGGATAAATTCAGCGAAAAGGAACGGCAGTCCGGCGTGGCAAATCTGATTATGGGGGCGTGCTTTATTACGGAGGGGGCGATTCCCTTTGCGGCAGCTGACCCTCTGCGCGTTCTGCCTGCCTGCATTATCGGCTCTGCGGTGGCAGGGGGATTGAGCATGTTTTTTGGCTGCGGACTGCGCGCACCGCATGGCGGCATTTTCGTTCTGCCCGTCATCAGTCATCCCTTCGGCTTTCTGGCAGCGGTTATTCTGGGGGCGTTGGTCGGGATGCTCCTGCTTGGCGTTTTGAGAAAAAGAATTGAGCCGCGCGAGTCATAACCGTAATTTTCCATCGGAAAGTCCCTTGCGTCTTTCGGCTGAATCTTTTATACTAATATAGAGAATTTTGGCGAATTTGTTTCAATCTGGGGAAAGCCCCAATCGTTTCCCTGCCCTTGGGCAGGGGTTACATAAAACAGCTTCGCCGCCGAAGGTTGTGAAGGAATGAACGTGCATTTACAAGAATGGGGAAAAGCCATCCTGCAGGCGGCTGTGATTATTGTGATTCTGTTTTTCTTCTGCTGGCCTATGCGGATTTCGGGCAGCTCCATGGAATCGACCATGAAGGATGGGGAAATCGTGCTGATGAGCCGCTTTGCGACGATGCAGGAAAAATATGAAACGGGCGATATTGTGATGTTCCATTATTATGATGCGGACGGGGGAAAAACGGTGGTAAAACGCATCATTGCCACAGAGGGCGACCACATCCGGATTCTGGCGGATGGCGGTGTGGAGGTGAACGGAGCAAGATTGCAGGAGGAATATATCCACGGCAGAACGGACGGTCTGGTGGATATGACTGTGCCGAGGGGAACGGTATTTGTGATGGGGGATAACCGTGGGGAAAGCTTTGACAGCCGCAACATGGGTGCAATTCCCTGTGAGGACTTGAAGGGGAAGGTGTTTTTCCGCCTGTTCCCTTTGGGAAGGATTCGGTAAACATAACATAAAAAGCATTGTCGGAGAAATGCTCCGGCAATGCTTTTTTGCACAGAAAAATTTTTAGCGATGGGGGAGATATTCCAGAAACCGTCTGACGGCAAGCGGAGCAGTTTTTCTGTCGCGCAGGGCAAGGACGATATCCCGATGGAAGGAGGGAACGGTTTCCTTTGCCGCCACCTGATAGGGAATCCGCTTCAAAATCAGACGGGGCAAAAGGCTGACCCCAAGACCGCTTTCCACAATGGAGAGAATGGCGTAATCATCCCAAGTAGTAAAACGGACATTGGGCGAAAGACCTTCTCTGCGGAAAAAATCGGCAATTTCGGCATTTTTGTCCTTCTCCAGCATCAGAAACGGCTCTTTGCAGAGGGCATCAAGAAAGATGCACTCCGCCTGTGCTAAGGGGTGTGTTGCAGGGAGGATAGCAAGAAAATCATCCCGTTCCAGAAAAATCGTATCCAAATCGGGACGGACGGGCAGGCAGAGAAAGCCGCAGTCTACTCGCCCTTCCCGAATCCATGCTTCAATTTCGCGATAATCCCCCAGAAGAAATTCATATTCGATATTGGGATAATCCTTCTGAAATTCCCTGATGATACTGGGGAGCCAATGCGTTGCAACACTGGAAAAGGTTCCGATGCGAATCAGCCCTGCGGTAAGCTCCTTTACATCCCCTGCCTGCTGCAAAAGGGATTGATAGGCATTGCAGAGCGTTTTCATCTGCGGCAGAAGCTTCGTACCCTCTGCCGTCAGGCGCACACCGCCGCGTCCGCGCTCCAGCAGGGAAAGAGAAAGCTCCTTTTCCACCTCCTGAATCATGCGGCTGATGCCCGATTGCGAATAGCACAGTGCTTCGGCTGCCTTGGTGATACTGCCAAGCTCTATGGTTTTTAGAAATGCCTCGTATTTTTGAATATCCAAGAAAGCTTCCCTCCCTTCTTTCTGTGCGAATTTATCATGCAAATTATGAAAAACATGCGCTTTTTCGTTGCTTTTTCTTATAGTATACTGAAACAAAAGAGAATTGCAAGGGGGAATCAGTTGTGCCACAGGAAAGAAAATCTTATTGGAACTACATCGCAGGATTGTTGTTATTCGGTTCAAATGGTATTGTGGCAAGCGGCATTGCGCTGGACAGCTATAAAATTGTATATCTGCGCTGTATCATCGGCATTACAGTGTTGCTCCTGCTGTTTTTGCTGACAAGGCAGAAGCGAAACGTCAAGGGATACGAGAGAGATTTATGCTTTCTGGCAATTTCGGGGGCGGCAATGGGCGGCAACTGGCTGTTTTTATATGAAGCGTATCAGCAGATTGGCGTGAGGACGGCATCGCTTTTGTGCTACTGCGGCCCTGTCATTGTGATGGCTTTGGCACCGATACTGTTCCATGAGAAATTGACACTGCATAAATGTCTTGGCTTTTTGGTGGTGCTTGTCGGTGTATTCCTTATTAACGGGCAGGCGGCGCAGGAGGGAAAAACCCTCTGGGGACTGTTTTGTGGCGGTATGTCGGCAGTGATGTATGCGGTGCTTGTGATTGCGAATAAGAAGGTGACGCATATCGTCGGAATGGAAAATGTGCTGTATCAGCTGCTGTTCAGCACGGTGACGGTGGCGATTTTTCTGCTTTTCCGAGAGGGGCTGTTCTTCTCGATTCCGGCAGACGCTTGGCGATTCGTACTTCTGCTTGGCGTTGTGAATACAGGTCTTGGGTGCTATCTTTATTTTTCATCTATCGGGCGGCTGTCTGTGCAGAGTGTTGCGGTTTTGGGCTATCTGGAGCCGTTTTCGGCTGTGGTGCTTTCGGCAGTGCTGCTGCGGGAGGGTATGAGTCTCCTGCGGCTTCTGGGCGTGGGATGCATCTTAGGTGGCGCGATGCTTGCGGAGATGAGTGGGAAAAAGACAAGGTCCTCCTTTTCAGAATAAAAGAAGCGGTGAAACACTCCCTCGTTTCACCGCTTCTCTCTGTATAAGCCCCATTTTCGACTTAAGCGACAAGTTCCTCCGCCATTTTTACAAGTTCATCTCCGCTCAGTTTGCCGTTAATCTGCAATAGCTGATACTGCGTGCCATCCTTTACGAAGGTAGCACTTTGCACCTCGCTGATTTCTACCTCTGCCGCGCCATAGCTGAATACAAGGTCGCCGTTTGCCTCGGCTCTTTTGTCTGCGTCAGTCAGCGTATAATCAGCGGGAACGAACTTATTCGTGTAGCTGTAGTAGTAAATATCGGTATCCCCGACAGTTTTTGCGACACTGCCCTGCAATTCCGCCTGAGAATTGTATTTATCCTGCGAAAAAATAACGATATCATCGTCCTTTTCATAGTCGAAGGATACAGATTTGAATTTTTCGATGGAATTGTTGTTTTCATCCTTCAAATTGTTGTTGATGATATTCCCGTCTTTGAAGGTATAGCCATTTGCAAAGCTGTCAATCAGAATGGGGGTATAGCCGATGTCATTCTTTACCTGCTGTGCCGTCGGCAGGGTTTTATAATCCGCAATGGCAGAGGAGGAGCTGAACCAGTTGGAGACTATTCCGTTTGCGGCAAACGCCGTCACACTCAGTGCCAGAGTTGCGGCAAGGGCGATACATGCTGTTTTCTTTTTGGATTTCATAATGACAGTCTTCCTTTCTGTATATGCGGAATCGAGTGTCCGGTTGACGTTCCGTTTGATTGCCTGTATATCAACGGCAAACGGACTGCAAACATCCCTGTTCTTTGGATTGATATTTAATTCTTCAAACAAGTCATTTTTTTGCTTCATAACAGTCCCTCCGCATGTAATAAAATTTCTTTCAGTTTTCGTTTTCCTCTGGAAAGCTTGGTTTTTACGGTAGATGGGTTTACGCCGGTCGCCTTTGCGATTTCTCGGATTTTTTCACCGAATATATAATAACGCACAAAGATTTCATTATCCGGTTCCCCTAAGCTCATAACGGCATCCCAGACAACACTTTCCGCCGTGTTCTCCTCCGGAATTGGGGCTTCATCGGGAAGCTCAATTTCGTCAAGGCTGGTGTAGTCTCTCTGCTTATTTAATTTCTTTAATGCGAAGTTTCGGGCAACCGCGGCGAGGTAGGCACGCAGCGTGCCCTTTTCCAAATCAATGGTATCTGCGTTCCTCCAGAGCGTTACAAACACATCGGATAGGATTTCCTCGATATCCTCCTTCGGCAGTCGGTTCCCGAGCATATTATAAAGAACCGTGCTGAGATAGGGGGTATAGACCGCGATTGCTTCGTCGATTGCATTTCTTTTTCCATTTTTGAGCCGCATGAGCAGCTTTTCTTCCTCTGCCATTTCAAACCTACTTTCTTTTGTAAGTGTAAAAGGATTTGTAAAGCGCCTTACACTCTTATATATCCTAAAAAATTGAAAAAGGTTTCATTTTTGAAAAAATAGTTTTTTTATACCATAAAGTATAGCCTTGCAGAAATGCAAGAAAAAAGAGCCTGCTGTCTGTATTATATAGACAATAGGCTCTTTTCGGTCAATGCACCATTTTGATGATGAGCAGCTTCTGCCCGGGGTAAATGAGGTCGGGGTTTTCAATCTCATTGATGGAAAGAATATCCTCCACCGTTGTGCGGTAGCGCTTGGCAATTTTCCAAAGCGTATCCTGCGGCTGTACCATATAAATGATTGCGCCTGCCATGGGGGAGGGGGCTGCTTCCTCCTCCGGCGTGATATCCTTCACGATTTCCGCCGTTTCGTCTCGCAGGACAACGGCTTCCATGGTGACGGCAGCACGCAGCTCGCCCTCCTGCTCGGAAAGCATTTGAAAATCCAAATCATCCAGACGCAACTGCACCGCGGCGGCATCGCCCTCCTCCACACCACGCAGCTCCATCATTTGCCCGAAGGGAATCCCGCGTTCCAGCATACAGAGCGGTGTTTCGTCATTCTCGCAGTGATACAGCAGGCTGACGGTCAGAACGCCATCGGCTTCTACGGCATCTGTGGTGGTGCGTGCTTCGGAAAGGCGCACCTCGCCCCAAACCTCCTCTGCGCGGAGCAGAGGCTTTTCGCTTTCCGCTAAGTGAATCCGTTCCTTCAGAGAGAATTGGTTTTTCCCGCTGCCGACGGTGACGGGGTAGGTGATGGTTTCCTTTTCGAGTGTGACCGTACCTGTCGGGGCATAGGCATCCTGCAGGATTTCTCGTTCAACGGTTTCTCTGCCCTGCAAGGCGGCGCTGACAGCGACATCGACCGCAAGCTGCCTTGCCTCGCCGTCTTCATCTACGGTAGGGGTCAGCTTTGCATCCTCAATCTGTAAAGTGCCGGTCAATTCGGTTTTCGGCTCGATGCCTTCCCCTTCCAGATAGCCGCTAAAAGGGATTTTTTCGCAGAAGCTGCCGAGATTGCCCTCGGTATCGCAATACAGCATACAAATGCGCAGATTGCCGCGCACCATTACCTTACCATCCATGGCGCGAATATCCTGCTCTGTGAGGTCGATGGTCTGCCAGAGGACATCTGCAATTTCGGGCTTGGCGGAGGGAAGGGTGATTTCCTCCTTGACGGTGAAGCGGTCTTTTAGGGGAGCGGTGTTCTGCTCCATCCGCAGTATGCCTTGCAGACATTCAATGCCCTCACCGCTGATACCGCTCAAAATTTCTGTATGATTTTGACGTTCGCCTGTTGCGGTCACGCCAAGGACGGCCTTCACGCCGATTTTTCTATCATTGATAATCTGGCAGTCCAGATGCTCCGGGACAGCATCAAGGGAGGTTTCCATATCCTTTTCCAGACCGTCGATATGTAAAAAATCCTCAAGGGGCAGGCTTGCCTGCATGGCATACAGCGGACGCTCGCCGTTTTTTGCCCGATAGAGCACAGAGATTTCCAGATCGCCCGAAAAGGAAATGCGGTCATCGGTGACGCGTTTTTCTCTGATTTTCACGTTTCCCTGACAGCGCAGGATTTCCTGCAGATCCGGCTTACTGTCGGGGACGATCATATCTCCTTCCAGAAGAATTTGAGAGGAACCGCTTGCGGCAGCGTCCTTCCAGTTCATATCCATTGTTTCCTTTGCCAATGTCAACGGCATAAAAACCCTCCTATTCTGAATCAAGTATCCTTCTTTTGCAAAAATGCCAAACAAATCTACACTTTGTCTCTATGCAAATATATGAAGGGGAGGGAATTTTATGAATGATATTTGAGGGGAAGGGATAAAACGTCCGCTATTCTTGAGAAATCTTTTTCAAAAAAGGCAAACGCTACGCATTTTAAATATTTTGAAAAAGAATTCCCTGCGAGCGGGTGAAAGGTTTAAAACGTCCGCGACTTTTGGGAAATCTTCTCTGAAATAGGAAATGCGTTGCATTTAAAATATTTCATCGAAGAATTCCCTGTGGGCGGACGATTATTTAATTTCCTGTTCCAGTGTATTAAACTCTGGGGTATCGAAAAATTCTGCAAGGGTAATATCCAGACCATCGCAGAGCATTTTCAGTGTGAGGATTTTTGGGTTATTGCTATTTCCGTAGAGGATACTTTTCAGAGAAGAAGGGGAAACGGCAGAAATCGTTGCCAGTTTATTGATGGTAAGGTTACGTTCCTCGCAAAGCTGCAAGATGCGGTTTCTGATTGCGGTAATGGTATTCATGTGGGTATCCTCCTATTTGTTTTTTTTCAGAATACCCAGAATTTATGGGTCTGTCAACGTCCGCAACCTTCGGGAAATCTTCTCTGAAATAGGAAAATGCGTTGCATTTAAAATATTTCATCGAAGAATTCCCTGTGGGCGGACAAAAAAAGACCTTTTATCTTATGGAGACAGAAGGGCATCAACGAGGCACAACACGGTTTGTTTTTTACGGTTATCCAATTTTTTAAAAGCGGAAAGCAGATGCAGTTCATCTGATTTTTGTTTTATGCCGACCAATTCATCAATGGTTACATCTAAAGCTTCTGCCAATTTAATCAGAGAATCAATAGAAGGTTCGTTTCTGCCGGATTCATAATTTGCGATGGCAGTACAGCCATAGTGCAGAGTCTTTGCTAGTTTGCATTGTGATAAATTTTTCCGTTTTCGATATTTTTTCAAATTGAAAGAGAAATCCGACATAAAATCACCTCTGTTTTATTATACTACTTTATCCTACTTTAGGCGAATAGTCAATACTAAGGGCGAGGATGTAGTATTGTTTGGTTAGAGGTGAGGAAAGATGAGACCACTGAAACAGAAGGTCAGCGTTACGCTGGATGAAGACATTGTAAAAAGAGTGAAGGAATTATCGGAGGAGCAACAGCGTTCTTTTTCGCAATATATCAATTTAGTTTTAACAGAGCATTTGAAGCATTTAGAGCAAACGGAAAAATAGAATATCGTATTTTTTACAAGCCCTTCAACTTGATTGAAGGGCTGATTTTTCGTCGTAAATTTTGCCGCCGCAGCAGGAATTTCCATGCAATTTCTTTGCGTCCTTATGATGGATATGCTATAATATACAATTAGCAAGCGTATACCCATTTTTCGGGTTCGCGCCTGCGGCGGGCAAGGTTTTTTATGATTTTTACGCAGAGGTGTATGATGAAAGGCTATTTTATTTCCGTGGAGGGCGGCGATGGCAGCGGCAAATCCACACAGATGCAGAGAATAGAGGCATATCTGACAGAGATGGGGCAGGAAGTCCTTCTGACCAGAGAGCCGGGTGGTACGCCGATGGCAGAAAAAATCCGAGAGATGATTCTTGACCCTGCCAACAGGGACTTGACGGGGCGTGCGGAAATGCTGCTGTATGCGGCGGCGCGCGCACAGCACGTTGAGGAAAAAATTCTTCCTGCACTCAGGGCAGGAAAGACGGTGCTTTCTGACCGTTTCACCGATTCCAGCATTGCCTATCAGGGCTTCGGCAGAGGTCTTGGGGATATGGTGGCAGAGGTAAACCGTATTGCAACAGGCGGTCTGGAGCCGGATCTGACGATTTTTCTGAACATTACCCCTGCGGCGGGGATGGCGCGGAAAAACCGACAGGACGGGCATGTGCTTGACCGTTTGGAGCAGGAAAAGGCGGCATTTCATGAAGCGGTGTATGCAGGCTATTTGCAGCTTGCGAAGGAAAACAGCACAAGAATTGCGGATATTGATGCGGACAGACCTGCCGAGGCCGTCTTTGCGGATATCCGAAAAGCGTTAGACAGAGTATTTGGCTTTGTGCCACAAAAATAAGGAGGGGTTTTTATGAAACTCATCATTGCGATTATTCAGGACGAGGATGCGAGCGAAGTAATCTCTCATCTGAACGAAGCAAAATTTCAGGTAACGAGACTTTCCACAAAGGGTGGCTTCCTGCGCGCAGGCAACACCACCATTATGACAGGTGTGGAGGATGAAAAGGTAGAAGGCGCGCTGAAAATCATCGAGGAAAACAGCAAGGCGCGTACCCAGTATGCGACACTGCCCTCCTCCTGCGGTGCCATGCACGGCTTGATTCTGGCACCCATTGAGGTAAAGGTTGGCGGTGCAACGGTATTTGTACTGGATGTGGAGCAGTTCCACAAATATTGATTCCGGAAAAATCCAAGGAAAGGAGCGGCGGATTTGTATACATTTGAGGAAATCCGAGGGAATACCCCTTTGGTGGAGCAGCTTAGGCGTTCTGCCGCGAGCGGAAGAAGCTCCCATGCCTATCTTTTCCTGGGCGGCGCAGGGGCAGGCAAGCGGCTGATTGCAAATACCTTTGCGAAGGCACTGCAATGTGAAGGCGAAAAACGCCCCTGTGACAGCTGCAAAAGCTGCCATGCCTTCAATCATGGCAACCACCCCGACGTGATTTATTTTCAGCCGTTGAAAAACGGGAAAACCTACACGATTGAGGATGTGCGCGAGCAGCTTCTGGAAACGGTGGATTTAAAGCCGTTTCGGTATGAAAAGAAAATTTATATCATCGAAAAGGCGGATACCTTGAATATCCAGAGCCAGAATGCGCTTCTGAAAACGCTGGAGGAGCCGCCTGCGCATGCGGTATTTCTGCTTCTGGCGGAGCGTGCCGAGGCATTTCTGCCGACGATTCTTTCCCGTGTGGTGGTGATGAAAATTCGTCCGCTTTCGGCGGAAACGATTGCGGATTACCTCATGCAGGCAGGTCATTTGGCAGAGGAAAGCCACATCCTTTCGGCGTATGCCCAAGGGCGAATCGGGCAGGCGTTGGAGCTTGTCGAGGATGAAGGCTTTCGGAAAATGCGGCAGGATATTTTGGGCAAATTAGAAGCCCTGCCCTCCATGAGCGAGGGGGATGCCTATCTGCTTGCGAAGGATTTTGAGGTCTATAAAAATGACCTGCGTTTTTTGGATATTATGGAATTATGGTATCGCGACCTGCTGACGGCAAAAAGCCTGCGGGAGGAAGGATACCTCATACAAAGAGATAAAAAGGATGCCATCTTTCGGGCGGCGAAGGAGCCTGCGGCACTTCTGGCGAAGAAGGCAGCCGCAGTCAGAACCGCACGAATGCGTCTGGCACAGAATGCAAATTTTCGGCTGACGATGGAAGTCATGCTGATGGATTTAAAGGAGACTGGTAAATGATAGAAGTAGTTGGAATTCGGTTCAAGAAGGCAGGGAAGATGTATTATTTTGACCCTGCCGGCATCAAACTGGAAAAGGAAGACGGCGCTATCGTGGAAACGGCGAGAGGAATTGAATACGGCACAGTCATCAAGGGCAACAGCTTTGTGCCGGAGGAGGCCATTGTTCCGCCGCTGAAGCAGGTGATGCGCAGGGCAACAGAGGAGGATACAAAATCCGTAGAGCAAAACCATAAGAAGGAAACAGAGGCTTTTGGGATTTGTCTGGAGAAAATCTCCCGTTTGGGGTTGGATATGAAGCTGGTGGATGTGGAGATGACGTTTGACAGAAATAAGCTGATTTTCTATTTCACCTCTGACGGGCGTGTGGATTTCCGTGAGCTGGTAAAGGAGCTGGCGGCGGTGTTCCGCATGCGTATCGAGCTGCGCCAGATTGGCGTGAGGGATGAAGCAAAAATGCTCAACGGCATCGGCATTTGCGGCAGACCGCTTTGCTGTGCAACCTTTCTGGGCGATTTTCAGCCTGTATCCATTAAGATGGCGAAGGAGCAGAATCTTTCCCTCAATCCTACAAAAATCAGCGGTATCTGCGGCAGATTGATGTGTTGTCTGAAATATGAAGAGGATGTTTATGAGGAACTCAATAAAAAGCTGCCCCGCGTGGGGGATATTATTTCCACGCCCGACGGTACAGGTGAAATTCTCACCACAAATGTGCTGATGCAGCAGGTAAAGGCGGCAGTCAGAAAGGTGGAGAACGATCCCCCGACTATTGGGTTCTATCATGTGGATGAAATCAAGCTGATTCGCTCTAAGAAGAAGCGCAAGCAGAATTCGGAGGGCGAAAAGCATCATGAGGAATGATATTACCATCCATCCCCATGAGAGAGTGGATGATCTGCATCGGGACGGGCATCTGATTATTCAGGATCCAAAGCGCTTCTGCTTTGGCGTGGATGCAGTCATTCTCAGCGGCTTTGCGAAGATAAAAAAAGGCGAGAACGTATTGGATTTAGGCACAGGCACAGGCATTATCCCGATTCTTTTGGCGGCAAAAACAGAAGGAAAGCATTTCACCGGATTGGAAATCCAGACGGAGAGTGCGGAAATGGCAAACCGCAGTGTGCTTTTAAATGAGCTGGAGGAACGGGTTTCCATCCAAGAGGGGGATATCAAGGAAGCGGTGCAGCTGTTCGGGGCATCCTCGTTTGATGTGGTGACTTCCAATCCGCCCTATATGAACGAGGGCGGCGGTCTGGTGAACCCCTTTGCGGCAAAGGCAATCGCAAGGCATGAGATTTTATGCTCTCTGGAGGATGTGGTTGCGGCGGCGGCACGGCTGCTCCGACCCTTGGGGCGGTTTTATATGATTCACAGACCGCACCGCCTGACGGATATCATGGTGCTTCTGCGACAGTATAAGCTGGAGCCGAAGCGGATTCGTTTCGTGCAGCCCTACGCCGATAAGGAGCCGACCATGGTTCTGGTGGAGGCGGCAAGGGGCGGCAAGCCCATGGTGAAGGTGGATGCACCTCTGGTGATTTATCAGGCACCGCAGGAATATACCGAGGAAATTGTAGAGATTTATTACGGAAAGGGACAGGCGTAAGGCGTTTGTTTATGGCAGGCTATGGCAGGAACATTGTATCTTTGTGCCACGCCCATCGGCAATCTGGAGGATATTACCCTGCGGGTGCTCAAGCTGATGGAACGCGTGGATGTGATTGCGGCGGAGGATACGCGCAATACCTTAAAATTACTGAATCATTTCGAGATTAAAACACCCATGACAAGTTACCATGAGCATAATAAGGTCACAAAGGGGCCTGTTCTGGTGGAGCGGCTTCTGGCAGGGGAAAGCATCGCACTGGTGACGGATGCGGGCATGCCCGGCATTTCCGATCCGGGGGCGGATTTGGTCAAGCTTTGCTATGCGGCAGGTGTGCCTGTGACGGTTGCGCCCGGTGCATCGGCGGCTGTGGTGGCATTGGTGCTTTCCGGTCTGGATACCAGACGCTTTGTGTTCGAGGGCTTTTTGCCGCCTGATAAAAAGGAGCGGAGAGCCATTCTGAAAACGCTGGAGCGGGAGCATCGCACGATGATTTTCTATGAGGCACCGCATCGCCTGACGGATACACTTGCGGAATTGGCGGAGCTGTTCGGCGAAAGCAGAGAAGTGGCGGCTGTCCGAGAACTGACGAAGAAATTTGAGGAGGTACGCAGGGCAACGATTGGCGAGCATCTGCGGTATTTTTCCGAAAATCCTCCGAAGGGCGAATTCGTTCTGGTTTGTGAGGGCTTTTCTTTAGAGGCACAGCGGCAGGCGGAGCGGGAAGGCTGGGAAAGCATTTCTGTAGAAGAACATGTCGCAAAATACGTTGCCGAGGGCATGAGCGAGAAGGATGCCATGAAGCAGGCGGCGAAGGACAGAGGGGTGTCTAAACGAGAGATTTATCAGATTCTGAAAAAATAAACGATTGCTGCCGCTTTGGCGGACAACGGAAAGGAGGTTTTTCAGATGGAAAGATTGCTGGCAGGCTTTTCTGCTTTAGGCTGGAGAGAGTATTTATTTGCGGCAGGGATGGCATATGTCCTGACCTATATTTACCGCGTTTTTCAGCGCCGCAAGGAAAGCGGGAAAAACAAAGAAAAAACCTATGTGATTCAGACCTTTGATAAGCGCGCGATTGACCGTTGTAAGGAGCTGTTTCCGATCGATGTGCTTTCGTTCAAGGGCAAGGAATTCAAAAGAGGGATGCAGATTCGGATTACAACAATACAGCAGAATGTGATTGTTGGGGAATTTATCGGGCTGAATCGTGTGAATTTGGTTTGCATTAAGACAGGCAATAAGATTATCGCACATCAGCTGGAAAAAATCGCAGAGGTCACAAAAGCAGAATAAAGGAATAAAAAGAAAGGGTAGTTGCAGAGGATTCTGTGACTGCCCTTTTTGGGTTGGCGGCGATGGGGCGCAGCCGCGCCAAGATGTTAGCAGTGCTTTGCACTGAATGGGCTCATTCGAGCCAAGAATCCGTTTGGTGAAGATAAGAGGTTCACCCGTTTGGAACTCTTTTGGCGAAATAAAGAATTTCGTTCTTACTTTTTATGCTAAAAAGTAACAAAAAACCCGGGACCCCTCCTCAATGGGCCCCGGACCCCCACAGGAGGTCCAAGAGGAACAATGTTCCCCTTGGATATCCCCTCCCCACAAGTCCCTTCGGGCAGTATAAAGTGCCTTTTCGGCATGGCTTGCTGTTTCATCCTTCGGGCAGGCTATCTTGAATTTTTCCGAAAAACGCAATATAGTTGCATAAAATAGTTGCAGGCGCATCTGCGCCGCTTTTATCTATGTCGTTTCCGACCTACGGGGAAGGGTTTGGAAAGGGAAACCTTGTGTCCCTTTCCTCGGTTGCGGAGGTTTGGAACCCATTGCGAAACGGGTTCCAAGTTTTTGTTACTTTTTAGCATAAAAAGTAAGGGTGGAATGCTTTGTTTTGCCGAGAAGGTTCCAAACGGGCGAACCGCTAATGTTGGCGAACCATTCTATTTTTGCGCATCTGCGCCCAATCAGTGCGGAGCACTGTTGCTTTTTCTTGCCCGCACCTATGCCAACATTTTGCCTTGGCAAATCGGCATTTGTACTGCCGCATTTCCATTCCGCGAGTGTCTATTTTGCCTGTTTGTATACAACTTTAACGGGATTTTAACGGGCAAAAATATTGAATTTTTTGGGCAGAGTCATATAATAAAATAGTACAGACCGACTGGTCTGATTTTTTCGTGAAAGGAAGACGGCGGCAGTTTTTGTTAAGCCGCAGGCATAAAAATCTGAGAAAAAGAAAGAGAACAGAAAGGAGGAATCCTATTTGAAAACAGAAAATGAGATTTTGGAAATTGCTTTTTTGTTGTTTTTGGAAAAGGGTTTTTCCGAGGTCTCCACAAATGAGCTGATTCGTGCGGCAGGGCTGACGAAGGGCGGTTTTTACTATTCCTTCAAAAGCCGAGACGATCTGGATCAGCAGGTGGTGGAAAAATATATCAGACCCTTTTTCTCTCGTCAGACAGAGGAAATGCAGCAGGCATGGGAAAAAAGCAGAGCGGAAACGCCGACGGCGGAGCTGCTGTGGAAGGGGTTTTTCCTGCCCCAGCGCTTTGCGAATTATCAGAAAAAAATCGGCAAAAAGATTGCCTTTCGGAATTTCTATTTCCTGCTTTATGAAGGGATGAAGAAATTTCCGGAGGTGGAGGAATATTTTAAGGAATTCAACAAAAAGAAGAGCAGACTGCTCTATGGAATTCTGGAAAGAGGACAGAAAAGAGGAGAAATCCTCAAAAGCATAGATCTGGAAAACTATGTAACCATGATTTTAGCCATGCAGGATGGCATTTTAGCCCTCCGCGTGCTGGATGAAACGATTGATGAGGAAGAAAAATATACAAAAATTCAATATCAGATGTGGAAGGAAATTTCCACTGCAAAGATGCAGAATTATGAAGACGGAGGTGTGACAAGTGCAGTCTCATAAAAACGATACTACATATAAAATGGGAATCGATATCGGCTCTACGACCGTTAAAGTTGTACTTGCCGATGAGGAAAACAAAATTGCCTTCAGCAGATACAGAAGACATTTTTCGGAAATCAAAAAAACAGTAAAGGATATCCTGAAGGAAGCGAAGGAGGAAATCGGCAATGCCATTTTCTCTGCCATGATTACCGGCAGCGGTGGCGTTGCTCTGGCAAAGGCGATTGGTGTGGAATTCATTCAGGAGGTGGTTGCGACAGCAAATGCCGTAGAAGCAACTGCACCCCAGACGGATGTTGCCATTGAGCTTGGCGGCGAGGATGCCAAGATTATCTATTTTGAAGGCGGCAACATAGAGCAGAGAATGAACGGTGTTTGTGCCGGTGGTACAGGCTCCTTTATCGACCAGATGGCAAGTCTTTTGCAGACAGATGCAACAGGACTGAATGAGCTGGCAAAGGGATATAAGGTGATTTATCCTATTGCATCCCGTTGCGGTGTATTCGCAAAGACGGATATTCAGCCCTTGATTAACGAGGGTGCCAAAAAAGAGGATTTGGCGGCTTCTATTTTTCAGGCGGTTGTCAATCAGACTATCGCAGGGCTGGCATGCGGCAAGCCTATCCGCGGACATGTTGCCTTCCTAGGCGGCCCGCTGCATTTCCTTTCCGAGCTGCGCCTGCGTTTCATTGAAACACTGAAGCTGACGGATGAAACAACGATTATTCCTGAAAATTCCCATCTGTTCGCCGCTTACGGCACAGCCGTTTCCAATAAGGGCGAAGCAGAGCTGGATTTTGATACATTGCTGCATAAGCTGGATAACGGCGTGGAGCTGACGGCAGAGGTTTCACGTATGGAGCCGTTGTTTAAGGATGAAGCGGATTATGCCGCTTTCAAGGAACGTCATGACAGAGATAAGGTAAGACGCGTGCCCCTGTCGAATTATCATGGGGATGCCTTCCTTGGTGTGGATGCAGGCTCTACTACAACAAAGGTGGCTCTGGTTTCCAAGGATGGTGATTTGCTCTATTCCTTCTATGCAGGCAATGAGGGCAATCCGCTGAACGTGGTTATGAAGAGCCTGAATGAAATGTATGATATGATGCCTGAGGATGTTGTGATTCGCAATTCCTGCGTGACGGGCTATGGCGAAGGGCTGATTAAGGAAGCCCTGATGATTGACCTTGGCTATATTGAAACCGTTGCACATTATAAGGCGGCGCAGTTCTTCAAGCCAGATGTGGACTTTATTCTGGACATCGGCGGACAGGATATGAAATGTATCCGCATTAAGGATAATGTCATCGACAGCGTTCTGCTGAATGAGGCATGCTCCTCCGGCTGCGGCTCCTTCATCGAAACCTTCGCAAAATCTCTGAATTATACCGTTGTGGATTTCGCAAAGGCTGCGCTGTTCGCAAAGCAGCCCATCGACCTTGGCTCCAGATGTACGGTATTTATGAATTCCCGCGTGAAGCAGGCACAGAAGGAGGGCGCAGAGGTTGCGGATATCTCCGCAGGTCTGGCGTATTCCGTTATCAAAAACGCACTGCTTAAGGTAATCAAGATTTCCGACCCGAAGGCAATGGGGAAATCCATGGTTGTACAGGGCGGTACCTTCTACAATGATGCGGTGCTGAAAAGCTTTGAAATGATCAGCGGCAGAGAGGCAGTCCGTCCCGATATCGCAGGCATCATGGGGGCCTTCGGCGCAGGGCTGATTGCCAGAGATAAATACACCGCAGGCTATCAGACCACGCTCATCAGCCGCGATGAAATGAACGCATTGGAAGTACATTCCAATATGGCAAGATGTCAAGGCTGCACCAACCACTGCCTGCTGACGGTCAATCTGTTCAGCGGCGGCAGACGCTTCATCACAGGCAACCGCTGTGAAAGAGGTCTGGGCAAGGAAAAAATTGAGAACCCTGCACCTAACCTGTATGATTATAAACGCCATAGACTGTTCGATTATGAACCCTTGACGGCAGAACAGGCAACGAAGGGAACAGTCGGTATCCCTCGCGTGCTGAATATGTTTGAGGATTATCCCTTCTGGTATACCTTCTTTACCAAGCTGGGATACAGGGTGGTGCTTTCTCCCTTCTCCTCCAAGGCAGTGTTTGAGATGGGCATGGAATCCATCCCCAGTGAATCTGTCTGCTACCCTGCAAAGCTGGTGCATGGGCATATCATGTGGCTGATTAACGCAGGCGTTGATTTTATCTTCTATCCCGGTGTGGTTTACGAAAGACGGGACAGCGCCGCGGCGGATAATAACTATAACTGCCCTATTGTGGCATCCTATAATGAAAATATCAAAAACAACGTGGAGGATTTGCGAGAAAAGAATATCAAATTCATGAATCCCTTCCTTGCGCTGGATAAAATTGAAACCGTCATTAAGCGTATGCAGGAGGAATTTGTACCCATGGGCTGTGATGCCAAGGAGATTAAGGCGGCAGTGGAAGCCGGCTGGAAGGAATGGGGCAATTTCCGCAGAGATATGCGCAAAAAAGGCGAGGAAACGCTGAAATATATCCGTGAGAATAACATGACGGGTATTGTTCTGGCAGGCAGACCCTACCATGCAGACCCTGAAATCAACCACGGGATTCCCGAACTGATTGCAGGCTACCGCATTGCCGTTCTGACGGAGGACAGCGTGGCGCATCTGGGACATGTGGAACGTCCCACCGTTGTGCGTGACCAGTGGACGTATCATTCCAGATTGTATGAAGCGGCGGCATTTGTAAAGAAGCTGAAGGATATCGAATTTGTACAGCTGAACTCCTTTGGCTGCGGTCTGGATGCCGTAACAACCGATGAGGTGAAATCGATTCTGACAGCCGCCGGCAAGATTTATACTGCCTTGAAGATTGATGAGGTAAATAACCTTGGTGCGGCGCGTATTCGTATCCGCTCCCTGATTGCGGCGATTGAGGACAGAAAGGAAAAGCATGTGCAGATTAAGGAAGGGGATGCTTCCCTGCACCGCGTGCTTTTCACAAAGGAAATGAAGAAGGAATATACCATCATTTGTCCGCAGATGTCGCCCATTCATTTTGAGCTTCTGGAGCCTGCATTCCGTCAGGCAGGGTATAAAATCGAAGTAATGGCGGCAATGGATAAGCATGCCATTGAAACAGGGTTGAAATATGTCAATAATGATGCCTGCTATCCTGCACTCATTTCCATCGGGCAGCTGCTGAATGCACTGCTTTCCGGTAAATATGACCTGAACCGTACGGCGCTTCTCATCACCCAGACGGGCGGCGGCTGTCGTGCAACAAACTATATTGCCTTTATCCGTAAGGCACTGGAAAATATGGGTATGCCCAATATTCCCGTTATCTCCATCAACCCTGCGGGGCTGGAAAAGAACCCCGGCTTTAAATATGAGCCCGCCCTGTTGCATCGCGCATTGCAGGCGATTGTATACGGCGATTTGTTCATGCGTGTGCTGTACCGCACCAGACCCTATGAAAAGGTAAAGGGCTCTGCAAATGCCCTGCATGAAAAATGGGTAGAAAAGCTGAAAAAAGACCTGCTCAAGGCAGACAGAAGAACGTACTCTGAAAATATCCGCAACATTATCAGGGAATTTGAGGAGCTGCCTTTGTTGGATATCAAGAAGCCCAGAGTCGGCGTGGTTGGGGAAATTTTGGTAAAATTCCACCCTACTGCAAATAACGATCTGGTCAACCTTCTGGAACGCGAAGGCGCAGAAGCGGTTGTACCCGATTTGCTGACCTTTGCGCTGTATTGCTGTCATAATCAGGTGCAGAAGGAAAAATATCTGGGCGGCAGCAGAAAGGCGCGCATTGTCGGGAATCTGGTGGCGAAGGTTATCGAATGGTATCAGAAGCCTATGATGGATGCTCTGGAAAAGAGCAAACGCTTTGATAAGCCCGAAAACATCAGAAGCCTTGGCAAGGAGGCGGAAAAGATTGTTTCCCTCTGCAACCAGACGGGCGAGGGTTGGTTCCTGACAGCGGAAATGATTGAACTGATTCATAGCGGTGTGCCGAATATCGTCTGCACACAGCCCTTCGGTTGTCTGCCGAACCATGTTGTTGGCAAGGGTGTCATCAAGGAGCTGCGCAAGCAGTACCCCATGTCCAACGTGGTTGCGATTGACTATGATCCCGGTGCAAGTGAGGTCAACCAGCTGAACCGTATCAAGCTGATGTTGGCAAGCGCAAATAAAAATCTGGAAAAGGCAAATGAACATAATACAAAGAAGCTGAAAAAGCCCCATTCTGCGGAACGGGTTGCTTTCAAGATTGAAGATTAAAGCGCTGAGCGCTAAGTTGAAAACAGGTTTTCAACTTGTTTGGACAGAAGAATAAACTGATGCGTTCCATCGGTAAACCTTGAAACGCACAGTTTTCCTCGAGTGGGCAAAGCCCCCTCTGCGGATTCCGGTCGGGAAACGCTTCGTTTCCCAAACCCTTCCGTGCAAAGCAAAAGGACATCGGATTTTCCGATGTCCTTTTTGTTTGTCAGCTTAGATAAGATTTGTCAGCTTTGCCTGTACTGCCGCAATCTGTTCATCTGTCGGCTCTGTGGGTGTCCATGTCACATTGATGCCGTCGCCCTCGCGTCTGGGAATCAGGTGGATATGGAAATGGAACACTGTCTGTCCGGCAATGGGGCCGTTATTCTGCAGGATATTCATATCGGTGAAGCCAAGCACTTCCTTCATGGCTCTTGCCAGCTTTGCCGCCAATGCGTATGCTCTGCCTGCCTGTGCAGGGTCGATTTCAAAGACATTTGGCACATGGTTTTTGGGCAGAATCAGTGCATGCCCCTCGCCGGAAGGGAATCTGTCCAGAATTACCTTAAATTCATCATTTTCGTATATGGTTGCAGAAGGAATTTCTCCTGCAATGATTTTGCAAAAAATACAGTCGCTCATAGGTATCTTCCTTTCTTTGGTGTAATTTTCCTCTATCATAACACGAAAAAATGAGAATTTACAGGGGTTTAGCCAAAGTATTTTGCATACAGATGGGAAAGGGCGACGGTATGATTCTGCTTATCCGTCAGGATTTCAAAAAAGGCGTTCCGGAGGTCTGCTTCCGTCATGGCAAAGAGCAGAGCGCGATAGAATGAAATATCATCCATTTCAGCAAGCAGCAGTTCCTCCAGAAGGGCGCAGGTATCGGTGGCTTCTGTGGCTTCTTCTGTTTCGCAGGCTTCGTTTTCCTGTGGCGTTGTGCCGAAAATGAGAAAGCCGACCTCCTGCAAAAGCCGCAGATGCTTCTTTCCGTCCAGATACATGGTGCGGAGAATCTGTCCCGCCTCTGAAAGCTCTGCACGGTCAAGAAGGGTCTCAAATTTTCGGGTGGTTTCCGTTGCTTCTGTACGGGCGAGGGAAAGCAGTTCCTCTAGACGCTTATCCTGCGCAAGCAGCGAGGGCTTCTCTGCCTGCGTTTCCTTCGCACGGGAATGATATAGCTGTGTATTTCGGTTGTATGGATACATATTTGTCTCCTTTTGCTTTTTCTATCATCCTATGCAAAAGGGCTGTCCTTCTTGCCTTTTGGCAGGGAAATAAGGATGGTATGCGGCAGGGTTTTGTGTTAGAATGAGGAAAAGGAATTGAGAAACTCTGAAAAGGTGGGTATAAAAAATGAGCAAGAAAATCGTATTGACGGGCGGCGGCACAGCCGGGCATGTGACCCCGAATTTGGCATTGCTGCCATATCTGAAGCAGGAAGGCTATGAGGTTATTTATATCGGCTCTCAGAATGGCATTGAGCGCACGCTGATTGAGGCGGAGGGCATCCCTTATTATGGCATTTCCACAGGGAAGTTGCGCCGTTATCTTTCCAAGGAGAACCTCAAGGATGTATTCAAGGTGCTGAAGGGCATCAGCGAAGCAAAGCGTCTGTTAAAGAAATTAAAGCCGGATTTGGTATTTTCCAAGGGTGGCTTTGTGGCGGTTCCCGTTGTGCTGGGTGCAAAGAAGAACCACATTCCCGTTATTATCCATGAATCGGACATCACCCCCGGTCTGGCGAATAAGATTGCTATGCCCTCCGCAAGGGTGATTTGTGCCACCTTCCCTGAAACCCTGCAGTATGTGCCGAAGGGTAAGGGTGTGCATACGGGGACACCCATCCGTAAGGAATTATTCGAGGGGGAGAGAGAAAAAGGTCTGTCCGCCTGTGGCTTCAGCGGCGAAAAGCCTGTTCTGCTGATGATGGGCGGCTCTCTGGGGGCGGTCAAGCTGAATGACTGCCTGCGTGAAATCCTGCCTGAACTGACAAAGACGTTTGATATCATCCATCTTTGCGGCAAGGGAAATCTGGATGAAGCTCTGCAAAACAGAACAGACTATAAGCAGTTTGAATATGTTTCCGAGGGGCTGAATGATTTATTCGCGGCGGCGGATTTTGTGGTTTCCCGCGCAGGGAGCAACTCCATTTCGGAATTTCTGGCACTGAAAAAGCCGAGCCTGCTCATCCCTCTGAGCGCAAGGGCGAGCCGCGGCGATCAGATTCTCAATGCGGCCTCCTTTGAAAAGCAGGGCTTTGCGCGCGTGCTGGATGAGGATGAAATGACGGCAGAAACGATGAAAAAAGAGATTTTTGCTTTGTATGAAAATAAGGAAAAATATGTTGTGGCTATGGAAAAAAGCCCTGCGGGGGACGGCGTTGCAGCTGTGATGACGCAGATTAAAGCCTTGATGCGCTGATTTTGGCAAGAAACAGCGAAAATGTTAATGCAATCTTAAGAATTTCTGAATTGACACTCCAAAGACGGATGGACTAAAATGGACGTTAGGAAAAAGAAAACGGAGGAAATGAAAATGAAGAAAAGATACCTTGCGTTGGCGTTGGCGGCAGTTCTGGCAGTTTGTGCGGCAGGCTGCGGCAAAGAGGAAGCGAAGGACGATAGCAATAAAACGGCAGAAAAGGGAACGGTAGATACCACGGAAATTTTACAGGCGCAGATGCCTGAGGAGGGCGAGGAAATCGCCGTGATTACTACATCCAAGGGGGTTGTGAAGATGCGCTTTTTCCCCGAAGAAGCACCTAAGGCAGTGGAAAACTTCAAAACACTGGCAAAGAAGGGCTATTATAACGGGCTGCTTTTTCATCGTGTGATTGAGGACTTCATGGTGCAGACGGGCGACCCGAAGGGTGACGGCACAGGCGGCGAAAGCTGCTGGGGCGAAGCCTTCGAGGATGAAATTTCCCCGAAGCTGCATTATTACAGAGGTGCGGTTGCCATGGCAAATTCCGGTGCGAATACAAACGGCAGTCAGTTCTTTATCGTACAGGCAAAAGACGTTGTAGAGGAAGCGCTGACCGCACTGCGGGATGCCCGTGATAATAACGAAGGCGAGGAGCTGGGCGTAACCCTGACAGACGGGAAGTATTATACCTTCAGTCAGCTGTTCCCCGATTCTGTTCTGGAGCACTACAAAGAGGTCGGCGGCGCGGCACATCTGGAATATGTTTTCGGCAATCCCTATACCATTTTCGGGCAGGTCTTTGAGGGTCTGGATGTGGTGGATGCCATCGCGGCGGCAGAAACAAATGAAAACGATAAGCCTGTGGAGGATATTACCATCGAAAGCATTACCTTTGAAAATTATCATGCACAATAACAAAAACATAACAGAAAAATTCAGGGGCGTTTGGTTGTGCAAACGCCCTTCTGCATGGGAAAAACGCGGGCAAATCTGCATTTTCTGTTGCAAATAGGGGTAAATCATAGTATTATTTGAAAGAATGGAGTAATTTGTACAAAAATAAGAAGAACAAAAGGAGAGACAATAAATGAGCTTGTATGAAGATTGGATGAAGAAGGCATTTTCTCAGGAAGGCCGCAGCATTGAAGCGGTTTGGGAGGAATATCTGCCCAAGGAACAGAAAATCTATGAATATATCCTCGGCGAAAAGGTAACAAAGCTGGAAGGCACGATTGCAGAGCTGGCTGCACGTTTCGATATGACAGCAGAAATGATTGTTGCATTTATCGACGGTCTGAACGCATCTCTGGAAGAACCCTTTGATATGGAGACTCTGGCAGAGGACACAAAGGTTTGCATCAATATTGATTTTGAGAAGCTGTATAAGCTGATGATTGAATATAAGGCAGAGCATCTGTCCAACCTGCCCCAGTGGGACGGTATTTATGACGCAGAAACCAGAAAGCATTTTGCACTGGAACAGAAGAAATCCAAAACCATCGTAAAGGGCGAAAAAATCGGTCGTAACGATCCCTGCCCCTGCGGTTCCGGTAAAAAATATAAAAAATGCTGCGGCAGAAACGCGTAAGGCTATGAAGACGATTGTGGCAAAGGTTGACCTGCGCCAAGCGTCATCCGCAGAAGTCATTCAGACGGCTGCAAAAATTTTGCAGGAGGGCGGTCTGGTGGCTTTTCCTACAGAAACCGTTTACGGTCTGGGCGGAAATGGCTTGGACAGCGCAGCCTGTGAAAAAATATATCTTGCGAAGGGGCGGCCTTCGGACAACCCCTTAATCCTGCATATTTCCGAAATAGAAGAATTAGACCGCATTGTTGCGGAGGTTTCCCCGCAGGCAAGGGCGTTGATGGATGCCTTCTGGCCCGGTCCGCTGACGATGATTTTCAAGAAGAAGGATATTGTCCCTGCGAAGGCAACCGGCGGTCTGGATACCGTAGCGGTGCGTTTTCCGAATCACCCCGTTGCAAGGGCGATTATCCGCGCGGCAGGTCTGCCCATTGCGGCACCGAGCGCCAATTCCTCAGGCAAGCCAAGCCCCACCAGAGCCTCCCATGTGGAGTATGATCTGAATGGGAAGATAGACATGATTGTGGACGGCGGAGCGGCAGAATGGGGACTGGAATCCACGATTGTGGATGTTTCGGACGAAATCCCCATGATTCTGCGTCCCGGTGCGGTGACAAAGGAAATGATAGAGGCGGTTGTCGGGCAGGTAGAAATTGATCCGGCAATCCTGCACAAGCCCACGGCGGATTTTAAACCAAAAGCACCGGGGATGAAATATACGCATTATTCTCCCAAGGCAGAGGTTTTTCTGGTGAAGGGGGAACAGACAGCTGTTGCAGAAAGGATTAACGCGCTTGCGGCGGCGGAGCGTGCGGCAGGCAAAAAGGTCGGCGTGATGGCAACGGAGGAAACAAAGACGCTGTATCATGCGGATATCATTCTTTCTCTGGGCAGCAGAGCAAAACCCGAAGAAATCGGCGCAAACCTCTTCAAAACCCTGCGGAAATTTGATTTTCTGGGGGTGGATGTGGTTTATTCCGAGGTCTTTTCCGAAAAAGGCGAGGGGATGGCGATTATGAACCGTCTGAACAAGGCGGCGGGCTATCGGGTATTAGAAGCGGAATAAAGAAGAAAAAAGGAGTGTTTGATATGTTGGCATTGGGCTGTGATCATGGCGGTTACCCCCTGATGAAGGAAGTCATCAAATATCTGGAGGATAATAAAATTGCATTTAAGAACTTCGGCACCTACTCCGAAGCTTCTGTAGATTATCCCGAATATGCAAAAAAGGTTGCACACGCAGTCGCTGACGGCGAATGTGAAAAGGGCATCCTGATTTGCGGCACGGGCATCGGTATTTCCATTGCGGCAAATAAGGTAAAGGGCATCCGCTGTGCATTGTGCGGCGATGTGTTCTCCGCAAAGGCAACCAGAGAGCATAATGATGCAAATATTCTGGCAATGGGCGCACGAGTAACAGGACCGGGTCTGGCACTGGAGATTGTAAAGGCGTTCCTGGAAACACCGTTTTCCAATGACGAGCGTCACATCAGAAGAATTAAACAAATCGAAGATTGAGAGGGAAGAAGCATGAGTAAATTATTTGTATCCGAGCATCCTCTGATTCATACCAAAATGGCAATGCTCAGAGATGAACAGACCGGCACAAAGGAATTTCGTGAGATTATCGGCGAGGTAGCCTCTCTGCTTCTGTATGAAGCAACCAGAGATCTGCCCTTGAAGGAAGTACAGGTAAAAACACCCATCGCGACCGCAACCTGCAAAACCATTGATACCAAGCTTGCGATGGTTCCTATTCTGCGCGCAGGGCTTGGCATGACAGATGGGCTTTTGAACCTGCTGCCTGCGGCAAAAATCGGGCATATCGGTTTGTATCGTGATGAAACCACACTGGAGCCTGTGGAATATTACTGCAAGCTGCCTCTGGATATTGAAGAACGTACCGTATTTCTGACAGACCCTATGCTGGCAACGGGCGGTTCCGCAGATGCGGCAATCGGCTTTCTGAAGGCAAGAGGGGTAAAAAATATTATTTTCCTGTGTATTCTGGCAGCAACAGAGGGCGTGGAGCGTTTGCAGAAGAATCATCCCGATGTGGATATTTATGCAGCGGCGTATGATGACGGCAGTCTGAATGAGCATGGATATATCGTACCCGGTCTGGGGGACGCAGGCGACCGTATCTTCGGTACGAAGTAAAACCACTCCCGGGAGGAGAGATTGATTTTGGTAGAACATAACTGGTTATTATATATTGCTGCCTTTGCTTGTGCCTTCGCCATCACTCTGGTGACGACACCCTTCGCAAAATGGCTTTCCGTCAAATGCGGCGCAATCGATTATCCGAAGGACAGAGGTGTGCATAAAAAACCAATGCCCCGTATGGGCGGGGTAGCCATCGTGCTTGGCTTTACAATTACGGTGCTGATGGTGAATTATTTTGATAAAAGCATGGACAGCAGACAATTTGCAGGCTTTTTGGTTGGCGCACTGCTGATTGCAGGCTTGGGCGTAGTGGATGATATGAAAAATCTGCCGGCAAAGCTGAAATTCTGCGTGCAGATTCTGGCGGCGCTGATTGTCATTTTTTCCGGCACACGGATTCAGGTGGTGCTTTGGCCCGTAACGGCATATTTGCAGAAATTTAGTATCCCCATCACGCTTGTCTGGATTGTCGGCGTGACGAACGCGGTAAATCTGATTGACGGTTTGGATGGTCTGGCGGCAGGGGTTACCTCCATTGCGGCAATGAGCCTGATGGTGCTCTGCATTATGACAGGCAGCACAACGGCGGTTGGCTTAACGGCGGCACTGGCAGGGGCTTGTCTGGGCTTCCTTCCCAGAAACTTCAACCCTGCGGAAATCTTTATGGGCGATACAGGCTCTACGTTCCTTGGCTTTGTGCTTGCGGTAACGAGTATCCTCGGCGTATTCAAGGGCTATGCCTTGCTTGCGCTGATTGTGAGCGTGCTTTGTGTTGGACTGCCTGTGTTTGATACGATTTGTGCAATGCTGCGCCGTATGGCGAAAAATCAGCCCATCATGCAGGCGGACAGAGGACATCTGCATCATAAGCTGATTGACCATGGCTTCAGCCAGAGACAGGCGGTATTGATTATGTATACCATCAGCCTGCTGTTGGGGCTTCTGGCAATCTTTATCAGCTTTAAAGATTCCGGTACGATTGTGGTTATGGCGCTGACGGTGATTGTGCTGTGCTTCATCATTTATTATTTCAATGCCCATATCAGAAATAAGCAAGACCATGATGATAAATAATGGCTCAGACGATTTTCTCCCTGTTTCCAAAACAGGGAGATTTTTTCTGCCCGCGTATCTGTTTTTTTAAAAGGAAATATAGTATAATAAAGGTTCAGAAAATAACAGATTCCGATAGGAAAGGAGGAAAGCCGCATGGCGGAAGAAATTCGTTTAAGTAAAAGCTTCATAGAAACCGAGCTGCCGCAGGCACCTCCCTTATATGTGTCGGTTTATCTGATGACATTAGCCGTTGGGCAGGATGCGAAGAAGGTGGCTGAACGGCTGAAAGCCACAGAAACAGATGTCCTCTATGCCTGGGGCTATTGGAAGGGCAAGGGCTATTTGCAGGAGGAGAAAAAGCAGGAAACAGAAAGACCTGCATTGGTTTCCTCTGTACGCCCCGATTATTCTCCGAGAGAATTGGCACTTTACATAAAAATTGATAAGGTCAGAAAATTATTTGATTCCGCGCAGAAAAAGCTGGGAAAAATGCTTTCGCAGCAGGATATGAGCCTGCTGTTCAGCTTTTATGATTGGCTTGGTCTGCCGATGGAGGTCATCGAACTGCTGCTCTCCTATTGCACCGCAAGCGGGCATACCGGTATGCGCTATATCGAAAAGGTCGCTATCGGCTGGGCAGAGGAAGGCGTGAATACTGTGGAAAAGGCAGCGGAATATATTGAGCTGCGGAAAACCGGCTACCGCTCTATTTTGCAGGCGTTTGGGCAGAATCGTATGCCTGTGGCGGCAGAGGAAGCCTATATGAAAAAATGGCTGCAGGAATATAAGCTGCCGTTGGATGTGGTGAAGCTTGCCTGTGAAAGAACGGTCATGCAGACGGGAAAGGCATCCTTTGCATACGCCGACCGTATTCTGGAAAATTGGAAAAAGGCAGGCGTGTCCGCTGTCGCGGATGTGCAGGCGCAGGATGCCGCCTTTGCGGCGAAAAAGGCGCAGAATACACCGACCACACAGACCGCAGAAAAGCCGCAGCGCGCACAGAAGCAGAATCGTTTCATCAATTATACGCAGAGCGAATGGGATTTTGCGGAGCTGGAGAGACTGGAACGGGAACAGAGAGAAAAATGGTAAAAACAGATAAAATAGATTGGGGGGAGAAAATTGGCAACGAAAACACAGATTTACAAGGAAGTCCTGCGGGAATATGATGCCCTGCGGACGCGTAAGGCGGCGGAGCTGCGAGAACGGAAGGAAAGCCTGTATGCGCGCTTTCCGCGTCTGGCAGAAATAGAGGAGACGCTTTCCATGGTTGGTGTTTCTACGGCAAAGCTGGTGTTGCTGCATCCGGAGGAACGGGAAAAAGCAATGACGGAAATGAAACAGAAGCAGCAGGTCTTACAGGACGAGCGGATGGCACTTCTGGCGAAAAACTGCCTTTCTCCCTCTTTGCTGAAGCTGGAATACGCATGTGAGAAATGCAGGGATACAGGCTATATCGAAGGTACGCCCTGCACCTGCATGCGGCGCAGGCTGATGGACAGGCTGTATGACCAGTCCAATGTACGCGATGTGATTAAGCTGGAAAATTTCGATACCTTCGATTTGCGTCTCTTTGATACAGAGGTTGTGCCTGCGGAGGGCATTTCGCCCAAGGAAAATGCACAGCGCAATCTGAAAAAGGCGATGGAATTTGCGGAGCATCCGGAGGGGGAAAATCTCTTGCTTTACGGCGGCGCAGGCAGAGGGAAAACCTTCCTGTGCAACTGTATTGCGAAGGAGGTTCTGGAGCATGGGAAAACGGTGCTTTACCTCACGGCAGGGCAGCTTTTCAAGCAGCTGGAGGATATGCGCTTTCGCAACAAGGAGGAGGAAGAGCCCTTCGATTGGGACAGTGAAATTCTGGATGCGGATCTGCTGATTATCGATGACCTTGGGACGGAATTTGCAACGATGTTTACCGCCTCGGAGCTGTTCCGCATTGTCAATGACAGAAAGCTGAGAAAACGCCCTGTTGTGATTTCCACCAATCTGGATTATCGTGCGCTGATGGAGCAGTATTCCGATCGCGTGATGAGCCGTCTGATTGGGGAATATACCACACTGAAATTCTTCGGGGATGATATTCGGATGAAGAAAAAATACAGATAAGACAAAACAGAGTTTTGCTTTATATTCAGACAGAGGAATAAAAAGAGGAGCTTCGACGATGGCAAGTGCCTTGAAGCCCTCTGTTTTTCTTTTTCCCTGTAAATAGTAAGAACTTTTTTGCAAAAAAGACGATTTTTTTCAGCCTGTCCGTTGAAATCCTGCGTTGCGTTTCTCCGGAAAGTATGCTAGAATTATATCTTGATATGGTCTCTGTATTTGGAACAGAAAAACGGAGATGGAGAAAGAAACGAGAATAAGGAGGAACGCTCTTGAACAAATATCTTAAACCAATCGGAATTTATGTGCTGATTTTTGTGGTTATTTTAGCGGCACTGGCGTATACAGGCCCACAGATTCTTCCGCAGCGCAATGATGCGGCGCAGGAGGAATATGTCTACAGTGACCTGTTGAAGGAACTGGACGAAAATAACGTGGCTTCTGTGGAGGTTTCCAGAAGAACAGAGGTCGGAGACTACGGTACGGCGGAGGCAACGCTGAAGGACGGCAGTGTCATTCGTGTGGATGTGCCGAGTATATCCGTATTGCAGCAGGTGCTGGATGAAAAAGCCCTGACAAATGGCGTAAAGATTGACGTTGGGGATTTGCAGAGAGAAAGCATGCTTTCTCAGGTGGTACCCTCTCTCATCATGATGATTGTGATGATTATTATCTTTATTCTGCTGTTCAACCGTATGCAGGGCGGCGGCGGAAAGATGAACAACTTCGGCAAGAGCAAGGCAAAAATGAGCGTTGACGGGGAAAGCAATGTTACCTTTGACAACGTAGCAGGCTGTGACGAGGAAAAGGGTGAGCTGGAGGAATTGGTAGAATTTCTGAAGGCACCCAAGAAATTTACGGAGTTAGGTGCGCGCATCCCGAAGGGTGTGCTGCTGGTGGGCCCTCCGGGTACCGGTAAAACATTGCTGGCAAAGGCAGTTGCCGGCGAGGCAGGCGTACCCTTTTTCAGCATTTCCGGTTCCGACTTCGTGGAAATGTTTGTCGGTGTCGGTGCATCCCGTGTAAGGGATTTGTTTGAACAGGCGAAGAAAAACGCCCCCAGTATTGTATTTATCGACGAAATCGATGCTGTCGGCAGACGCAGAGGCGCAGGTCTTGGCGGCGGACACGATGAACGCGAGCAGACATTGAACCAGCTGTTGGTTGAGATGGACGGCTTCGGCATCAACGAAAGCGTTATTATTATTGCGGCAACCAACCGCGCGGATATCCTTGACCCGGCGCTGCTCAGACCCGGTCGTTTTGACAGACAGGTTTATGTCGGCAGACCCGATGTAAAGGGCAGAGAGGCCATCCTGCGCGTGCATGCAAAGGGCAAGCCTATGGCATCTGAGGTGGATTTGAAGGTGGTTGCGCAGACAACTGCAGGCTTCACCGGTGCGGATCTGGCAAACCTTTTGAATGAAGCGGCGCTGCTGACCGCCAGAGACGGCAAGAAGAAAATTGATATGGAAGAAATCCAGAAGGCACTGATTAAAATCGGTGTCGGGACGGAAAAGAAAACAAGAGTCATTTCCGAAAAGGAAAAATACATCACAGCATACCATGAGGGCGGTCATGCCATCCTCTTTGAGGTGCTGAGCGAGCTTGACCCTGTCCACAGCATTTCCATCATTCCTACGGGGATGGCAGGTGGCTATACCATGCCACTGCCCGGCGAGGACAGAATGTATATGACAAAAATGATGATGGAACAGGAAATCATCAGCCTTCTGGGCGGTCGTGCGGCAGAAGAACTTGTAATCAAGGATATCACCACCGGTGCATCCAATGATATTGAACGTGCGACATCCATGGCAAGAGATATGGTAACAAAATACGGCATGAGCGAGCTGCTTGGGCCCATCCAGTTCGGCGGCGATAATGATGAGGTCTTTATCGGCAGAGACTGGGGACATGCAAGAAATTACGGCGAAGGCGTAGCGGCAACCATCGATCAGGAGGTTAACCGTATTGTGACAGACGCTTATCGGGAGGCAAAGCGCCTCTTGCAGGAGAATATGGAAATGCTCCATGCAACCGCAAAGCTCTTAGTAGAAAAGGAAAAGGTAACAGGGGACGAATTCCGCTCTTTGTTTGACCAGAAGGTACGCAACGAGGTTCTGGGCATTGCAAATGAGGCGGAGCAGCCCACAGAAACAGCGGAAAACAGAGAGGAGAACTAAGGATTATGGAATTCAAAAACATCGTACCCGGTATGACATTTGAAAAGGAATTTATCGTAGAGGAAGGCGATACCGCATCTCATTTCGGCAATGATAAGGTGCCTGTATTCGCATCCCCCAGACTGATTTCCTGGATTGAAGGCACAGCAATCGGCACAGTTGCTCCTTTCCTGCCGGAAGGCTGGGAAACCGTAGGCACAACCTTCGATCTTGCACACCTTGCCGCAACACCCGTTGGCATGAAGGTGCGCGTGGTAACAGAGGTGACAGAGGTGAAGGGCAAGATGCTGACCTACTCTGTAAAGGCGTATGACGAAGTGGATAAAATCTGCGAAGGCACACATGGCCGTGCCATCATCGAACTGGGTAAATTCCTGAGCCGTGTAAACAAAAAAGGCACAAAATAAGAAGCAAGGCAAACGAAGGTCTGGAGTGCGTCCCGTACTGCAGGCCTTTTTCTTCGAGAGAAAAAGGAGAGGCATTATGGCAAAGAAAATTCTGGCGGCGGCCAATAATAAAGAGCAGAAATATTTTATGGAGGAGGAATTTAAATTCCTGCCCGATACGATTAAAGAGGATTTGAAGCGCATCTGCGTTTATATGGCAGAAAAGCTGAACTGCACTTTTCTGGTAGGCTTTGATGACAACGGCGATGTGTATTTTGAGACTATAAAGCATGAGGGTGATTTTGATTTTGACGAAATCGGTGCAGAACTGGAAATCAAACGCCTGCAAAAGGAAGAGTTGGAGTTGTTCCGTGCGATGGAGCTGTGGTATGTGCTTTTTTGCACAAAAGAGGGCGCACCTGCGAAGGAGGAATTGATGCGCAGAGCGGCAGCAGAGGGGAAAACCTTATAAGATTGTGTAAAAAATAACAAGAAAATCAAAAAAAATATTGTAAAATCCGCAGTTGCTGTTATAATGGATTTGGTTGTGTATCAACGGCGGAGAAAAGGGGAAATAGCATGACCCGTTTCGGGCAGGCATAGAAACACTCCTTGCCGTAAGGCACAGAAAAATATGATTCCAAATCATCTTGTATCCTGCGAGAATGAGAATGAAAGGAGCTTTTCAAATGAGCGAAACAGCAAACACACAGGCAGAAACAGGCAAAAAGGGAAAAATGTCGGCAAGAGAGCTGACCACATTGGGCCTTCTGACAGGGGTACTGCTTCTGATGAGCGTAACCCCCTTGGGATATTTCCATACCTTCGGGTTAGATATTTCTCTGATGATGGTTCCCGTTGCAATCGGCGCGATGCTGATGGGCCCCAAGGCAGGGGCATGGCTGGGGCTGATTTTCGGCGCAACCAGCTTTTATCAGGCGGTGACAGGCTCCTCTGCGTTCAGCACGATGCTGTTTAACATTAACCCGATCTATGCGTTCCTGCTTTGCATCCCTACCCGCGTGCTGATGGGCTTTCTGACAGGTGTGATTTTTAAAGCGGCGCAGAAGGTGGATAAAAAGAAAACAGTCTGCTATTTTGTCGGCGGCTTTTTTGCGGCATTTCTGAATACATTGTTCTTCATGGGCGTGCTGCTTATTTGCTACTGGAATACAGAATTTATTCAGGGTATCAATGAAACATTGGGCGGTCTGAATCCTCTGATGTTCGTGGTTGCGTTTGTCGGCGTGAACGGCGCATTGGAAATGCCCTCCAGCTGTATTGTCGGCGGGATTGTTTCCAAGGCAGTCAACAGAGCATTGTATACGAAAAAGGAAGCATAAGTTTTACATAAATAAGAAAATGTAAATGCATACGGCGCAGGATGGATTTCCTGCGCTGTTCTTCATATAAAATTCCGAATAGGAGAAGGTTTTATGTTATTGGTAATTGATGTGAGCAATACAAATATGGTTTTGGGCGTATTTAATGGGGAGAACCTTGTGGCGAACTGGCGGCTCTCTACGAAAAGCGGACGCACTGCGGATGAAACAGGGCTTCTGATTTGCAGCCTGTTTGCATATTCTGATGTTTCTGTAGGTGATATTGAGGCAATCATTGTTTCCTCTGTTGTGCCGGATGTGATGTATTCCACACTCAATGGCATTAAAAAATTCTTGAAAAAAGACCCGATTGTGGTGCGTGCCGGTCTGAAAACAGGTATCAACCTGCGGATGGAAAACCCGAAGGAAATGGGGACAGACCGTATTGTCAACCTTGTGGCGGCGTATGAGCTGTATGGCGGCCCTGCCATTGTGGTGGATTATGAAACCGCAACCACATTTGATGTTGTCAGTGAGAAGGGCGAATTTTTGACAGGCATAACGGCACCCGGACTGCAAACCTGCGCAGACGCGCTGTATCAAAGGGCGGCAAATCTGCCGAAGTTTGAAATTGTGAACCCCGAAAGCGTGATTACGAAAAACACCGTAGAGAGTATGCAGGCAGGTTTGGTGGTCGGGCATATCGGCGAGGCAAAGTATATCATTCAGAGAATCAAGGAGCATTTCAACTGCCCCAATATGAAGGTCATTGCCACAGGCGGCTTGGGCAAGGTGATTTATGAAGAGGAAAATGGCATTTTTGATGTCTATGACCCTGTTCTTTCCCTGCATGGACTGCGGCTGATTTACGGGAAGAATAGGAACAAACGATAATGAAAAAGCATTACCGGCTTTTTCGGTCAATTAGGAGGAAAGCAGATGCTTTTGGTAATCGATGTTGGAAACACCAACTTTGTTTTGGGCTTATATAAAAAAGAAAAATTGGTAAAGTGTTGGAGAATGACAACCGGCGGCAATCGCACAGCAGATGAAACCGGCATTTTTATTCATGGTCTCTTTGATGCGGCAGGGATAGATGCAGGGAAGGTCGAGGCGGTTATCATTTCCTCTGTTGTCCCCGATATTATGTATTCTCTCACGCAGGGGATTCGCAAATATTTCAATATCGAACCGATGATTGTCGGCGTTGGGATGAAAACGGGGATTGTGATTAAACGGGATGACCCGAAATCCGTCGGCTCTGACCGTATCGTTGACCTTGTGGCGGCAAATGAGATTTACGGCGGCCCTGCTATTGTCATTGATTACGGCACAGCAAACACCTTTGATGTCATCAATGAAAAAAGCGAATTTATCACAGGCTTTATCACGCCCGGCATTTCCTCCTGCGCAGAGGCTTTGTATCAGAAGGCGGCACAGCTGCCGAAAATCGAAATTAAGGCACCGAAGTCCATCATTGCGAAAAACACTGTGGACAGCTTTCAGGCAGGGCTTGTGCTGGGGCATATCGGGCAGACGAAATATATCATCGAGCAGCTGAAGGAAAAGCTGAATCTGCCGAATATGAAGGTCATTGCGACAGGCGGTCTGGCAAGGGTGATTGACCCGAAGGGCGAAATTTTTGATGTACTTGACCCCGTATTGACGCTGAAGGGTCTGCGCATCCTGTACGAAAAGAATAAATAAGAAAATCGCAGGCAGCTTTGCCTGTTTTTTCTTTCATGGAGAGAAAGCTTGAAAAAGAAGGAAGGTGACGGTTATGAAAATCGGAAATGTAGCGCTGGAAAATAATGTATTCCTTGCGCCCATGGCAGGTGTGACGGATTTGCCCTTCCGCATCCTCTGCAAGGAGATGGGCTGCGGTCTGGTGTATTCCGAAATGGTGAGCGCAAAAGGGATTTTATATGATAACAAAAACACAACGGAGCTGCTTGAGGTGGATGCGAAGGAACGCCCGGTTGCGGTGCAGCTGTTCGGCTCCGACCCCGAAATTCTGGGGGCAATGGCGAAGAAAATCGAGGAGTATCCCATTGATATCATTGATGTGAACATGGGATGCCCTGCGCCGAAAATCGTGAAAAACGGGGAAGGCTCGTGTCTGATGAAAACGCCCGAATTGGTCGGAAAAATCGTGCGTTCTCTGGTGGAAAGCCAGAAAAAGCCTGTGACGATTAAGTTCCGTAAGGGCTTTGATGAGGAACACATCAACGCGGTGGAGATTGCGAAGATTGCCGAGGCAAACGGCGCGTCCGCGGTGGCAGTGCATGGCAGAACCAGAGAGCAGTATTACAGCGGCAAGGCGGATTGGGATATCATCAAGGAAGTGAAGGCGGCGGTGCAGATTCCCGTCATTGGCAACGGCGATATCTTCACACCACAGGATGCGAAAAATCTGTTGGAGCATACAGGCTGCGATGCCATCATGGTTGGGCGAGGTGCGCAGGGCAACCCTTGGATTTTCAAGAGGATTCTGCATTATCTCAAAACGGGGGAGCTTCTGCCCGAACCGACCGCACAGGAGCGCGTAGAGAAGGCGCTGCGCCATTCTCAGATGCTGATTGCCTATAAGGGCGAGTATATCGGGATTCGGGAAATGCGCAAGCACATGGCATGGTATATGAAGGGACTGCCCGGTGCGGCGGAGCTGCGCGGTAAGCTGAATTATGCGGAAACCATGGCGGAAATGAAAGCATTATTACATGAATATTTAAAGGATCATCAGTAAATTTAGGCTCTCTGTGGGAGATTTTGTTACGAAATTTCCTGCGGAGAGTTTTTTAATGCAAAAATGGAAAGTTTACTTGACATTTGAAAGCGAAGGGAATATACTGATGGAAAGTAAGCTTTACATTTTGGAGGAAAACGAAATGAAAAACAGATTGGAGGAAATCCGAAAGGAGCGCGGCATCCGACAGGAGGAACTGGCGCGGGCATTGGAGGTTTCGCGTCAGACCATCGGCTCTCTGGAAAACGGGAGATATAACCCGTCTATCCTGTTGGCATTTAAGATTGCGCGCTATTTCGGCATGGCGATTGAGGATATTTTTATTTATGAGGAGGGAACGGAATGAGAGACAGAAAAAAAGGCGGTTTTCTGTTGGCGGCAGGGGTCATATTTGTTGCGGTATCCGTATTCGTGAAGGACAGCTATTATGCGAATATTCTGCGTTCGTGGGGAATAGCATGGGTAGTAATCGGTCTTTTGCGGCTGAGAGAATATTTTTATTATAAAAAGCCGGAGCATCAGGCGGAATATGAAGAAAAAGAAACGGCGGCGCGCATCAATCGGACGGATGAGCGGAAGGTGCTTCTGCGGCAGATGGCAGGGCATAAGGCATATCAGGTGATGTTTTTCGTACTGATTGCGGTCAGCTTTCTGTTTGCCCTCCTGCGTGTGGAATGGTGGGTGACAGGGGTGCTGTGCCTGCTGTGGGTATTGCAGTATCTTCTGGGGATTGCCTTTATGAGATATTATGAAAAGCGGTTGTAAGAAAGAGAGAAAAAGAAAAAGCAGTAACTGCATTGCAAATAAAAAATGGCTGTCTCTATCCGTTTGGGAATAGAAACAGCCATATTTTTTTACTGAATATCTACAACCTCATAGCCTGCATCAGTGACAGCCTTTACCAGTGCTTCATCGCTGATATCCTTCGTCAGCTCTACCTCTGCGGATTTGCCCTCCAGAGAAACGGTTGCCTTTACGCCGTCCATATCGTTCAGCGCCTTGTCTACTCTGCCTGTGCAGTGGCTGCACATCATACCTTCGATTTTCAATACCTTTTTCATTTTTACGTCCTCCTCATTTGGAATGTTTTTCTCGTCTTTTTGTTCTATCACCTGCGCCGTTTTTTCGGCGGAATGTGCCTGATGGGTGGGGGTAAACAGCCTTAATCTGAGGGCATTGCCGACAACGAAGGCAGAGCTGAAGCTCATTGCCGCCGCGGCGAACATCGGGTTCAGCTTCCATCCCAGAACGGAATAGAACACACCTGCCGCAAGTGGAATCCCACAGCAGTTATAGAAGAATGCCCAGAACAAATTCTGCTTGATATTTTTAATGGTTGCGTGGCTCAGCTGAACGGCTGTGACCGCATCCAGAAGGTCGCTTTTCATCAGCACGATATCTGCCGATTCCATGGCAACATCTGTACCTGCGCCGATGGCAATGCCGACATCCGCGCGGGTCAGTGCGGGCGCATCGTTAATGCCGTCGCCGATCATGGCAACCTTTTTGCCGCTTTCCTGCAAACGGCGCACTTCCATTTCCTTATCCTGCGGCAGAACCTCCGCAATCGCCTGAATCCCAAGCTGGCTTGCAATGGTGTTTGCCGTACGTTTATTATCCCCTGTCAGCATGACAACGTCAATCCCCATCTGATGAAAGCTGTCCACGGCTTCCTTACTTGTGGGCTTCAGCGGATCAGCCAGACCGAGGATGCCGAGGAGCTTTTCTCCCTCCGCAAAGAACAGCGGTGTTTTGCCCTGTTCCGCAAGCTCTGCCGCTTTTTCGGCGAAATCTCCGAGGTCGATTTTTCTTTCCTGCATCATTTTCAGATTGCCGCCTAGGATATGCTTGCCATTCACATCCGCTTCAATGCCCTGTCCTGCGGTCGCTGAGAGGTTTTCTGCCTTCTGTGGCACAATTTCCTTCTCCTTGGCATAATTCATCACAGCTTCGGCGAGAGGGTGTTCAGAGAGTGCCTCAATGGAAGCTGCCGCACGCAGGAAGGGATTTTTCAGCACACCGGGCGCAGGCAGAACATCCGTCACAACGGGATGACCCTCTGTCAGCGTGCCTGTTTTATCCAGAACAACGGTATCAATTTTATGTGCAATTTCCAGACTTTCTGCGGATTTTACCAGAATCCCGTATTCCGCACCCTTGCCTGTGCCGACCATGATTGCCGTAGGCGTTGCCAGACCCAATGCGCAGGGGCAGGAGATCACCAGAACTGCAATACCAATCGAAAGGGCAAAGGAGAAGGGCTGACCGACAAGCATCCACACGACCGTTGCGATAATGGCAATCGTGATGACGGTCGGGACGAAAATGCCGCTGACCTGATCTGCCAGCTTGGCAATGGGGGCCTTAGAGGCACTCGCTTCCTCAACTAAGGTGATGATATGGGAAAGGGTAGTATCACTGCCGATATGGGTTGCTTCCATACGGAAGAAACCGCTTTTATTGACGGTTGCGCCAATGACGCTGTCGCCAACCTGTTTATCCACGGGGATGGATTCGCCTGTAATCGCGCTTTCATCCACGGCGGAGGAGCCTTCGACGATTTTGCCGTCTACGGGGATACTCTGCCCGGGGCGCACCACGATGATATCCCCAACGGCAACCTGCTCCACGGGAATTTCAACTTCCTTGCCATCCTTCATGACGGTTGCCATCTTGGGTGCCAGATCCATCAGCTTGCTGATTGCTTCGGAGGTTTTGCCCTTGGAGCGTGTCTCCATATATTTCCCGACCGTAATCAGCGTCAGAATCATTGCTGCGCCCTCCAGATACAGCTCCATGGCGTAATGATGCGCCGTCATAAGGTCGCCATGCCCCATATAATACGCCATGGCGTAAATCGCAAAGATGCTGTAGATATAGGATGCGGCAGAGCCGAGCGCTACCAGAGAGTCCATGTTGGGAGCTCTGTTCCAAAGCGCCTGAAAGCCGACAACGAAAAATTTCTTATTGATGATTAAAACGGGCGTTGCCAGCAAAAGCTGTGTCAATGCAAAAATCATCATATTTTCATGCCCCAGAAGAATCGAGGGCAGGGGCGCACCGACCATGTGCCCCATGGAAACATAGAACAGAGGAATCAGAAAGCAGAAGGAAGAAACCAGACGCTTCTTCATAACCTTCATTTCCTCTAATGCTACGTTTTTGGGCGGCTCCTGTGTGGCGCTGTTGGTTGCGCCCTGCACGCTTGCACCATAGCCGCCGCTTTTTACGGCATTGATAATGTCATCTGTTGAGAGGGCGGTATCGTCATATTCCACGACCATGCTGTTCTGCAGCAGATTTACGTTTACAGTCTGAATCCCCTCCAGCTTGCCGACTGCCTTTTCCACATGAGCAGAGCAGGCGGAGCAGGTCATCCCGGTTACGTCAAATTTTTGTTTCAAAGGGGAGCACCTCCTTTTTCTTTTGAATATAAAAAATTCTTATTTGATTACTTTACCCATAATTTCAATTAACTCATCAATTTTTTCATCCCGTTCCGCAGCCGTTTCGGCATTGCGGACGCAGGTTTTCAGATGTGCGGAAAGCACTTCCTTATTGGCTTTATTGAGAATCGCCATGGTTGCCATCAGCTGATGGGAAATATCAATGCAGTAGCGATCCTCCTCGATCATGTTGAGGATGCCGTCAATCTGCCCTCTGGCGGTTTTCAGCAGCGTGCCTACCTTTTTTTTATCTGCCTGCATGTGTCTCTCTCCTCTCTCTTAAGCACCCCCACCCCCTGGGGGAGGGTACGGATGTATTATAGTATTCCTTTCGGAAAAAGACAAGACTCTATTTGATAAAAAATTCTCTTTTTTATTTTGAAAAATATACGGACAAATAAAAAAGAGTAAATCCGGTTGGATTTACTCTTTGCGCTCTCTTTTATTTCAGAACATAAACGGTTGCGTTTCTGACACCCCATCCATAAGCCTCGGATTTGGAGCCGTAGCAAACGTCTACACGGTTGCCCTTAATTGCACCGCCGGTATCTGCGGCAATCGCTGTGCCGTAGCCGGGGATATAAACCTTGGATCCAAGGGGAATCACACGAGGGTCAACAGCAACAGTGCCGTAGCCTGCCTTTGTGCCGGTAGCTGTGATGCCTGTGCAGCCTGCGTCATAGGGGGTATAAGCAGTTACCTTTGCACTGATGGCTTTGGAGTAGCTCATGCCGTTTACGACGTTCTTGGGGCCAACCTCAACGATTTTATCCTGTGCTGCTGTGACTACCTTTTTCTCAACAAACTGTGTATCCACCAGCTCGCTGCCGTGGTAGATTTCTTTTTTGATGACAGATGCAACGCCTTCCTTGCCCTCCTGCACCACGCGGCTTTCGCCGGCTTTCAGGGAGCTGTTTGTGCGTTCTACTGTTTTGTAAGCAATCGCTTCTGTGGTTGCGACTGTTTTTTCTGTGACGGATGTCAGAGAAAGTGTCATCATTGCTTCGATGGGGTCGCTTTCCTTTGCGTCCTCCAGATAGAATTCGGTGTCAATGGTGTCCGCCAGATCCTCCAGCAGCTCACCTACGGTTTCCTTATCGGTGGAAACCATTCGGGGTGCGCCATCCATATTGATGACTACAGATTGCATAGATTCGGATTTGCTGTAAGCAGATGCTGTTCCGCAGCCGATTACCAATATAAATACTACGATAGCAAATACTCTAAGATGTGTTTTCATTTTTACCTCCTTGAACGAGCCGTACTGCCGTTTTTGTGGGATGGCAGGGGATTTCGTTTCCTGTAGTTATTCGATGATAGACATTAGATTATGCCTTGACCTGTCCGTGAATGGGGGACAGTCGCAGTCTATTTACACGGGGAGTCGTCACTTCCGCATAATGTTTACGCTTTTTGATTGACTGCAAAAAATAAAAGACATATCGTTCTTCTGATATATCTTATTCTTTCTACGTTGCATATATTAACACATTTGTAACAATTACGCAACCTTTTTTAAAAAATATTGCAATTATTATTAAAAGAAATAGCGAAAATCTGCAATCATTTTGCAAAGAAAAACTCTCGGAAACCTTGATTTTACAGGGTTTCTGAGAGTTTCGGATTTTTAAGGATTCTGTCGAAAATTTTTTTCGAAAAATTATTTAAAAAATAAAGATTTCGCGTTTTTTTCGGAAATTTCTGCGACCGTTTCGGGGGGCAGATTTTTGATTTCCGCAATTTTTTCGACCACATATTTCAGGTTTGTGGAGTCGTTTCTTTTGCCGCGGTTCGGATTGGGTGCGAGGTACGGACAATCTGTTTCAATGAGGATGCTTTCCATAGGGATTGCCGCAACGGTTTCCACCAGCTTTTTTGCATTGGAGAACGTCACCACGCCGCCAACGCCGATGGAAAAGCCCATTTTCACATAATCCAGTGCCATCTGGGCAGAGCCGGAATAGCAGTGGATAGAGCCGCGGCGCACAGAGGATGCCTTGATGATATCAAAGGTTTCCTGTGACGCATCTCTGGAATGAATGATAACAGGCAGATTGGTTTCCTCCGCCAGTCTGAGCTGCTGACGAAACCAGAAGCGCTGTAATTCCTTCGGGTGGGTATCATAATAATAATCCAGACCGATTTCCCCGATGGCAACGACCTTTTTATGTTCACTCAGCTTTTTCAGCTTCGCAATCGTCTGTGAGGACATATCATAGAGCTCATGGGGGTGTACGCCGACGGCAGCGTAGATGTAGTCATATTTTTCAGCCAGATGGATGCTCATTTCGGAGCTTTTCACATCACAGCCGACATTGATGACATTGCTTACCCCGCAAGAAGGAAGAAGCTCCCGCAGGAGCTCCTCTCTGTCTTGCTTGAATCTCTTGTCGTCATAATGTGCGTGAGAATCAAAATAATTCATAATTAGCTGATGCTGCTGCCGCTTTCAAAGTCCTTATCATCTGTAGTGAGGATAGACAGCTTGCCGTCCTTGTCTTCCGCACACAGAATCATGCCGTAGCTCATTTCGCCCATCATTTTTCTGGGCTTGAGGTTGTAGGCAACCACAACGCGCTTGCCAACCAGCTCACCGGGGCATAGGTGTCCTTAATGCCGGAGAAGATGACTCTTTCCTCCTCGCCGAATTTTACCACGTTGCGCAGCAGCTTTTTGGATTTGGGTACTTCCTTGCTTTCGATGACCTCGCCGACCTTCAGCTGTACCTTGCAGAAATCGTCAATCGTGATTTCGGCAGGATATTCCTCCTCGGGAGCCTCTTTCTTGGGCTCCTCCTTCTTTGCCTGATTTGCAAGGGAGGTAGCCTGTGCCGCCTTGATGGCAGCCTCCAGAGATTCCAGCTCCTTCTTCATATCAATACGAGGGAAAAGGGTTTCGCCCTTTGTAACAGTCAGCTCCGCAGGCAGCAGACCCCATGTCTTTGTGCTTTCCCAATCGGTCAGCGCGCCCTCTGTAATGTTCAGCTGTGTCCAGATTTTTGCAGGGGTCAGGGGCATGAAGGGCTGAATCAAAATGGAGATGATACGGATGCTTTCCGCAACATTGTAGAGCGCATTTGCCAGCTCTGCCTTCTTTGCTTCATCCTTGCACAGTACCCAAGGCTGTGTTTCGTCGATATATTTATTGGTGCGGCGAATCAGGTTCCAGATTTCAATTAAAGCATCGGAGAAAAGCATGTTGTCCATCTTTTCCTCTACCTTGGGAACGGTTGCCGCAGCCATTGCCTTGAGGTCTGCATCAAAAGCAGTTTCGGTTCTGTCTGCGGGCAGCTTGCCGCCGAAGTATTTTTCAATCATGCCAACGGTTCTGGAAACGAGGTTGCCCAGATCGTTTGCCAAATCGGAATTGATGCGCTGAATCAGTGCTTCGTTTGTGAAGTTGCCGTCTTGCCCGAAAGCGATTTCTCTCAGCAGGAAGTAACGGATGGCATCCACGCCATATTTTTCCACCAGAACAACGGGATCAACCACGTTGCCGACGGATTTGGACATTTTGCCGCCGTTGATAACCAGCCAGCCGTGGCCGAATACCTTCTTGGGCAGAGGAATATTCAGTGCCATCAGCATGGCGGGCCAGATAATTGCATGGAAACGCACGATTTCCTTGCCGACAACATGCACATCCGCAGGCCAGTATTTTTTGTAGTCCGCATCGTTGTCGCTGCCATAGCCAAGAGCGGTAATATAGTTGGAAAGTGCATCAACCCAAACATATACAATATGCTTGGGGTCAAAGTCTACGGGTACGCCCCATTTAAAGGAGGTACGGGAAACCGCTAAGTCCTCCAGACCGGGCTTCAGGAAGTTTGCAATCATTTCATTCTGGCGTGTGTTGGGCTGCAGGAATTCGGGATTTTCTTCATAATATTTGATGATTCTGTCGCCGTATTTGGAAAGACGGAAGAAATAGCTTTCTTCCTTCAGAAGTTCTACGTCACGTCCGCAGTCGGGGCATTTGCCGTCCTTCAGCTGTGTTTCTGTGAAGAAGGATTCGCAGGGGGTACAGTACCAGCCCTCATAAGCGGATTTGTAGATATCTCCCTGATCATACAGCTGCTTGAAGATTTTCTGTACGGCTTTCACATGGTAATCGTCTGTGGTGCGGATGAATCTGTCATAGGAAATTTCCATCAGCTTCCACAGCTCCTTAATACCCGCAACCACCTTATCGGTGTACTGCTTGGGGGTCATGTTCTGTGCGGTTGCGATTCTTTCGATTTTCTGCCCGTGCTCGTCCGTCCCTGTCAGGAACATTACGTCATACCCACGCAGTCTTTTGTAGCGTGCCATGGTGTCTGTCGCTACTGTGCAGTAGGAATGACCGATGTGCAGCTTATCACTGGGGTAGTAAATGGGAGTGGTGATATAAAATTTTTCTTTAGCCACAAGTATCTCTCCTTTTTATTGTTTTCATTATAATAAGTAAAAACCAAACCATCCGTAAGGCTTTTTGCCAATAAAAAACCCGTCCTTCTTTTGAAAGGACGGGCGTTTTGCCGTGTTACCACCTTACTTCGCTTTTTCCTCGCGGAAAAAACCTCATGAAGTCCAAAGGACTCCTGCGCAATAACGGGCGCGCCCGTCGCAGCCTTATAATCCGGGGGATATTCGGTGCGAAGCTCCAAGGCCATCTTCAGCGGTTGCTCCTGCGCCTCTTTTCAGCTTGCCGAGGCTCTCTGTGGCATAGCGTTGTCGCCTACTCTCCTTTTCATTGCTCTTGTTCTAATAAATTTCATTCTACTATATTTCCCTCTTTTCTGTCAATGGATACAGTGAGAAGGAATTTAAAAATTTCCTTTTCTACGGAAAAAGCTGAAACGCTTTGTTTCCTGTGTGCTTCTTTTTGAAAGGAGAGGATTGTTTTTATCGTATGAAAAGTGTAAACTGGAAAACATGAAAAGCAATCGGAGCAGAAAATAAAAGTCGAGTGAGAGGAATAAAATGGAAGAAAGACAGATTGTTTTGGATTTTACAGGCTGTAAATATATTACGGAAGTACATTGGAGGATTAGAGATACATTTCATTTTCCCGGCTTTTATGGAGAAAATCTGGATGCACTCTGGGATATGGGGTGTGATTATATCGGTTCCTGGAAGCCGGAAACGACGACTGCTATTATCATTCGAGGGGTATATCAGCTGCCAAAGGACATAAGAGAATATTTTCTTGATAAAATCATGGGAGTATTTTATGATATTGAGAATTTTTATAAGGATTTTAAAATAAAAGTCAGATTTAAAATCAAAGATTAAAAAAGGATACCTGAAGCATGGTGTTTCGGGTATCCTTTTTCATTTGCCTTATTTCAGATTTTCGGGGTTCAGGCATTCCAGCTCGGGCAGAAGAAATCTGCCGTCCTTGCGAATCAGCACATCATCAAACCAGATTTCGCCGCCGCCGTATTCGGGTGTCATAATCAGCACCAGATCCCAATGGATGGCGGATTTATTGCCGTTGGGGGCATCCTCGTAGCAGTTGCCGGGGGTGAAATGGATAGAGCCCGCAATCTTTTCATCGAAAAGAATGTTGTTCATGGGCTTTGTGATATAGGGGTTTACGCCAATGGCAAATTCGCCCACATATCTTGCACCCTCGTCTGTGTTGAATACCTTTTCCAGACGCTCCTTGTCATTCCCGTCGCAGTCCACGATTTTCCCGTCCTTGAAGGTCAGGCGTACATTTTCAAAGGTAAAGCCGTTGTATTCGGAGGGGGTATTATAGGTAATCACACCGTTGATGGAATCACGCACCGGTGCGGTATAAACCTCGCCGTCGGGGATATTGCAGCCGCCGGCACACTTGATGGCAGGAATATCCTTGATGGAGAAGGAAATATCCGTATCCCTTGCCACCAGACGCACGCGGTCTGTTTTGTTCATCAATTCCACCAGATGCTCCATGGCATCGCCCATTTTGCCGTAATCCAGATTGCATACATTAAAATAGAAATCCTCGAAATCCTCCAAGGAGGTCTTGGCGGACTGCGCCATGGCGTTTGTGGGGTAGCGCAGCACCACCCATTTTGTATGTGGCACACGAATCTGATGATGCACAGGGTCATCATACAAACGGTTCTGGATATCGATTTTTTCTGTCGGCACATCATACTGCTCCGTCAGGTTGTCCTCGCCACGCACACCGATGAAGGCATCCATCTGCTCCATCAGGCGGCAGTCCACCTCTGCCATGATTTTCTGCTGCTCCTCGGTTGCACCCAGAAGCAGCTCCCGTTCCAGAGAGTTTGTCATCATTTTTACAAAGGGGATTGCACCCACCCTGTAGGTCTCCTTGATAATCTGCTTTACCAGCGGCAGCGGATGCACGCCGTTGCAGGAAATCCAGACCTTTTCGCCCTTTTCCAGTTTGCAGGAAAAATGCACGAGGTTATATGCTAATGTTTTGATTCTTTCATCCATTTGAACAAGCTCCTTTCGTGCCGTAAAAACGGCTTTCTTCCATAGTATTGTACAATGTTTTACGAAAATACGCAAAGAAATTGACAAACATAGGCGAAAAAAGATAAAATAATAAAATATGGCAAGAAAGGGGGATTTTTGATGCGTGTTGCAATTCCCACAAAAAACAACAGAATCGATCCGCAGTACAGCCGTGCGGCGGAATTTACGATTTATGAAATAGAAATCGAGCTGGTGAAGAAAAAGGAGGTTGTTCCGCTTGGGAAAACCGCCATTGCGGATTTTCTGACAGAGCAGGATATCAACGCCGTTATCTGTGGCAACATCCGTTCCTCCGCCCGCAATATCCTGCGGGCAAAGCGAATTGAGCTGACCTATGGGGTGCTTGGCGAGGTGGATGATGTGATGATTCGCTATCTCAGCGGCGAGCGTTTGGGGGATATTGATGAAAACGCCTACTGGAAAGCAGGCAGAGAAGGAGAGTAATCTATGGCACTACTGGAACGTTTTTTTCCGGATATTTATGTGAAATCTGTATTTGAGCTGCCCTTGGAGGATTTGAAAAAGCTGGGCATCCGCGGTCTGGTGTTCGATATTGACAACACCGTTACGCCCTTCGATGTGGCAGAGCCGGATGAGGAAATTGTGGAGCTGTTTGCTTTTTTGCGAAAAGAGGGATTTAAGCTTTGCATTTTGTCCAATAATACCAAGGAGCGTGTGCAGCTGTTTAACCGCAGGCTTGGTGCGCTGGCAATCCATAAGGCAGGCAAGCCCGGCATCAAGAAGCTGAATCGGGCAATGGAAATCATGGGAACAACACCCAAAACCACTGCCATGGTCGGCGATCAGGTCTTTACGGACATGTGGTGTGGACATCGGGGCGGACTGCTCTGCATCATGACTGCGCCCATCTGCAACCGGGATCAGCTCATTACAAAGGTAAAACGCGGTGCAGAGCGTCAGGTGATGAAGGTTTATTTCAAGAAATACGGGAAATAAGCATTGTTTTTTTAATTTTTTATTGAAAAATGCAGCTTCATCTATTAGAATATAAAAGGATATGTTTATTTTTGGAACGATAGAATAAACATCGATTTTGGATTTATAAAAATGATAAATAATTTGAGGAGGAAATATCATGATTTCTGCAGGTGAATTTAGAAAAGGCATTACTTTTGAAATGAACGGTGAGCCCCATGTAATTCTGGACTTCCAGCACGTTAAGCCCGGGAAAGGCTCTCCCTTCGTAAGAACAAAATACAAAAATATTCTGACAGGTGCTACAAGAGAAGAAGCGTTCAACCCCAACGATAAATTCCCCAAGGCGCACATTGAAACAAAGAAGATGCAGTATCTGTATAATGACGGTGAGTTGTACTACTTCATGGACAACGATACCTTCGACCAGATTCCTCTGCACCATGATCAGGTAGAAGAAGCACTGAAATATCTGAGAGAAAATGATGAAGCAACCATTAAGTTCTACAAAGGCGCTCCCTTCCTGGTAGAAGCACCTCAGTTCGTAGATTTGGTTATCACAGATACAGAGCCCGGCTTCGCAGGCAACACAGCACAGGGTGCGCTGAAGCCCGCTACTGTTGAAACAGGTCTGGTAATTCAGGTTCCTCTGTTCATCGAATCCGGTGAAAGGGTTCAGATTGACACAAGAACAGGCGAATATCTGGGCAGATCCAAAGAATAATTCTGAACAGACACTTGCATTTGATTTGGAGGCTATGACAAATGGAATATTTTGAAAAGAAGATTACCTATCTGAGAGGTCTTTGTGATGGGAGTGATTTTCCTGCCGAGAGCAAGGAAGGAAAGATTTTCCATGGGATTCTGGATGTTCTGGATGACATGGCTTTCATGTTGGAAACCTTCATGGATGATGAGGACCTCGTGATGGAGGATGAGGATTTGGACGAAACAGATGAGCCCATTTTCTTCTATTCCTTTAACTGCCCTTCATGTGGACAGGAGCTCGATGTAGACGAACAGACCATGGAGATGCAGACGGAAATTCCCTGTCCCGGCTGTGGCGCAACAGTGCCGATTGGTTCCGCGGATATGGATGATTTGCAGTTCTAAAAAATAACACTGCGCCTTCGCCGCAGGCGAGAAGGCAGTATGAAGAAGCTAAGGTGTAATCCCAATGATAGGGTTACACCTTTTTTCCTATTAGAAAGAGGCAAAGAGATGGACGAGAAGAAAAAAATGCTGCTGGCGGATTTTGCGCTTTTGCTGGCGGCGACCTTCTGGGGGATGGGCTTTGTCGCAGGGGATATGGCGGCAAAGGCGTTCCCGACCTTTTGGATTATGGCGGTGCGGTTTCTGGGAGCGGCGTTCTGGATGGGACTTCTGTTTCGCCGCGCAGTAAAGAGCAGTATGAAAGAGGATATCAAGGCGGGAATGATTCTGGGCGGACTGCTCTTTTTGGCACAGCCGCTGCAGATTATTGCGCTGCGCTACACAACGCCCTCGAAGCAGGCGTTTCTGGTGACAACGTATGTGGTAATTGTGCCGTTTATTTCGTGGCTTGTGCTGCGCAAGCGTCCACAGAATAAGGCTTTTGCCGCAGGGGCAATGGCGCTTTTCGGAATTGGGCTGATTTCTCTGAGTGGTTCTCTGCGTGTGGAATTGGGGGATGCACTTTCGCTGCTGTTTGCACTGGTGTATTCGTTTCTGATTGTGGCAACGGGGATTTGTGCGAAGAAGGTGAGCCCTCTGGCGATGTCCTTTTATCAATATCTGACAGCAGGAGGACTTTCCCTTATCACAATGCTGATTCTGGGAGAAATGCCGCAGGCGTATCCGCTTGTCGGTGTGGGTGCGATGGCATATCTGATGATTGTGAATACGGTTGGGGCGTATACCTTACAGAATATCGCGCAGAGATATACCTCCGATACCCATTCGGCGGTGCTGCTTTCCATGGAATCGGTGATTGGGTATTTCTGCGGCGTGGTGCTGTATGGTGATCCCTTTACCACGCGCGTGCTGATTGGGGGATTGATTGTGTTTGGCGCGGTGCTACTTTCGGTGCTGAACTGGAAGGAGATTTTGAAAAGAAAACAGGCATAAAAAGAAAGACCGAAATCTCATTGAGAAATCGGTCTTTTTTGTTTTTGCCTTAATTAAAAAACTGCTTATGCCAAACGAGGAACATATAGATTGTCCAGATTTTACGGCTGTTATCCGCCTTCCCTGCCTTATGCTCGTCCAGATACTTCATGATTTCGTCTACCTTGAAGAATTCCTCTGCCGCGGGGCTATGGAAGGCTTCCTTTACCATGTTATAGTAATTTTCCTCTCTCAGCCAGATGCGGATGGGAACGGGGAACCCGAGCTTTTTCTTTTCTGCGACCATATCGGGCAGATAGCGGTGTGCCGCCTGCCGCATGGCAAATTTCGTATTTTCCTTATTGACCTTGTATTCTGTCGGAACCTTACGCGCTACATCGAACACAACTCTGTCCAGAAAAGGCACACGCACCTCAAGGGAGTTCGCCATGCTCATTTTATCGGCTTTCAGAAGAATATCCCCAATCAGCCAGAAATGAATGTCGATATACTGCATTTTGGTGACATCATCCAGGTCCTTCGCCTTATCGTAGAAGGGCTTTGTCAGCGCGGTATGGGGGTATTTGCCCGTAGGGTGCTTGAGGATGCGCTCGCGTTCTGCCTCATTGAGCATGAAGGCGTTGCCGATAAAGCGTTCCTGCAAATCCTTGCTGCCGCGGATGAGGTAGTTTTTGCCCTTCATTTTCGGCAGCTTCTGCGCCATGGCACCCAGACCCTTACGGATGGGACGGGGCAGGCGTGTCAGGGGAAGCAGGTCATGCGGCTCGCGGTAGATATTATAGCCGCCGAACAGCTCATCTGCGCCCTCGCCGCTCATGCAGGTCTTTACCTGCTCCGATGCGGTTTTTGTGACGAAATAAAGTGCAATGGCAGAGGCATCCGCCAAAGGCTCGTCCATGTGATACTGCACGGTGGGGATGGAATCCCAGTATTCCTTTTTGGAAATCAGCTTGCTGTAGTTATCAATTTTGATTTTTTCGGACAATGCTTTCGCATAGTCGATTTCGTTATATTTTTCGTAATCAAAGCCGACGGTAAAGGTCTTGTCTCCATGGAAGCAGGCAGCAACATAGGAGCTGTCCACGCCGCTGGAAAGGAAGGAGCCGACCTCGACATCCGCAACCTTATGCGCCTTGATGGAATCCTGCATAGCTGCATCGATTTCATCCACATATTCCTCCAGAGATTTGCTGTGGTCTGCCTCAAACACAGGCTCCCAATAGCGTTTGATATCCATTTTGCCGTCCTTGAAGGTGAAGCAATGCGCAGGCATCAGCTTGAAAATGCCTTTGAAGAAGGTTTCCTCCAGAACGCTGTACTGGAAGGTCAGATAATTTTCCAGTGCAATGGGATTGACCTCTTTTTTGACATCGGGGTGCGCCAGAATTGCCTTGATTTCGGAGCCGTAAATCAGATTGCCGTTGGCAATGGTGTAATAAAAGGGCTTGATGCCGAAAAAGTCTCTTGCGCCGAAGATGGATTTGTTTTTCTTGTCCCAGATAACGAAGGCAAACATCCCGCGCAGCTTTTGCAGAAGTTCCTCGCCCCATTCCTCGTAGCCGTGAATCAGCACCTCGGTATCGGCGCGGCTGCCCATGACGTGCCCCTTGGCTTCTAGCTCCTCTCTTAATTCTCTATGGTTATAAATCTCGCCGTTGAAGGTGATAACCATATCTCTTGTTTCGTTATAAATGGGCTGACTGCCGCCCTCCAGATCCACAAAGCTGAGACGGCGAAAGCCCATGGCAATGCCGTCATCCAGATGGGAACCGTCACTGTCAGGCCCTCTGTGGATGATTTTATTTTTCATTGATTCCAGAATTTCCTCGGGCGAAGCAATTTGCCCGGTAAAGCCGCAAAAGCCACACATATATTTTTCCTCCCTTTCAGAAAAGGTTTTTGCACATATTTTTACATCTTATTACTGTAGCACAAAGGAAGGGGAAAAGCAACTTAACGGAGAAATTCGTCGGTTTCCTCCGCTGCTTTTTCTGCCTGCTCATTTCTGCCGAAAAGGGCGGAAAGATAGCGCAGCCCTTCGGAAAAGCCCTCCTGCCACCAATCGAAGGAGAAGGTGAAGCTCCAGTTGCCCTTTGTTGTGCCGGGAATATTCATGCGGTGCTCTGTGCCGAGGGAAAGCACATCCTGTAGGGGCAAAATGGCAGTATCCGCAGGAGAGGAAAGTGCAAGGCGGATAAAATCCCATGCCGCATTGGAGCCGTCCACGTTCAGATAGCGGCGGTAGTGATCCTTTTCCTGCTCTGTTGCCGCTTGATACCAGCCGTTTGTGGTGTCATTATCATGCGTGCCGGTATAGACAATGGTATTTTTATCGTAGCAATGGGGCAGATAGGGGTTGTTTTTTTCCTGCCCGAAGGCAAACTGCAAAATCCGCATGCCGGGGAGTCCTGCAAAGTCGCGCAAGGCGGCAACCTCATCTGTAATGATGCCCAAATCCTCCGCGATGAGGGGGAGAGGAGAGCCGAGCTTTTCTTTCAGCAGGGTAAAAAATGCTTCGCCGGGGGCAGAAGCCCATTTGCCGCCGCGTGCATCCTCTGCCCCAAATGCGACCTCCCAGCAGGCGGAAAAGCCGCGGAAATGGTCAATGCGAAGGATATCGACATCCTGCAAATTCTTTTGGATACGGGAAAGCCACCACGCAAAGCCTGTTTTTTCGTGCTCCCGCCAAGCATAGTGCGGATTGCCCCAAAGCTGTCCCGTCTCACTGAAATAATCGGGCGGCACGCCGGTGACACAGGTCGGGAAGCCCTTGCTGTCCAGACGAAAGAGCTTCTGATGCGCCCAGACATCTGCGCTGTCATAGGAGACGAAAATGGGCGCGTCCCCGATGACGGAAATGCCTTTTTCGTTGGCGTAGGCCTTCACTGCCTGCCACTGCTTTTGGAAGATATATTGCAGGAAAATTTCCTTTTCGATGGCAGGTGCAAGCTGCCTTCTCCATTTTTTCAGAGAAAGAGCGTTTCGCCTTTTCAATCCGCGTGGGAAGGAGACCCAGGAAACATTGTCATAATATTCATGCAGCTTTTCCTCGGAAAGGGAAAGCCCTGCACATTCCTCGCAGAACAGGTCGAAGCCCTCAGCGGCTTCTTCTGTGGCGCGGACGGAAAGAAAATGCTGCTTCAGTGCGGTATAGAGGGCGTAATCTGCAAGCCAGTAGGCATTCTCAGCCTGAAAGGCGGCATAATCCGCAGGGGCTTCCTTTTGCTGAAAGGCTTGAAAGGCCTTTTCGAGCAGGGGTAGCTTGACCGCCGCCGCTTTTTCGTAATCAACCCTTGCGGCAGGGGGAACGGAAGCGTTCTGCAAATCCGCTTCGCTCAGCAGACCTTCTTCCAGAAGCAGCTCCGGGCTGATGAGCAGGGGATTGCCGGCAAAGGCGGAGGCGCTGGAATAGGGTGAGCCGCCTGCATCGGTGGGGACGAGAGGCAGAATCTGCCAGAGGGTCTGCTTGGCTTCTGCGAGCCTATCAAGAAAGGTATATGCCGCCTGCCCGAAATCACCCACGCCGAATGCCGACGGCAGGGAGGACGGGTGCAGGAGGATACCGCTTTTTCTGTTTGCCATAGAGGATCACTCCTTTTTCAAAATCAAATTTCAAACAATATTTTTATTATTATACCATGTTTGCAGGGGAAGAAAGCAATTGCGAAGCAGATATTTTCTTCCGCAAGGCATGATATGAGCAGGCACGTTTTTTTGTTAAAATTTGCAGGCTCTGCCAGAAAAAGACGGGGTTTTTCGTGCAGGGAACGGAAACAATAACAAGGCAATCAAAACGCATTGCAACAAAAATATCAAAAATATCTGGGAGGGATTTTATGTTTGGCAGAAGGGCAGGACTTTTTTCCGCATTGGCGGCAGTGATGCTGCTGCTCGGCGGCTGCGGCAACGCAGGAGCGAATTTGGGCGGCACGATGGATGACTATAACAACGGAAGATATGCAAACGGCGGCGCAGCCTACTGGGACGGCTACGGCATCAACAGCGGCAGGAGCATGGACGGCTATAATGGTGCGAATTATACCACCTATGGCACACGAAATGACAGCACCGGTACTACTCTTGGGCAGGATTTAGAGGACACCTGGGATGATCTGACGGGGCAGGACAGAAAAACAAAGGATAAGGACAGCAAGGCCGGCAGCAAAACAGAAAACAACACCAACAAAGTGGTCGATTAAGAAAGAGAGCGTGGCGGAGAATCTCCGTTTACGCTTTTTTCTTTTTGAAAATGGAAAACGGAACGGAAAAGACATACATAAAAAAAGGTTGATTTTCCATACTAAGGGCGAAAGGGGGCGGCGGTTTTGACAAAAAAATGCAAACGGACGGCAATCGGTCTTGTGACAGGCTTTGCAAATGGCTTATTCGGCAGTGGCGGCGGCACAATCGTGGTGCCGGCGATGGAGCGGTTTTTAGGGGAGGAGGAGCATAAGGCGCATGCGACCGCCATTGCGGTGATTCTGCCCTTATCCCTGCTCTCACTGGGAGTTTATCTCTGGAAAGCGGATTTGGGCGCAGTCTGGAGGATTGCGCTCTGGGCATCGGCAGGGGGACTGGTCGGCGGCTTTGTCGGGGCGAAGCTGCTGCAGCGTGTCAGCGGTGTATGGCTGCACCGCATTTTCGGGGCATTCATGCTTGCGGCGGCAGTGAGGTTAATCTTATGATGTGGGGCGTTGCGGCGATTGGATTTTTTTCGGGCATCATCAGCGGCATGGGAATTGGCGGCGGCACCATTCTGATTCCGGCGCTGCTTTTTCTGACAGAGGTGAACCAACAGCAGGCACAGGGCGTGAATCTGATTTATTTTATCCCAACGGCAGTTGTGGCGCTCATTACGCACCATAAAAACGGAACGCTAGATCTGAAAACCGCAAAGCCGCTTGCACTTCTGGGTCTGGCAGGGGCGGCGGCAGGGGCATTTTTGGCGGTTTCGCTGGAATCGGAGATACTGAAAAAGCTGTTTGGGGGCTTTCTGCTGTTGATGGGGCTCAGTGAAATTTTCAAGAAGAAAAAAGGAGAGGATACACATGCAAAGGGATGATTTTATGAAACTCAAGCTGAAATTTGCACAGACGGATGTGGCAGGCAAGATTGCGATTTATACGGAAACGCCGGGGCTGAGTACAGCGCAGTACAAGGAGCTGCTGCGGATGTATCCGATAGAAAAGTTGGAGGAGCTGGAAGCAGTATTAGCGAAGCTGTGAGCTTAAGTCGAAATCAGGATTTCGACTTGTTGAGACAGAAGAATAAACAGATGAGTTCCGGCGGTGACAAGCACCTTGAAACTCCCTATTTTCCTCAAGTGGGCAAAGCCCCCTCTGCGGATTCCAGTTGGGGAACGCTTCGTTCCCCAAGCCCTTCCGCGGCATCAAAATAGCTTTATCTACAATCTGAGAGCCGTAAGGAAACGGCTCTTTTTTTGAAAAGAAAGAAAATGCCTGTTCCCGTTTTGAAATTTATGGTATACTAAACGAAGCTATAGGTGTTTTTCAAAACGGACGAAAGGGGCTGTGGGACTATGGAATTGATTGAAAATTTATTTGTCGGCGGCAATGTGACGGATTTGGAAACCATTGTTTACAGTCTGCGTCGTGAGGTTCCTGTCCTGCGGCTGTACTGCATCGTCTATTTTGAGGACAAAAACAGATTGGAGCTGCTTTCCTCCCATGAGCTGCTTCATGCCAGAAACAAAAACCGCCCTGCGAAAATTGCAGGCATTGCCATGGGCAGAGAGGAAACAGTGGATTTACTTCTTTTTATGGCGGAAAAAGCGCAGGAGGAGGGGCGAAATCCTGCCAATCCAAGGGAGCTGATGTTATAAAAAATGCTTACGAAGATTTTTTATCATATTCTGGGGCTTCTGGTTGCCTTCTGCCTGCTGTTTGCAGTGCTGATTACCGTAACGGAAACACTGCTGTATCGGGTGGATGGCTACTTTGCGAAGGAATATCAGAAATATGCGGTCACAGAGCGCGTGGATATGAGGCTGTCTGATTTGCTTTCTGTGACGGATGAAATGATGGACTATCTGAAGGGCGACAGGGAAAATCTGAATGTGGAAGCCGTCATCGGCGGCGTGCAGAGGGAATTTTTCAATGCCAAGGAAAAACGCCACATGCAGGATGTACGGGAGCTGTTTTTGCAGGGGCTGGCACTGCGCAGAGGGGCGGTATTTGTCGGCGTTTTGGCGGCGGCGTTTCTTTGTTTGAAAAAAAGACAGGCGGTACTTCTTAGGATGCTGCAGTGGGGCATTGCGGGAGTGCTTTGCACCATGCTAGGGCTTGGAGCTTTGATTTCGATGGATTTCACAAAATACTTCACCTATTTCCATCTGATTTTTTTCGATAACATGGACTGGTATTTGAATCCGAAAACGGATTTGTTAATCAACATTGTGCCCGAAGGGTTTTTTCGGGATACTGCCTTGCGGATTGCAGGAATGTTTCTGGCGGTCAGCCTTCTGTTCTGGCTGATGGCAGGCGCACTGCGGCGAAGGCTGAAATAAAGAAGGCTGAAATAAAAAGGATTGCTATGATAAAGTTGATTTTATTCGGAATTTTAAAGGGAATCGGCATTTTGCTGCTGGTGCTGCTGCTTCTCCTTCTGCTTATGGTGCTTGTGGTGCTGCTTTCGCCCATCAGGTATCATCTGGAGGGAGAGAAAAGGGCGGCGGTCAGCGGTTCTTTTGGTGTGTCATGGCTTTTTGGGGCAATCCGTGCCGATGGCGGCTATACACCTGAGGGGGGCAGCCGGCTCAAGCTGAGGGTGCTTTGGTTTACACCTGTCGGCGGCGAGGAGAAGCCCAAAAAGAAGAAAAAGAAGAAGAAAAGGAAAGAGCCGGAGCCGATAGAAATACATGCGGCGGAAAGGGAGCCGGAAAAGGAGAAACCAAAACAGGCACTAAAGCAAGAACCGAAGCAGCCAAAGCAGGCACCGAAGCAGTCGGAGCCGAAAAATCAGGCGAAGCCGCAGAGAATGGCGGAAAAGCAGCCGAAAACCATGCGGCGTGTAAAGCTTTCGGAGATTGCGGAGAAGCCGCCTGAGCCGGAGGAAATCGAGGACGATGCCTTCTTTACGGGAGAGGAGCAGGAAAAAGCAGAGGAACCGGAGAAGAAGGAGAAAATTCCCCCGATTCTAAAGGAGCTTTGGAGCATTGAGGATAAAAAGCAGATTTTCAAGGCATTTGGGAAGCTGTTGAAGCGGCTGTTGAAGGGAATTTTGCCGGGGAATTTCTTCCTCAAGGCAACCATCGGGACGGGAGACCCGCCGACAACAGGCTATCTGCTCGGTCTGGCAGGGATTTTGGTTGCGAAATTCGGTAATGACATACAGATAAAAGGAGACTTCACGAAAGCAACCGTGGAGGATATTGAAATACGGGTAAAAGGAAAAATTGTACTCGGCAGGCTGCTTTGGGCAGTGCTTGCCTTTGGGCTGACAAAGCCCGTCAGAAGGGCAATCCGAAAGGAAATCAGATATTTCAGAGGGAAAAAGGCGGATGCGAAAGGAGAAACAGCATGAGCAAGGATTTTAATGAGGCGGTAGATGTATTATTTCATAAAGTAGATGATCTGGTATCTACAAAAACGGTTGTGGGGGATGCTATTGTAGTTGGCGATATGACGCTTTTGCCCCTGATTGATGTGGCAGTGGGCGCAGGAGTCGGCGCAAAGGAAAGTGCCAATGCGGCAGGCGGCATGGGAGCAAGAATTACCCCCTCCGCCATTCTGATGATTCGCCCCGACGGAGTGCAGCTTATCAATGTGAAGAATCAGGATGCGCTTTCCAAGCTGATAGATATGGCACCCGGAGTGGTCAATAAGCTGAATTTCGGTGCTGTGTTCAGTGGCAGAAACAAAAAAGACAGGGCACAGGAGGAAGTGAAATTTGAGGAGGAAACCATTATAGAGGAATAAATTGCCGAAAGGAGAGAGTCCTGTATGAAGGTTTTGATTGAATTATATGATAAGGATACGCTGAAAAATATCGTTGCACCGCTGACCCTGCGGCCCGATAGGGTGGTGTATCTCTATGATAAGGGAATGGACGATAGGGATGCGTTTCGTTCTCTGGTGACCTGCTTTCAGAAAAACATGCCCAATATCGTTGTGGAGGATATCCCTGTAGACATCAGCTCTGTGAAAACCCTGCGTGCGGCGGTCTGCCGTGTGGCAGAGCGGTACGAGGCGGCAAACTGCACGCTGGAGCTGACGGGCGGCAGTGAGCTGATGATGATTGGCGCATATCAGGCAGGGCTTGAAATGGGAATTCGCATGGTACATACGGATTTGGTGAAGGGCTGCATTACGGATATTGAAACGGATGAAAAGCTGACGGATATTGCAACGCTGACGCTGGAGAACTTCATTGATGCCAAGGGCGCGTGCTTTATGGGGGAATCCCATCAGCCGCCGAAACCGGAACGCTATGATGCCATCAACAATATGGCACGGTTTTTGTTCCGTCATCTGCGGGATTGGAAGGTAACCTGCAGCTGGCTGCAGACGGTAGCGGCGAGAGGCTTTTCGCATGATTTGCAGATGGAAAGCCGCAGAAATATCCATACCAAAAGCGGAAAGCCTGTTTCCCCGAAGGATGAAATTCTTCTGGAATTTGAGAAAAACGGCTTTTTCAAGAAGCTGAGTCTGGATAAGAATGGGATTTGGATACGGTTCAACTCCTTGCAGGATAAGCAATACTGCATCAACTACGGCGTATGGCTGGAATTATATGTCTATGTGGCGGCGGCAAGCAGCGGTGCGTTTGAGGATGTAAAGCTTGGAACGATGATTGACTGGAATGTGTATGACGGGCTGAAAATCGGCGGAAACGAAATTGACGTTATGCTGATGGAGGATTCCCTGCCTGTTTTCATTTCCTGCAAGCTCAAGGATGCGGATACTGCGGCACTGAATGAGCTGCTGATTGCGAAAAAGCGGTTGGGCGGCTGGTTCTCCAAGGGGATTATTGTAACCTTCAGCAGAGAAAAGCAGGAGGGCACGGGGACGTATCAGCGATGTAAGATGCTTGGGCTGGAAATGCTCGATGAAAGGGATATTCTGGCGGTGGATTTTCGGGAGCGGCTGGTGCGGACGATTCGTGAGCATGATCTTATCAGTCTGAAATGGAAGAAGGTATAAGGGGGAAGCCCCGGGTCGAAACAGGGTTTCGGCTTTGATATAAAAGGAGGCGGATGCCTTGGCAAAAAAGAATACCAGAAACACCAAGAGCCGTATCGTTTCGGCGGCATGGAAGCTATTCTATGAAAACGGCTATGATGATACAACGGTGGAGGAAATCGTAGAGGAGTCTGGAACCTCCAAGGGCTCCTTCTATCATTATTTCAGCGGCAAGGATGCCCTTTTAAGCTCCCTTTCCGATTTATTTGATGATAAATATCAGGAGCTGATTCCGACGCTTGACCCCGAAATGGACAGCTTTGAGCAGTTGATGTATCTGAATCGGGAGATGTTTCTGATGATTGATGACAGCATTTCCCTTGATTTGACGGCAAGGCTTTATGCCTCTCAGCTGATTACCACGGGAGAAAAGCACCTGCTCGACCATAACAGAATCTATTACAAGCTGCTGCGGCAGATTGTGACGGAGGGACAGAAGAAGGGCGAGCTCAGAGAGGATGTTTCCGTGAACGAAATTGTAAAGGCGTATGCGCTCTGTGAGCGTGCGCTGATTTATGACTGGTGCATCAGCAACGGGGATTATTCCCTTTGCCAATACGCAAAAAGCATGATGCCTGTTTTTTTGAACAGTTTTCGTGTGAAAAAAGCGAAAAACGGCGAATAATAAAAAAGATTTTTTTTCGGATAGAAATAAGTTCTGGAAATCGTATAGTCAGAAAAGATTGAAATTGCAGTCTTTCTGGCTATTCTTTGTTTTGTCGTTCTGTTTTTTGTTCGGACTTTGTTCTGTATTTTGTTCTGGTAAAAAGTATGATAGAATAGCCGCAAAAGCAAGACGAAACAGAAAAAACAAGAAACGAAGGAAGGGTAAAGTAACATGATTTCAGCAAAGGTTTTAATCATGCTCACAATTCTGGTCTATCTGGGCGGCATGATTATCATTGGGATTTATTGTTCCAAGAAAAATGAAAATGTAGGCGATTTCTATCTGGGCGGCAGAAAGCTTGGCCCATTTGTTACGGCAATGTCCGCAGAGGCATCGGATATGAGCAGCTACTTATTGATGGGGCTGCCCGGTCTGGCATATTTAAGCGGTGTGGCGGATGTTGGCTGGACGGCAATCGGGCTTGCCATCGGTACATATCTGAACTGGTTGGTTGTCGCAAAGAAAATCCGTATTTATACACACAGACTGGATGCCATTACAATTCCGGATTTCTTCTCCCGTCGATATCATGATGAGAAGAATATTCTGATGTGCATTGCGGCTGTGGTTATCATTATTTTCTTCATCCCCTATACAGCAAGCGGCTTCGCTGCATGCGGCAAGCTGTTCAGCACCCTGTTTGGTGTGAATTATATTCCTGCCATGGTCATCAGTGCGATTGTTATTGTGCTGTATACCGCGATGGGCGGCTTCCTTGCAGCAAGCACCACAGACCTGATTCAGGGGATTGTGATGAGTATTGCGCTGCTGATTATCGTATTCTTCGGGATTCATATTGCAGGCGGCTTTGATGCCGTAATGGATAACGCAAGAAGCATGACAGGCTATCTGAGCCTGACCATGACACACGATCCCGTCAGCAAGACCGCATCTCCCTACGGCTTCCTGACCATCTGCTCCACATTGGCGTGGGCATTGGGCTATTTCGGTATGCCCCATATTCTGCTGCGCTTCATGGCGATTGAGGATCATAATAAGCTGAAATTATCCAGAAGAATTGCGGTTATCTGGGTTGTCATTGCGATGGGTGTTGCCATTCTGATTGGTATCATCGGGAATGCGATGACAAAGGTTGGCGCGGTTCCCCTTCTGGAGGGCAGTGCATCCGAAACGATTATCGTATGCATTTCCGACCTGCTGAGCAAGCATGGCTGCCTTGCGGCAATCGTTGCAGGTATTGTGCTTTCCGGTATTCTGGCGGCAACCATGTCCACGGCGGATTCTCAGCTTCTGGCGGCATCCTCCAGTATTTCCCATAACCTTTTGGGCGGCTTCTTCCGTGTGAATATTTCCGAAAAGGCGGCAATGCAGGCGGCAAGAGTTTCCGTTCTGGTAATTTCCGTGATTGCAGCCTTCATTGCGAGAGACCCCAACAGCTCCGTTTTCGGTATCGTATCCTTCGCATGGGCAGGCTTCGGTGCGGCATTCGGCCCCGTTGTGCTGACAGCGCTGTTCTGGAGACGCTCCAATAAGCAGGGCGCACTGGCAGGCATGATTGTCGGCGGTGTGATGGTATTCGTATGGAAATATCTGATTCGTCCCATGGGCGGTATCTGGGGCATTTATGAGCTGCTGCCCGCATTCCTGCTGGCTCTGGCGGCAATCATTATTGTCAGCCTTGCAACACAGGCACCCGAACAGGCTGTTCTGGAAGAATATGACGCAGTGACAAAGGAACTGAAAAACGAAAAATAAAAAATAAGCATTGAAAATCCCTCTGCTGAATGAATGCGGCACAGGGATTTTTTGTTTGCAGAAAAAATTTCTCTGCTTGTTCTTCTTTAAAAAATTGAAAAAGAGAGAAGGTATCTGTATAATGGATACAGATAAAGAAAATGACAAAGGGAGGAACTGTTGTGAAAGCATTGATTACGGGCGCAACGAGCGGCATCGGGCGTGAAATGGCGAAAATATTGGCTGTACGGGGCGTGGATTTAATCATTGCCAGCAGGGACGAAAAAAAGATGAAAAGCCTTGCCAAGCGGCTGCCTGTGGCAGTGCGGACGATAGCCGTGGATTTATCCAAAGCAGAGGACTGCTATCGGCTGTATGACGCGGTAAAGGCGGAAGAAATTGATATCCTCATCAATAACGCAGGCTTCGGGGCGTATGGCGCAACATGGGATGTTCCGCTGGAAACGGAGCTGAATATGCTGGATTTGAACGTGCGCGCGGTGCAGATTCTGACAAAGCTGTTTCTGGCAGATTTCCGTAAGCGTGGCAGTGGGCGTATCCTCAATGTGGCATCCTCTGCGGGCTTTCTGGCAGGGCCGCTGATGTCCGGCTATTATGCGACAAAGGGCTATGTGCTGCGGCTGAGCGAGGCCATTTCCGAGGAGCTGCGGCAGGAGGGAAGTCGGGTGACAGTGACGGCTCTCTGCCCCGGACATGTGGAGACGAATTTTGATGCGCGCGCAAAGGTACGCCGTTCCATTGGCGGCGTTTCCGCGAAAAGAGTCGCGCAGGCAGGGATAGAGGGGATGCTCCGCGGCAAGGTGGTTGTCCTGCCTGGGGCATTGATGAAAATGACCTATGTCGGAGAAAAGCTTTTACCTGAGTCATGGATGCTGAAAATTGCCTATCGGGCACAGGCAAGGAAGGGTTGAACCGTATGCAAAGAGTAAGGCGAGTTTTGAAAAATACCGTCCGCGGTTATATCACGAAGGATGTCGGCAAGCGAGCAGCTTCACTGACGTATTATCTCCTGTTTGCGATTTTCCCCTTTCTGGTTGCGCTGATTTCCATTTTGGGGTTGCTGCATCTGCCGATGATTTCGCTTGAGGGCGAGGCGGCGGCGTTTCTGCCTGCGGATGTAATCACGCTGCTGAACCGGACGATTACCCACATGACGGAGGCATCCAATGGGGCAATTTTCACCTTTGGTGTGGTGTTTGCGCTGTGGTTTCCGTTTCGGGCGGTAAGAAATATGACAGAGGAGGTTTCGGATATCTATGGCGGCGAAAAGCCGACGCATCATACGCTGCGGGTGCTGCTGCTGGCAATATTCATTCTGTTTCTGATTCCTGCAATGCTGTTTCTGATGATTATCGGGGACTCTGTTTTGAACTATGTGGCGCAGTTTCTGCCGATTACGGTGGAATTTATCTCCTTCTGGACAAAGGCGCGTTTCCTTTCCATGGGCTTTGCGCTGATTCTGTTGACCTCGGCAGTGTATTATCTTTCGCCGAGTCAGCCGCCGAAGTGGCGATATATCTTCCCCGGGGCGCTGCTTTCTACATCCTTCTGGATGCTGTATTCCGTATTTTTCTCGTATTATGTAGACCACATGGGGAACTATTCCGTGATTTACGGCTCTATCGGGGCAATTATCGCCTTCCTCATCTGGCTGAATCTTTCGCTGACGGCACTGCTTCTGGGGGCAGTGTTTAATCAGGCGTTGCGCGAAACCGCCGCTCATGAAAAACTTTCTTCCGAAATCTGAGGATTTTACTGGATTTTTTCAGATTATATGGTATAATTAGTTTTAGTTTAAAACGAAAAATGGAGGTTGAGCAATGAAAAATATGTTATATAAGGCAAAAGGCGCACTGGCGCTGACCCTTGCGGTGAGCATCTGCGGGGCGCAGTGTGTGCCTGTGTTTGCGGCTGAGGCTCTTTCCGCGGCGCAGCAGGGCGTGCAGGTGACACCTGTGAAGGAGCTGACAGAGGAGGAGAAGGCGGCATTGCAGCTGCCGAAGCTGACCGCAGAGGAAGCATTGGCGAAGGCGAAAAAGCATAGCCCCGACCTGAGAGAAATTCAGGATACCTTGGATTATCTGGATGATACGCTGGATGACATCGACAGAAGCGCAGGCGGCACGGTTACTGTGCCAAATGTGGAATATAAAAAATGGGTGAATGACGGCTGGCAGAAGGTTGTTTCTGCTGTTTATCAGGCAGAGCAGGGCAAAAAGCAGGCAAGAATCGGCGAGGATCTGCAAAACCTTGGTCTGGAGGTTTCCGTAAAATCCTATTTTACCTCCATCAAGAGTAATGAGGATACCTTGTCTCTGACGAAGAAAAACGCTGAAATCCAGAAAAAGCTGTATGAACAGGGGCAGGAAAAGAACCGTCTGGGCCTTCTGAGCAAGTATAACCTGAATCAGCTGGAGATTGCGGCAAAGCAGGCGCAGGATAATGTGGCACTGCTGGAGGCAAGCATGGAGCAGCTTTACATCAAGCTGAATGATCTGATGGGTGAAAAGGCAGATGCCCGTTTTGAATATGTCTATGACGTTACCTATACGCCTTATAAGCTGAGTCTGCCGATGGAGCAGTATCTCAACGCGGCACTGAAAAAGGATCTGACCATTCAGCTGAAGGAGCTTGCATTGGATTCTGCGAAGTTTACGAAAAACTATGTTGGTGAATCGAATACGCGTCTGGATTCCAATACACAGGAATATAATTATGACACCGCAAAGCGTAATCTGAAAACGGCAAAAACCGATAAGGAAATGGCAATCCGCAATGCGTATCTGCAGCTGCAGCAGATGGAAACACAGATTACCTCTGCACAGTCCTCTCTGACAAAGGCACAGGCAGATTACCGTGCGGCGCAGATTAACCTGCGGGCAGGCAATGTGACAAAAACAGCTGTAGAGCAGGCAGAAATGGGCGTTGTTTCCGCACAGAACAGCCTGAATCAGTTGATTTATAATTACGATATGCTGGTATTTACCTTTGAAAACCCCAGTCTTCTGGGCAACACTGCACAGGCGCAGTAAAATAGAAATAAAATTCAAAGAAGTCTTGAACAGAACTGTTCGGGGCTTCTTTTTTTGCATAGATTTCCTTTTCCTTCACAAACTAGGAAAAATGGTTGGGCGGTGAAAAGGGATGCAGATAAAGAAGGAGTTGCAGAAAAATAAACAGGTGATGCAGGAAGCCTTTCGCGACTGCGGTGATATCATTATGCGTGAGTTTCGCATCCGTGGCGGCGAGGGGACGCTTTTTCTTGCATATACGGATAATATCGTGAATGGGGATGCCATTCAGAATTTTATCATGACAAATGTGATGGCGCGCTGTGAAATGCAGGGAACGGAGGGACTGCTGCAGAGCTTGATGGAGGAGGTCATTGCCATCGGGGAGTTGACAAAAATCACCACGATGGAGGAGGTTTTTGATGCCGTTCTTCTGGGGGATACGGTGCTTCTGATGGATGGGGATGATTTCGCCTTGCAGGCTTCAACGAAGCATTTCCCCACGCGGGGCGTGAATCAGGCGGAAACCGAGGTGGTTGTGCAGGGGCCGAAGGATGCCTTTACGGAGCTGATGTCTGTAAATGTGGTGCTGACGAGAAGGCGAATTCGGGATACACGGCTGAAGGTGAAGCGGAAGAAGGTGGGCAGACGGAGCAAAACGGATGTGGCACTGCTGTATATGGAGGATTTGGTGCGTCCTGAGCTGCTGCAAAAGATAGAAAGGCAGGTGGATTGTCTGGATTTAGACCATCTGCCGGACAGCGGCTATGCGGAGCAGCTGTTGGAGAAGCGGCAGTATTCGCCCTTTCCTCAGCTGCAGATGACGGAGCGCCCCGATAAGACCTCCTCCGCCCTTCTGGAGGGGCGCGTGGCACTTCTGCCCGATAATACACCCTATGCCATCCTTCTGCCGGCAACACTGAATACCTTCTTTCAGGCGGCAGAGGATTATTATGACCGCTGGGAGATTATGAGCTTTATTCGGCTGATTCGCTTTGTGGCGGCGTTTCTGACGGTTACGCTTCCGGGGCTGTATATTGCGTTTGCGGTCTATCATCCGGAGCTTTTGCCAACCGCGCTTGCCCTTAAGGTTGCGGCAACGAGAGAAACCATTCCGTTTTCTGTCATTGGTGAGGTGCTGATTATGGAAATCGCCTTTGAGCTTCTGCGTGAGGGCGGAATTCGCCTGCCATCCCCCGTCAGCTCTACCATTGGCATTGTCGGCGGTATTATCATCGGTTCGGCGGCAGTGGATGCAGGGATTGTCAGTCCGACGGTTGTAATTGTTTCCGCGCTGACGGGCATCTGCTCCTTTGTGATTCCGAATGTTTCGATTGTTTCGGGTCTGCGCATCAGTAAATATGTTGTAATTTTCTTCGCGGCTGTATTCGGACTGTTCGGGGTCTGGGCGGCGTTGCTGCTGCTTCTGGCGCATCTGGCAAGTCTCACCTCCTATGGCATCCCGTATCTGTATCCCTTCTGTTCCTCCTCCGTCAATGATGACATGGATTGGGAGGACAGCATTTTTCGTCTGCCGCTTTCCGAAATGAAGCGCAGACCGATTTTTACACGTCCCGATGTACGGCGGCGGAAGGAGGAGGAATGATGTTTGCGGAGAATCGGAAAATTTCTATCAGACAGCTGCAAATGCTGTTATTACTGGATTGCTTTGGCACTGCTGTCCTTTTTCTTCCGGCGGAGTTGGCCGAGATAAGCGGCAGAGGGTGCTTTTTTGCGGCTTTGCTTGGCGGCTTGGGGGTGTCGGCTGCTTCCCTTCTGCTGACGGCAGTAGGAAGGCGCATGCCCAATGGCACGGTGGTCGATTGGTGCCGGAGCGTCTGCGGCAATGGTATCGGGACAATCCTTTTGCTTGGCTTGGCAGGAAAGCTTTTGCTTGACGGGATGCTTGAGCTGCGGATTTTCAGCGAAATCATCTGCCGTTTTATGCTCCCTGCAACGCCTGTCTGGGTGCTTTCCCTGGTGCTGCTTCTGGTCGCAGGTGCGCTTGCGGCGCAGGGAACGGAATGTCGGGGCAGAACGGCGGAAATCCTCTTTTTTCTGGTAGCAATTCCCTTGCTTCTGGTGCTTCTGGCGGTGGCGGCTTCTACGCGGTATGCGCGTGTTCTGCCGCTTGCCTTGCCTTCTCCTTCGGGCATCGGGGCAGGGCTTGCAGAGATGAGCATTGTATTTAGGGGGCTCGTTTTTCTTTATTTTATCTATCCGGATTTGAAAAAGCCTGTCGGCTTCGCAGTCTGGAAAGGCTGTCTTTTGATAACGGCAGTGGTGACGGTCATCGTGCTTCTCTGTCTGGCGAATTACGGCGAGGGGATGCTTGCCGCAAAGCTTTTGCCGACATTGCAGATGTTGGAGCGTGTCAGCTTTACGGGCGTTTTTCTGACCAGACAGGATTTGCTTCTGCTTTGGTTCTGGATGGCATCGGCGGTGCTGTTTCTTTCGGGTGTGGTGTTTTTCGGCTCCCTTCTGGGGACGCAGCTATGCAGACAGGCGGAAAAAAAGCGAAAGCTTTGGCTCTGGGTGGTGCTTGCGGCTTTGTTCGCGTTGTCATTTCTGCCCGAAAGCCTTATGGAGGCACAGCGTCTGCGGCTTGCCGTTTCGCCTTGGCTGAATCTGGCGTATCTGGTGGGACTGCCGGTTTTATTGCTCTTGCTTGGCAGGAAGGGAGAGAAAAAGGATGTATAAAAAATTTGTTTTGCTGGCGTTGGCAGTCCCCTTTTTTCTGACCGGTTGCTGGGATAAAAAGGACCCGGAGGATAGGGCATTTATTATCACCCTTGGGGTAGACACGGCGGCAGAAAACGGCTGTCACTTCACCTTTGCGCCTGCGAATATCGAAACGGGCGAGGCAGAAACTTATGCCGCGGAGAGTGAAACCCTTTCGGGGGCGGTCGCGCAGGTGGATACCTACACCTCTCGTAAGACGGATTTGGGGCAGCTGAAAACCGTTATCTTGGGGGAAGGTCTTTTGCAGGACAGCGCAAGACTGGATGCCCTTCTGGGGGAGCTGGAGCGCAGTCAGGCGGTTTCGGAGAAGGTGATGCTTCTGGCGGCGGATTCCGCGGCGGCTTGCGTAGAAAAGGCCATGAAGGAGGACAGCAAGACAGGGCTGTTCCTCTGGGATTTTTATAAAAATACCGCCGAGGAGGTGGCGGTCACGAAGGGGATTGATTTGGATACCTTTCTGACGGAGCGCACGGAGCGGGGCGGCAGTGGCGTGCTTCCGCGGATTCGCGCAGAGGGGGAAAGGCTGCGGCTTGGCGGCGGTATGGCGGTGTCCGCAAGGGGTGCTTCTATTCTGAATGAGGAAGAGGAACGCGGTTATCTTTTCCTGTTGGGAGATGCCGAGGGGGCGGTTCTGGAAGGAAGGTATAAAGCGGCGGTTTTGCCTTTGGCGGTTACAAAAACAAAGGCGGACTACGATTTTCAGGCGGCAGGGGACACTGTTCTCTGCACCGTGACGCTTCCTGTAGAGGGAACCCTGCAAGGCGGCAGGGGCGAATTGCTTTCCGCAGAGCAGAAAACGGAGTTGGAGAGTATTTTTTCCGCAAGCATAAAAGAGGAAGTCGAGCATACGATAAAAACAGCGTTGTCCGAAGGGGTGGATTTCCTCGGTATTTTGCCGAGGGCAGAGCGCGCCCTGCCGCAGCTAGCAAAAGCCTGCACACGAGAGCAGCTTTGGGAGCGGATGGCGTTTTGTGTTGTCCCAAAGGTGCAGATTACAGATATGGGGCGCAAGCGTTGATTAAAATTTGAAAAACTTGGAAATCCTGTATCTGAACAAATCAGAAAAGGGGAGAACGGGATGGCTTGGAAACAGACGCTCAAGGAGCTTTGGCAAAAGGAAAAATGGTATTGGCTTGCGGCGGTGGTGCTTGGGGTACTGCTGAGTCTGCTGTTCGCCGCCCATTGGACAGAGGGCTATGCGGATATGATTCAGAAGGGGATTGGCGGCAAGGTGGTGCGCTTTCATGTGCTGGCAAATAGCGACAGCGAGGCAGACCAGACCCTCAAGCTTGCAGTGCGCGATAGGGTTTTGCAGGAATATGGCGATTTACTGGAAACCTGTACCTCAAAGGAGGAAACGCTTGCGGCACTCAAAAACGCACAGCAGGAAATTTCGGAAACGGCGGAGGCGGAGGTGCTGGCGCAGGGGTATGCTTATCCCGTCCGCGTGTCTCTGGTACGGGAGGAATTTCCCTTTAAGAAATATGGAGATTTGATTTTTCCGGCAGGGGTGTATGATGCCCTGCGAATTGAGATTGGCGAAGCCAAGGGGAAGAATTGGTGGTGCGTGCTCTATCCGCAGATGTGCTATGTGGATGCGGCGTGGGGCTATTCCACAGAGGAAAGCCATGTGCGGCTTCAGAATACGCTGACGAAGGAGGAATTTCTCGTGGTTTCTGCCATGGAGCAGAAGAAGGTTACGCCGAAAATCAAATGCAGACTTGTGGAATTGTGGAGCGAACGATAAAATAAAAAGGATAAATCCAATACGGATTTATCCTTCATTTTTTATTTTGTAACAAATGCAAATTTCCCAATCAGCAAGAATGCCACAACCATGTGCAGAATTGCTGTAACGGTAAAGGTCAGAATGAAATCAATATGCTTGTTTTTATGGCGCTTGAAGACCATCGCAATCAGACCGCCGATACCGCCGCCCAGAACAGCCAGAAGGAAAAGATTCTTTTCGGGAATCCGCCACCCATCCTTTATGGCTCTTTTTTTATCAATTACCATTGTAAAATACAGAATCAGGTTGATAATCAGGTAATACCCGACGATAATCAATAGGTTTCTGCCGTTAAAGTAAAGCTCCATTTTCGCATTCCTTTCTCATCTTTTCAAACAGGGGTCAGCGCATTACGTTTCTCCAGTCCAAGTCGCCTCTGTCCAGTGCAAGCAGAAGAACCTCTGCCGTTGCAAGGTTGGTTGCCAGAGGAATATTGTGCATATCGCACAGGTGCAGAATGGAATTTACCTCGGATTCATACGCATGCGGAGAAACGGGATCTCGCAGGAAAATCATCAGGTCAATATCATTATTGATAATCTGTGCGCCCATCTGCTGTTCGCCGCCCAGGTGCGCGGAAAGATATTTATGCACCACCAGATTGGCAGCCTCCTCCACCAGACGACCGGTTGTGCCTGTGGCGTAGATATCATGCTTACACAGAATATGTCTGTAAGCGATGCAAAGGTTTTCCATCAGTTTTTTCTTATTATCATGTGCAATCAGACCAATATTCATAACAAACCTCCCTCAAATAGCGATTTTGTTTCTTTTTTTCTTATGTTCAGCATCAGCCCAAGGGCGACCATGTTTGTCCACATGGAGCTGCCGCCGTAGCTGATAAAGGGTAATGACATGCCGGTATTCGGCAGGATGCCTGTCGCAACGCCCATATTTACGAAGGTTTGGAACGCAAACATGCCGGCGATGCCCGCAGCAACCAGCTGGCTGAAGGTATCCCTGGCCGATATTGCTATTACTATACACCGAAAAACGATAAAAAGCAATATGGCGAGGACAAATATACATCCAAGAAATCCAAATTCTTCCCCGATTACGGAGAAAATGAAATCATTATGTGGCTCCGGCAGATAGCTTAACTGGTTCAGTGTGCCATGGAACAGACCCTTGCCCAGAAATTTCCCCGAGCCGATGGCGGAAATGGATTTTTCTGTCTGATAATACAGGCTGGCATCGCGGCTGGGGTCCACAAAGGAAAGGATACGGTTGAACTGATGCTCCGCAAGAATTTTATCTGTAAAGAGAGGGTGCTCTCTGCTTACGTCAAAGAGAATCAATGCGACAATCGGCACCGTAACCACTAAGACATTGCGGATGATGCGCCAATCCAGACCTGCAATGAAGATTTCAATACAGAAGATGGCAACCAGAACCAGGCTGGCAGAAAGCGCAGGCTGCTTCTGAATCAGAAGCAACGGAATCCCTGTATAAATACAGAGAAACCCGATGGTTTTCAGGTCGCTGATTTGCTTCTGCCGCTCGGTTATGACCTTCGCTAAGCAGAATATCATAATCACTTTGGCGAATTCCGAGGGCTGAATGGTCAGAGGCCCAAGGGCAATCCAACGGGTCGCGCCTTTACTCTCGGAGCCGACCAGAAGAACCGTCACCAGAAGCAAAATATTCACGATATAAAGCGGAATGGTAAATTGTGAGATGTATTCATAATCCGCATTGGCTGCAATCACCATCAGCGCAATGCCGATGAGGAAGAATACGCCTTGCTTGATGACATTGGCAGGGCTTTCCCCCAGATTGATACGCGTTGCGCTCGCAATGCAGATTAAGCCGAACAGGGAAAGCAGGCAAACCGCCCCCACAAGCCACCAATCCAGATTTTGAAGATATTTTTTGATGTCCATATATAAAAACTCCTGGTATTTTTTATGATTTTTCGGATTTTGTCTATCATACCGGCGAAGGGCTTGGTGTGATAGAGAAAACCCGAAAAGACCTTCAAAGGTTTCCCTGCATTTGAAGGTCTTTTGTGTTGGTCTTTTTAATAGGGCTTTAATCCTCGTGATTCATCTTACGCATGCTCTTGATGGGGATATTCGCATACAGCACAGGAACGGTGCCGTTGTTATCCTCGGACTGCGTCTGCGTAATCTGGATATCCAGCTCATCGGTATCAATCTCCATGTAATTGGAAATGACCTTGATGATATCCGTTTTCAGCATTTCCAGTACCTGAGAGGAGCAGTTCACCCTGTCATGCACCAGAACCAGCTTTAATCTATCCTTCGCAACACTGCCGGAGGGCGGTGTCTGTTTTTTGCGGAAAAAGCTAAAGAAATCCATCGTTACACTTCCTTTCTTCGCACAGGCTTATTTACGGAAGAGCTTTTTCAGCTTGTCCATAAAGGTTTCGGGTTCGGGTTCAAAGCTCATCAGGGGCACATCATTGCCCAGAAGGCGCTGAACGATATTTCTGTAAGCCTGTCCTGCCTTGGAATTTTCGTTCATAACGGCAGGCTCACCCTTGTTGGTTGCGATAACAATGCTTTCATCATCGGGAACGACACCCAGAATATCAATCGCAAGAATTTCCTCTACGTCCTCAATATTCATCATTTCGCCGCGCTGCACCAGATCGATGCGCAGTCTGTTCAGAATAAGGGTAGGGTTTCTCAGCTCATTTGCCTCCAGAAGCCCGATGATACGGTCAGCATCGCGCACAGCGGAAACCTCAGGGGTTGTGACAACAATGGCTCTGTCTGCGCCGGCGATGGCGTTTTTGAAGCCCTGTTCAATCCCTGCGGGGCAGTCCAGTACGATAAAATCAAAGCCTTCCTCTTTTAAATCGTCACAGAGCTTCTGCATCTGTTCGGGAGAAACAGCGTCCTTATCTCTTGTCTGTGCGGCAGGCAGCAGGAACAGCCCATCATAGCGCTTATCCTTAATCAAAGCCTGTTTCAGGCGGCAGTTGCCCTCCACAACGTCTACCAAGTCATATACAATACGGTTTTCCAAACCCATAACAACGTCCAGATTTCTCAGCCCGATATCTGCATCTACCAATGCAACCTTTTTGCCTAATGCTGCCAGACCGCAGCCAAGGTTTGCGCTGGTTGTGGTTTTGCCGACACCACCCTTGCCGCTGGTGATTACGATTACTTCACTCATTGATGTTCCTCCTAATCTCAGAAGTTTATTTTACGCGTTTGCACATTTTTTTCGGTAATATCTGATTCCTATTACTATATTAACAAAAATGTGCTGATTTTGCACTCCTTTTTTTTAGCAAAACAGGAGAACTTTTCCCATGATTCGACAGCGTTTCCAATTCTTAGGAAAGCGCCATAACAAAAATTTGCCCATCCTGCACAAAGGCATATTCAGGGGGCTTGGGGCCCTTTTTGTTTTCTTCGGGAAAACGGGTGATGATATCCGCAATGCGCAGCTGTACGGGTGCCATATAAATGGCGGAAACAAAGGCATCCGTCATGCCCTTGCAGCCTGCGTGCGCCATGCCCTTGAGCTGCCCCAAAATGATGATATTGCCGCCTGCCTTGATTTCTGCACCGGGGTTGACATCCCCAACCACGATGACGCTGCCTTCAAATTCAATCTTCTGCCCGTTGCGCAGAGAGCCCTTGTGGAACTTCGCCAGATTAAAGGGAGCAAGCTCCTTCTCCAGAAGGTCGCTCAGACGCTTGATTTCGTTGTTTTCTGTTTTCACGAAGGTAATTTCCATCGTGGTATGCTTTGCGATAATCTTTAAGAGGGTTTCCTCCTCCTCCTCCGTAAATATACGCCCCTTGAAGGCAAGGGAGGTCTTTACGTTATCGAAGAATTTGCCTGCCTCCGCCACCTTTTTTTCCAGCTGTGTGCAAAGGGTTTCAAAGGATACCTCCGGGTCAAAGATAACGGTGACACCGTCCTTTGTGCCCTTAAAGATCACATAGTTTTCATTATACATACTTTCCCCTCCTGTTGTTATTCTGCCAGAACTGTTTGCATTGTGGTGTTTGTGGGGGTGTAATCCAGCCCCAGATATTCGCGGATAATTGCCTTCGCAACCGCAGGCGCAGGTGTACCGCTGCCTTCGCCGAAGGGAATCATAACAGTAATGGCAATCTGCGGATCATCAAAGGGTGCGAAGCAGACGAACCAGGTATGGGAGCTGCGGTTCTTGTCCTCTTCGGCAGTACCCGTCTTCGCTGCCACCTTTACGGGCAGGTCATTGAAGGCGGTACGGAGCGTACCGTGGGAACCGTTTGTTACCAGATACATCCCCTGATAAACAGCCTGCAGATTTTCCTCCTTGAATTTTGTTACATTTTCGACCGTTTCCTCCACCTCGGAATGGAGTGTGCCGTCAGCATTCTGTATGTGATCCACCATGTGCAGCTTATACAGCGTGCCGCCGTTTGCAAGGGTGGAAACATATTTCGTAATCTGTGCCGGTGTGTAGCTGTTGATGGACTGCCCGATGGCAGTACGGATGGTATCACCGTCCGTCCAGCGGGTCTGGCTTGTGGTGGCATCGGGGTTAAAGGTTTTCACTGCCTTTTCCTTATTGGCAGGAGATGCCATAGTCGGGCCGTATTCGTCCAGCTCTACGCCGGTATAGTCATTCAGACCAAACGCTGCCATGTATTCATTCAGCGTGGTAATTGCCTTATTGCTGTCGCTGCCGTTTGCGGTGCTGCCTAAGCGGTAGCCCAGCTCATAGAAGAAATAGTTACAGGAAACCTCCAGCGCGTGAGAAACGTTCACAGGCCCATGGGTGCCGCCTGTGTTGGAATAAATCCAGCAGCGCGCATAGGGTACACCTGCATCCTTGAACAGCCCCTTATCCACGATGGTTGTGCTTGGCGTAATCGTGCCTGTTTCCAGACCTGCCAGCGCAGTAATCATCTTGAAGGTGGAGCCGGATGCCTTTTTCTGCTTCAGCGGACGGTTGACCAGTGGGGTGTTGCCGTCCTGCAATAAGTCATTATAGTAAGCATTATTAAACGTATTGACCAACTCGTTGTTGTCATAGGAAGGGTAGGTGACGCTCGCAAGCACCTCACCTGTGCCAACCTGTGTCACGAAAACAGAGCCGGTGCAGGGGTCAAGCCCCGTATCCGCAGGGGACATTTCCCCGTTGCTGAGCTTTTTGATGATGAAAGCGGTAGGGGATGCGCCATTTTCGATGGAGGCCTTTTCCTCCTCTGTTACGCTCAGATTTCCCTGCTCAATCATCATCAGCATGAGCTCTTTCAGGCTGATAGAGCCCTTTTCCAGACCGTCAATCAGGAATTCCTTTGCAACCGCAACCGCATCATCCTGCGTGGGGTTGAAGGTCGGGTTTGCCTGCTTCAGCTTCTGATAAACCTGCTTCTGCACGCCGTCTTCCGCCTGTATCATTTTCTGGGCGGAAATGTGGTTTATGTTAATCATGGAAGTGAATAGCTCCGTACTGGAGGCGTAGGTCTTGCCGCCGCCGGTCAGCTTTCTGAGAACTGCCGTGCGCAATTCGCTTTCCAGTGTATCATACGCAACCTTTTGCAGCTTGCTGTCCAGTGTCAGGAAAACATCCTTTCCGGCAACAGGCTCCGTGGAATCGATTACACTCATACGTCTGCCTTGGTTATCGACCTCAATCATAACCTTCCCGTCCACGCCGTTCAGCTCTTTTTCGTAAAGCTTTTCCATGCCGTCCTGCCCGACAACATCTGTCTGGCTGTAAAGCGGATTGCCGTCTGCATCCACCTCATCCTTATAGAGGGCATAGTCGCTTTCCGTCATCTGGCGGATATATCCGAGGATATGAGAGAAATATTCCCCTTCGGGGTAATCCCGCAGAGATACCGTATCAATGACAACATTGGGGAAGGTATCCTGATTTTCCTCGACGTAGGCAAGGGTTTTATCGGAAATATCCGTTGCAATCGTCACCGTCTGATACTGCTGATAGCGTTTCAGATAGAGGGAATAGCGAATCCCCAGTGTATCACGCACCAGCTGTTCGGGCAGACCCTCTGGCAGCCCGAAGAAATCCCGCAGATAATCCAGAGTTTTTCTGGAATTATAGTTTAATTCCTTGCCCTTCATCAGCATGCTCTGCTTCCAGCTTTTTTCACGGTTGGTGTTGCCGTTAAATTGGAAAGCATAGGGTGCCTCGGTGTCTAGGGGCAGCTCATCATCAATCGTTTCGCCGAATTCGGAAAGCTTTCTTGCCAAGGTCAGCGCCATCAGATTGCGGTCATCGCTCATGGCAAGGGAAAGATAGGTGCGCTTCTGCGCCGCAGTGTAGCCTTCGGGTACGTCATATTTTTCGTACAGATATTTCAGACATTCCGTTGCGCTCAGCTTATATTGCTTTTTCTCCAGACCAATGGAGGCCTTCCAGCTTTTTTCCTGCTTTTCCTTTTCCTCATCCGTTCCTTTAAAGGTAAAGGAATAGGGCGAGGATGTGGTGATGGGCAGGGAATCTACCTTATGGTGTCCGTCTGCCCAGAGCCAGTCGGTCAGGTCTGTAGCAAGCGTCTTGCGTTCCTCCCTGTTCAACTCTAAGGTAACACTGCCGTCCACCTGTACGCAGTATGCAACCGTATTGACAGCAAGCGGTCTGCCGTAGCGGTCATAAATATTCCCGCGGGAGGCCGCCACAGGCAGTGTTTTGGAAACGCTCGCCGTAATGGATTCGTCATAATATTCCCCGTGAATAATTTGCAGGGAAAACAGACGCAGCACGATAATCGCGAAAAGCACAATCACGCCGCACAGCATTACAAATATTCTGTTTTTACATAAATCTAAAAAATGCTCAAGATATCTTCTCATCGCTTCCTCCTGATGGGAAACAGATTTCAGCCTTTAAAAAAGGCGGTATTTATACTTTTCTTTCAGCTCCAGCCATTCATTGATGCCAAACAGCACCCGATACAGCGGAACGGTTACAATCGTCATATAGACTAGCTCCGGCAGCAGTACGCGGAAGAGGAAATAGAGAATATTTCCTTCTCCTTGGAACACAAAGCTTGAAACATACAGCACTGCCTGATAAAAAATTGTGGCAATCGCGCAGAAAATAATCGGCAGAATATAATTTTCGCGGAAAAAGCTGCGTTGGCTTCGTCCGAAAATCAATCCAATCAAAAGATACAGCGCGGTATAAAAGCCGATGTAGGTGTGGAAAAACACATCCATCAGAAACCCTGTGCCTGCGCCCACCAGTGCGCCCTCCTTACTGCCGCGCAGCAGGGAATAGGAGGTTACAATAATCAAGGCGGTATTCGGGAATACCCCTTGGATGGCAAGGTAGGGGAAGAGCGTGGTCTGCAAAATAAAATTCAGTACCACAATCAGAGTGGTGATGATGATTCTCATTCCGCCACCCCCGTTGTGTCAGGCTCTGCCGTGTCAGGGTCGGTCGGGTCTGTCGGCTCCGCCACGTCGGGATTTGCCTGTGTATTTGTCTTTGCTGTGCTTTTGCCACTCTGCTTTGCGCCCTTATCCAGAACCAGAACCGTATCCAGATGCTTTAGGTCTACATAAGGCTCAATCACAGCGTATTTCGTCAGCCCGTTGGTGTCGGTCTCGATTTCCAGTACCTTGCCGATGGCAAGCCCCTCCGGGTAAATATCGGAAAGCTGAGAGGTTACGATTTCGTCGCCTACCATGATTTCCGCGTCCCCGTCGATATATTCCATTTTGCACAGACCGTGGTTCGCAAGGCTGTAATTGCCCTTGACAACGCCCAAATCGCCCGTCCGCACGCTCATCGCAGGCACAGAGGAACGGCTGTCCAGAATGGACTGCGCCTTGGAGAAGGTCGCGCCGCTTTCCAGTACCTTACCAACTAAGCCCTCCGGCGCAATCAGAACCATGTTTGCGCTGATGCTGCTTGTTGTGCCCTTGTTGATGGTAAAGCCGTCATACCAGATGCCGGGGTCCTTTGCAATCACGCGTGCCCCGACACTGTCATAGGCAGGGTATTTCTGCGCAATTTTCAGCAGAGCGGTCAGACGCTCGTTTTCCGTTTCATACATGGAAAGCTTTCTGTTTTTATTTGTCAGCTCTGCAATCTGCTGCTTCAGCTCCTCGTTTTCATCCTTCAGCTTTGTTTTGTTGCGGGCGGATGTCACCGTATCGTCTATCCAACTGCTGATGCCGGTTGTCAAATCCTGAAACGGGGTGACAACAACACCGATGGCGCTTTCCAGCAGAGTGGCATTCAGCTTTATACCGCTGGCAATCACGGTAACCAGAACCAGAATGGCGATGCCCGCACCAATGATGCGTTTTTTATGTTTTAAGAAAAACTCCTGCAACGTGAAATGCTCCTTTCGGTGTGTTTAAAATCAGAATAATGCTTTTCTGGGAGAAATCAGAACAGATTTCAGCTTATCTACCTGTTCCAGAACCATCCCTGTGCCCAGAGCAACACAGTTCAGGGGTTCGTTCGCAATATTAACGGGCATGCCTGTTTCCGCGGTAATCAGCTTATCCAGTCCGCGCAGATGCGCGCCGCCGCCTGTCAGTGTAATGCCGTATTCCATGATATCCGCAGCCAGTTCGGGAGGGGTTGCCTCCAGGGTCTGCTTAATGCTGTTGATGATAGAGCCAACGGGCTCCGCCAGTGCTTCGCGAATGTGAATGGAATTGATTTCGATGGTCATGGGCAGACCGCTGACTAAATCGCGTCCGCGGATTTCCATTTTTTCCTCTCTGTCCAGAGGATACGCAGAGCCGATGGTAATCTTGATTTCCTCTGCGGTACGGTCACCGACTGCCAGAGAAAATTCCTTACGGATATAGTTTACAATCGCGCTGTCCAGTGCGTCACCTGCCACACGCAGAGAGGTGCTTGTAACAATGCCGCCAAGGGAAATGATAGCAACCTCGCTTGTGCCGCCGCCGATATCAACAACCATGCTGCCGGTGGGCTCTGCAACGGGCAGACCTGCACCAATCGCCGCTGCCATGGGTTCTTCAATCAGATAGGTGTCCTTTTCCTTGGAGCCTGCGGCAATGGCAGCCTCCAGAACGGCGCGCTTTTCTACCTCTGTTACGCCGGAAGGCACACAGATTACAATGCGAGGCTTGGGCCCAAAGAGAGAGCGTACATACGCCTTATTGATGAAATAACGCAGCATAGCCTGTGTTACGTCGAAGTCTGCGATAACGCCGTCCTTCATGGGGCGGATGGCAACGATATTGCCGGGGGTACGCCCGATCATATCCTTCGCTTCGTTGCCGACAGCCAGAACCTCTCTGGTGTCCGTGTTGATGGCAACAACGGAAGGCTCATTCACGATGATTCCTTTTTCTCTCATATAGACAAGGGTATTGGCAGTACCCAAGTCAATTCCCATATCTTTGGCATTGAACATCATATTCTTTTTACCCCTTTCATTATTGGAAACGCCGCCGTGTGTGCGGCAGCTATGGTATCTCTTAAATTTTGTCTTACATTTTATCATACCGCTTTTTTGTATTCTTTTCAAGAAAAGAGCCGTATTTTTCATAAAAAAAGAATGGTTTTTCCTGAAAAAAAGGAAAGGGCAAAATCGTTTGCCCCCTGAAAATCATTATAGCTTTCTGTAAATGAAAAACGCCAGAATAATGCCGATGATACCCGCAATGGTAAAGCGGATGGTCAGCCCAAATTGCAATGTCAGCACGCCTAAATCCAGCATAAGCGGAGAGGAAAGCCCGAAGCTGTTACCGTATGCAAGCCAGCTGAGTGCAGAAACACCGCCGACCAGTTTTGCGATAAAGCCGCCCAGAACCACGCCTGCAAGCATAAGCAGCACCAGTATCCAGATATTTTGTGAGGAACGTCCTCTCATAGCAAATCCTCCTTTACAGAAAAAATTCATTTATTTATAACTGATTTAGTATAGCATACTTTTCCAGAGGGGTAAAGCGAACAGAATCATAAAAGATTTTTTTAGCAACAAAAAAAGACTCCCTGATTTCTCAGAGAGTCTTTGAAAAGTCTGAATTATTCAGCCTTGGGAGCTTCTTCTGCCTTAGGTGCTTCAGCCTTGGGAGCTTCAGCAGCAGGAGCAGCCTTGGGCGCTGCGGGTGCAGCAGCGGCGGGAGCCGCAGGCTGTGCAGGTCTCTTGCCTGTCAGCACGCCCTTAGGGCATTTGTTTGCACAGATGCCGCAAGCCTTACATTTGGTGTAATCAATAACAGCAAGGTTATCAATTACATGAATAGCGTCGAAAGGACAGTTCTTTTCGCAAATCTTACAAGCGATACAACCAACGGAGCAGTTGGGGATTACATTCTTACCCATATCCTTGGAGGAGCACTGTACTTTAACTTTCTTCTTAGCGGGCAGCAGCTCGATGATGTGTTTGGGGCAAGTGGAAACGCATTTGCCGCAGGCAACACATTTATCTTTATCAATTACTGCAACACCGTCAACGATTTCGATTGCGCCGAAGGCACAAGCCTTCTTGCAGCTGCCCAGACCCAGACAGCCATAGGAGCAGGATTTTGCACCCTGACCTGCAAGCTGAACAGCCATGTTACAATCGTCAATGCCGAAATAATCGTATTTATTTTTTGCTTTATCGCAAGTACCACCGCACTTTACGAAAGCGGCAACGGGTTCAGCAGAGGAAGCTGCAACACCCATGATAGCGCCAACCTTTTCAGCAACTGCTGCGCCACCAACGGGGCAGGCATTTACAGGAGCTGTACCGGCAACGATTGCAGATGCACAACCACCACAACCGGGGAAACCACAACCACCGCAGTTAGCGCCGGGCAGACATTCCAAAACCTGACCGATACGAGGGTCTTCTTCAACCTTGAAAACTTCACTCGCAACACCCAAGCAAGCGCCGAAAACAACGCCCATACCGCCGACACTCAGAACGGGAAATAAAATACTCATTGGATCCATATTCTTTTACCCTCCTCTATTACAGTTTGATCAGACCGGAGAAGCCCAGGAATGCGATAGACATCAGACCAGCTGTGATCAGAGCCATAGGGAAACCATCGAAGGCCTTCGGTGTTTCATTGTCAGCGATTCTTTCACGAATACCGGCAAACAGAATGATTGCCAGAGCAAAACCGGCAGCACCACCAACTGCGTTCAGAACGGATTCGATGAAGTTGTAGCCCTTCTGCATATTTGTAACGGCTACACCCAATACTGCGCAGTTTGTTGTAATCAGGGGCAGGAATACACCCAGAGCCTGATACAGAGCAGGTGCAGATTTTTTCAGGAACATTTCTACGAACTGTACCAAAGATGCGATCAGCAGAATGAACGCAATGTTATACAGGAATGTAATGTTCAGAGGCACCAGAATCAGGTTGTATACCAACCATGCTGCTGCTGCTGCCAGAGCCATTACGAAGATTACAGCCATGCCCATGCCGGCTGCTGTATCTACCTTCTTGGAAACACCGAGGAAGGGGCAGATACCTAAGAACTGGGACATAACGTAGTTGTTTACGAAAATGCCAGCCAATACTAACAAAATCAGATTCATTTATTTTCCCCTCCTTCTTATGCTTTTTTGTTTCTGAAATGGTTCAGAATAGCCATCAGAATAGCCAGTGTGAAGAAACCACCGGGAGCCATAACGAACAGCAGTGTTCTAGGGAATGCTTCGGGCAGAACTGTTACGTCGAACAGTGTGCCGCTGCCGATGAATTCACGCACCAGACCCAGACAGCCCAGAGCGATGGTGAAACCAAGACCCATACCGATACCATCGAATGCGGAAGCAACGGGACCATTTTTGGAAGCGAATGCTTCGGCACGCGCCAGAATCAGACAGTTTACTACGATCAGTGGAATGTACAGACCCAGGGATGCGTTCAGTGCAGGCAGATAAGCCTTCAGCAGGAACTCGATGATTGTTACGAATGTAGCAATAACAACGATAAAGCAAGGGATACGTACTGTATCGGGGATTACCTTTCTCAGCAGAGAGATAAACAGGTTCGCAAAAATCAGTACTGCTGTTGTGGAAAGGCCCATGCCGATACCATTGATAGCGGAAGATGTAACCGCCAGAGTAGGACACATACCAATAACCTGAACGAATGTAGGGTTTTCATTGATAATGCCGTTTTTGATAATTTTAATAGGGTTAGCCATCAATAAGCACCTCCATTCGCTGCGACCCAATCAAGAGCTTCCTGCGCACCGACACAAACTGCTCTGGAAGTAATTGTTGCACTTGTGATGGGAACAATTTCGCCGCCATCCTTTGTTACGGAAACAGAACCGGATTTGCCTGTGAACTGTTCGTAGAAGGAAGGATCGGTTGCCTTTGCACCCAGACCTGCTGTTTCGGAATGACCTGTTACACGCAGACCTGTGATTGTACCGTCAGCATCAATGCCAACCATTGTTTTTACAGCGCCGCCGAAACCGCCGGGCTCTGTTGTGATAACGAAACCGCCGTTATCGCCTTTGTATACTGCTGTGATTGTGCCTGTCAGATCAGCATCCAGCAGCTCGAAGGAGGATGCGTCGGGCATAACTGCCTGCATACCTTCATTCAGAGATTTTTCGTTCTGTGCAGCAATAGGAGCAGCGGTTACTTCGGATACAACACCCAGAATACCGGCTGCGATAGCGGAGATAAGCAACAGAACGATCGCGGGTTTAACTACTGCTTTAGAGTCCATGCTTATTTCGCCTCCTTTGTTTTAGGCAGTGCACCGAAGATTGTAGGTTCTGTGAATCTTTCAATCAGAGGTACACAGCAGTTCATAATCAGAATAGAATAGGATACGCCTTCCGGATAACCGCCGAAGGTACGAATCAGGTAAGTCAAAAGACCTGCGCCGACAGCGAAGATAACCTGACCCTTAGGGGTTACGGGAGAAGAAGCGTAGTCAGTTGCCATGAAGATACCACCCAGCATAACGCCGCCGGCGAAGATTTCCTGCAAAGGCATACGCATGCCGTGTCTGCCGATTACTGCGAACAGAATGAATACGGTTGCGATGTAGATTACGGGAATCTTCCAGCTGATTACGTGCTTGTACAGCAGGTAGATACCGCCGATAATCAGAGCGATTGCACAGGTTTCACCGATGGTACCGCCAACCTGACCCATTACCAGCTGCTTCAGGGAAGCATCCAGTGCGCCGTTTTTCAGCTGTGCCAGGGGTGTTGCGTATGTAGCAGCATCTGCTGCAAGACCGTTGGGAACAACCCATGTGGTCATTTCTGTGGGGTAGGAAGCCAGCAGGAATGCACGACCTGCCAGTGCAGGGTTGATGAAGTTCTGGCCCAGACCGCCAAACAGTTGTTTTGCAAAGATGATGGCAAATGCACTACCTACGATTGCAACCCAAACGGGAGCGGATGCAGGAAGGTTCATTGCCAGTAACAGACCGGTTACAACTGCGGACAAATCGTTGATTGTAACAGGTTTTTTTGTGATTTTTTCATACAGCCATTCAAAGAAAACAGCAGAAATGATTGCAGCTACAATCAGAATCAGTGCTCTCAGGCCGAAATAATAGATACCCGCTGCTGTTGCAGGAACCAGAGCGATGATAACATCACGCATAATGCTCTGGATGGATTCTTTGGAACGCACGTGAGGGGTACCGGATACTACAAAATTAGCCATGTTTTATTCTCCCCCTTCTTATTTCTTTTCCTCAGCGGCCTTTTTCTCAGCCTCTGCTTTTGCTCTTGCTGCTGCAGCGGCTGCTGCCTTCTTGCCTGCTTCGATTTTCTTTGTCGCTCTGATGGACTGCGCCAGCTGACGCTTTGCAGGACATTCGTAGGAACAAGAACCACATTCGATACAATCCAGACCGTGATGCTTTACAAAGCCTTCGCCGTCGCCCTTGATTGCAAAGGCATTCAGCATGAAGGGCATCAGGCCCATAGGGCAATGCTCTACGCATTTACCGCAACGGATGCAGTTTCTTTCTTCGGGAATGTATGCTTCGTCCTTTGTGAAGCAAAGCAGACCGGAGGTTGTCTTAACAGACGCAACATCCAAAGTATACAGTGTGGGACCCATCATAGGACCACCTGCAATCAGCTTTACGGGAGGGTTTGCTTCATTGAAACCGCCAATGGCATCTACCAGATCTCTCAGCGTCATGCCGATTCTGATTTTGTAGTTGCCGGGGTTTTTGATACCCTTACCGGAAACAGTAACGATTCTTCTCATCAGAGGTCTGCCCTTGCAGATTGCTCTTTCGATTGCAACAACAGTATCTACGTTGTCTACGATACAGCCTGCGGATGCGGGCAGTGCGCCGGATTTTACTTCTCTCTTTGTGATAGCATAAATCAGGTGTTTTTCGGAGCCCTGAGGGAATTTTGTTACCAGAGGCTGAACAGTGATATTATCAATGCCCTCGCATGCTTTCTGCATGGAAGCGATTGCTTCGGGCTTGTTCATTTCGATACCGATTACGCCCTTTGCATTGGGATGCAGCTTCAGCATAATCTGCAGACCTCTTACGATTCTTTCGGGTTCTTCCAGCATCAGGCGGTAGTCACATGTGAGGTAGGGCTCACATTCAGCCGCATTGATGAGGATGTGATCGATGGGTGTGTCCTTGGGAGGGTTCAGTTTTACGTGTGTAGGGAAACCTGCACCACCCAGACCAACAACGCCGGCATTTTTGATTGCTGCCAGAATTTCGTCATTTGTCATGGTTGTGTAATCCTTACCTTCGTTGAGACCTTCGATCTCTTCCATTTTGCCGTCGTTCTTTACAACGATAGCCTTTACCATTGCACCACCGGGTACGAGCATAGGTCTGATGTCTACAACTTCGCCGGAAACGGAGGCGAAGATAGGAGAAGACATGAATGCGCCGGACTCAGCGATTTTCTGTCCTACCTTTACATGATCGCCAACGGCAACCAGTGGATCACAAGGAGCACCGATGTGCTGGCTCATAGGGTAGAACAACTCAGAGTTTTCTTTGGGCATAATCACCTTGATGGGCTGGTCTTTTGCCAGTTCTTTCCCATCAGGAGGATGTACACCACGTTTGAACGTTAAAGCTTGCATATTATCCCCCTCTGTTCAAATTTGTCGTGCGCCAGGGATGGCGCTGGTTTAAAGTTATACTTTTGTAAGAAAATAACTATAATATAACAGCAATATTTTAATACAAAAATAAGAATTTCTCAATAATTTTGCAGAAAAAAGGCGAAAAAACTTTTTTTCAAAAGAAATTTTCACCTGATTATTCCAGAAAAGAACCCTTCTTCCACAAAATAATGTCGAAATCTGATCTTTGCGTTATAATATTGCTAAGACATCCGCAAAACAAAAAAATAATTTGTATGCGAATGAATCATCTCATATAGTTTACACTTATTATCTATAAAAGTAAATGTTAATTTATTACCATAATCTTGGCATATTTTCTCTGCTTTTTTAGGGATATTTAAACAAAATGGTGGGATTATATTAGATTTTATGATAAAATAAATGCAATCAAGCATCAAGAAAGGGGGATTTTTTATGGAGCTGTCGCTTCAGGTGCAGCAAAAACAGATTTTATCACAGAAAATGCAGCAGTCTGTGGAGATTTTGCAGATGAATGCCGTGACCCTTTCCGAATATATCCGAGAATTTGCGGAGGAGAACCCCCTTGTGGAATGGAATGAGGAAAAGGAGCCCGTGCAGCAGGAAAATACGGAGCTGCTGCAAAAGCTGGAATGGCTTGAGGAGGCGGATGAGCAGAACCGCAGCCTTTACCGCATGGAGCATGAGCAGGAGGAAAAGGAGCGCGAAACGAATGCCTTCGGCAGAAAAGAAGGGCAGAGTCTGCGCGAATTTCTCCTTTTTCAGATAAATATACAAAAAATTCCGGCAGGACATAAGGCAGTCCTGCGGTTTCTGGCGGAGAGTACTGCCGAAAGCGGCTATCTGGAAAAGGATGCCATCGAAATGATGATGGAAAAATATCCGATGAAAAAATCCACTGCCGCAAGAATTCTGGCACAGTTTCAAGCCTTGGAGCCCTCCGGTGTGGGGGCAAGAAATTTGCAGGAGTGTCTGCTCATTCAGCTGAAGCAGAAAAACGCCTCTGCCCTTTCCATGAAGGTCACAAGAAATTATCTGGATGAGCTGGCGAAAAACCGCCTTTCCTATATCGCGAAGGCAGAAAAGATTTCCATGGAGCGGCTCATGCGTGCCCTGCAGGAAATTCGCTCCTGTCAGCCCAAGCCTGGCAGTGGCTTTGCAGGGGAGGACAATGTGCAATATGTCGTGCCGGATGTTCTGGTGGAGCGCAGGGGCGAGGAATTTATCGTCACCACAAACACAACCGTGATGCCCCGTCTTACCGTCAGCCATAGCTATGTGAAGCTGCTGCGCGAAAAAGCGGATGCACAGACGGAGGAATATATTGCAGAGCAGCTGAAGCGTGCCGAGTGGGCATTGCAGTGCATCAGCCGCAGAGAAAGCACCTTACAGCAGGTGGTGGAAGCCATCGTGGGAAAGCAGAGGGATTTTTTCTCGGAGCCGCAGGGGCAGCTTGTGCCTTTGCGTCTGGTGGATATTGCAGAGCAGCTCAATATCCATGAATCCACCGTCAGCCGTGCGGTCAAGGAAAAATATTTGCAGTGTGAACGCGGTGTGTTCCCGTTGCATACCTTCTTTTCCAAGGCAATGGCAAAGTCCAAGGCAATGGCAAAGACGGAAGCGGCGGAAAATGTTTCTGCGGACAGCATCAAGAACCGCCTGCGTGCCATCATTGATGCGGAGGAAAAAACAAAACCCCTCAGTGATCGGGAGCTGACGGAGCGCCTGACCGCGGAGGGTGTGCAGATTTGTCGCCGCACCGTTGCAAAGTACAGAGAAGCCATGGGCATTGCAGGGGCATCTGGCAGAAAGCGATACGACGCAGAAAAGTAAAATGAGATTTTAATGATTTGGAGTATACTTAATATGGTAGAAATTTTTCAGCTACAGCTGCATAAATCAAGTGCCGTTCCTCTTTATCAGCAGCTGGCAGAGGGCATTGAGGGGATGATTACGGATGGTGTTCTGCTTGCCAACAGCAAGCTGCCGCCCATCCGCAAAACGGCGGAGCATTTCGGAGTGAATACTGTTACGATTGTCAATGCGTATAAGCTGCTTGAGAAAAAGCAGCTGGTCTATTCGCGCGTGGGCAGTGGCACCTTTGTTTCGCCCCTGCCTGTGGAGCATATTCCGGAGCCTGTGGCAAGCCGCAATCTCCGTTCCTTTGAAAGCGGTCTTTCCATGGAAAATGCCATCAATTTTACAAGCACCTCTCTGCCGAATGAAATGTTCCCTGTGGATGCGTTTAAGGAGGCGTTCAATGCGGTGCTGGATAGGGAAAAGGGCGGAGCCTTCCGCTATATGGACAGCATGGGCTATGCCCCCCTGCGCGAGCAGCTTTGCCGTTATCTTATGAATTATGGCATCAAAACCTCTCCGGAAAACGTGCAGATCATCTCCGGCGCACAGCAGGGCATTGATATCATTTCAAAGGCGATGCTGCGCTATGGGGATGTTGTTTTTGTGGAAAAGCCCACGTTTTACGGTGCAGCGGGTGCATTTCTGTCCCGTGGGGGCAAGCTGATAGAGATTCCTCTGGAGGAGGATGGCATGGATATGGTCATTCTGGAAAATTTCCTCAAGCTGTATCATCCGCGTTTTATTTATATGATGGCATATTATCAGACCCCGACAGGCATCTCCTATTCCATGGAGAAAAAACGCCGCCTGCTTGAGCTGGCAGAAAAATACGATACCTATATCATCGAGGAGGACGATTTTTACGATTTCCATTATGATAAGGAGCCGATTGTTCCCCTGAAGGCGTTAGATTATAAAAATCGTGTCATTTATATCAAAAGCTTTTCCAAAATCCTCATGCCCGGTCTGCGCATGGGGCTGATTGTGTTGCCGAAGAAAATCCATCAGGCAGTCATGGAAGCAAAATATACGACAGATATTTCCACCTCCGGCTTTATCCAGAGAGCCTTGGAATATTATCTGCGCGAATTTGGCTGGGGGGAGCATGCCGCACAGGCAAGGCGCTACGGCGGCGAGAAATACCGCAAAATGCTTTCCGCCGCAAGAAAATATCTCTCCGATGTGGCGAAATACGGACAGCCAAACGGCGGTGTCAGCCTTTGGGTGGAGCTGCCCGTGGGCGTGGGCGCAGAAGCGCTTTGCAGCCGTATGCTGGAAAAGAACGTCATTCTCACCCCCGGCAGTCAGTATGATATCAGCGGCGAGGAAAATCGCCATATCCGTCTCAGCTTCCTGAACCTCAGTGATGATAAGATAGAGGTTGGGCTGAAGCGCATCGGGGATATGATTCGCGCCATGCTGGAGGAAAAATTTCTTACACTGCCTTGACAAACGGATTTCAAGTGCCTATAATCAAATCATTATTAGAAAAACAGAAAAAAGTCAGGAAAAGAAGGAGTACATTTTGGTTCGGACTTTCAGAGAGAGGCAGCTTGGTGGGAAAGCCTCAGCAGCACAGAATGGAAGCAGTCTTTTCGGTTTCTCTTGTTTCTTCAAAGGAAACAGGCTCCGCAGTGGAATAAAAAAGTATATTGCGGCGTAAATCGGCGTTAACGATTTCGAGTGACGGCAGCAAAGCCGTAACTAGGGTGGTACCACGGTAAATTCGTCCCTGTTCTTCGGAACAGGGATTTTTTTCATTACCCAAAAAACAGGATTTTATTGTGGGAATTATATTTTTATCTTTTTAAGGAGGAAAAGCTATGAAAAATCTCGGTGTAAACGAAATCAGAGAGCTGTTTCTGCAGTTCTTTGAATCCAAAGACCATCTGCGTCTGAAATCCTTTTCCGTCGTTCCCCGTAACGACAAGAGCCTGCTGTTGATTAACTCCGGTATGGCACCCATGAAGGCATACTTCACAGGGCAGGAAACACCCCCCAGTAAGCGTGTCACAACCTGTCAGAAATGTATCCGTACAGGGGATATTGATAATGTCGGCAAAACCGCGCGCCACGGCACATTTTTTGAAATGCTGGGCGATTTCTCCTTTGGCGATTATTTTAAGAACGAAATCATCCCTTGGTCTTGGGAGTTTGTTACCAAATGGCTGGAAATCCCTGAGGATAAGCTGTATGTCACCATCTATGAGGAGGATGACGAAACAGGCGAAATCTGGCATGAAAAGGTTGGTCTGCCTTGGGACAGAATCAAGAAGCTTGGCAAGGAGGATAACTTCTGGCAGCATGGTACAGGTCCCTGTGGCCCCTGTACGGAAATCTATTATGACCGCGGTCCCGAATATGGCTGCAACAGCCCTACCTGTGGCGTTGGCTGTGACTGCGACAGATACATGGAATTCTGGAATCTGGTTTTGACACAGTTCGATGCGCATGAGGATGGCACCTATACCGAGCTGGATCATAAAAACGTAGATACCGGCATGGGTCTGGAACGTATGGCAACCATCATGCAGGGCGTAGATTCCATTTTCGATGTGGATACCGTAAAATATATCCGCGATGCGGTTTGTCAGAAGGCAGGCGTGGAATATGGCAAGGAGCATAAGATTGACGTTTCCGTTCGTATCATCACAGACCATATCCGTTCCGTTACAATCATGACCGCAGACGGCGTTCTGCCCTCCAACGAAGGGCGCGGCTATGTATTGAGAAGACTGCTGCGTCGTGCGGCGCGCCATGGCAAGCTTTTGGGTATTCAGGGTGAATTCCTTGCAGAGCTTTCCAAGGCTGTTATCACCTGCAGCGGCGAAGCATATCCTGAGCTGGTGGATAAGCAGGATTATATCTTTAAGATTCTTTCCATCGAGGAGAACAGCTTCTATAAGACTATCGATAAGGGTATGGAAATCCTCAAGGAGGATATGGAGGAAATGAAAGCCGCAGGCGAAACCGTGATGAGCGGCGAAAAATCCTTCCGCCTGTATGATACCTATGGCTTCCCTGTTGATTTGACAAAGGAAATTCTGGAAGAAGCAGGCATGCGCGTGGATGAGGAGGCTTTTGCGAAGGAAATGCAGGCACAGAAGGATCGTGCGCGTAAGGCAAGAGGCGGCGAGGGCTACATGGGCGCAGCCGTAACCGTATACGATGAGCTGCCTACCGATCTGGAAACAAAATTTGCAGGCTATGATGTGGATACCGTAGCGGATGCAAAAATCGTTGCTCTGGTTGCAAACGATGCCGTTGCAGATGGCGCACAGGCAGAGGATTCCGTTGTGGTATTCCTCGACAGAACTCCCTTCTACGCAGAAAGCGGCGGTCAGGTTGGCGATCATGGTATCATCAAAACCGCAAACGGCGTAGTTAAGGTAACAAACTGCATGAAGGTAATCGGCGGCAAAATCGCGCATCAGGGCGTGGTAGAGGAAGGCTCCGTTACCGTTGGCGATATTGCCTGTGCAGAAATCGACAAAAAACACAGAATGGCTTCCGCAAGAAACCACTCCGCAACCCATCTGCTGCAGAAGGCATTGAGAACTGTTCTGGGGACACACGTTGAGCAGTCCGGCTCCTATGTCAGCGCAGACAGACTGCGTTTCGACTTCACCCATTTCACCGCTATGACACCGGATGAAATCAAAGAGGTGGAAAGACTGGTCAATGAAGCTATCTTCGCAAGCTATCCCATTGTTGCGGAGGAAATGAGCATTGATGCGGCAAGAGAGAAGGGCGCAATGGCGCTCTTTGGCGAGAAATACGGCGATATCGTGCGCGTGGTTGATATGGGCGGCTACAGCGTTGAGCTTTGCGGCGGCGCACATCTGAAAAATACGGCACAGGTTGGTTCCTTTAAAATTGTTTCCGAAAACGGCGTTGCCGCAGGTGTCAGACGTATTGAAGCGCTGACAGGCGAAGGCGCACTCCTGCATTATCAGGCGCAGGAGGATGAGGTGCGTACACTGGCACAGATGGTGAAAACCTCTCCCGATAAGCTGGTGGCAAGAGTGGAACAGCTCTTGGCAGAGCAGAAGGAACTTTCCAAGGAGCTGGAAAAGCTGAAAGCAAAAATGGCAGGCGGCGCTGCGGATGAAATGCTGAGCAAGAAGGTTGATATCAATGGCGTGGCAGTGCTTGCGGCAGAGGTCAAGGATATGGATGCCAACGCAATGCGTACCCTTGGCGATCAGCTGAAAAACAAGCTTGGCAGCGGCGTAATCGTTCTGGCAGGCGCGGCAGGCGGCAAAGTAAGCCTGATGGCAATGGCAACCGATGATGCTGTGAAAAAGGGCGCACATGCAGGCAATATCATCAAGGCGGCAGCAGCAGTCTGCGGCGGTGGCGGCGGCGGTCGTCCCAATATGGCGCAGGCAGGCGGCAAGGACGCATCCAAGATTGCCGATGCACTGGAAAAAGCAAAGGAAATCGTTGCAGAACAGATGAAGTAAGTTAAAAATAGAACGTATATAAAGAAAGGGTATCTCCGAGAGGAGATACCCTTTTTTGCGTCTGCACAGAAGGCTTTATGCGCTGCGGATGAAGCGTAGCGGCTTTTGTCGAAACTTTCTTTCTGCCCTCGCCCCGTTTTGACAAAAAAAGCGGTTCTGTTTGTTTAGAATGGGCGTATGGAGGGAAGCAGTATGGAAAAGACAGAAATCAAATTGGAATATACGGAACAAACACCGCGCTTCGGCAAAATGCTCCTGCCGAAAAAGGAACCGAAAAAGCCGTTTCCATGGAAGACCCTGCTGCAGGGCGGCGGCTTCTGCCTGATGGGGCTGTTCTGGGGCAGGATTGAGCTGATGGGACTGCTGCGCCCGATGGGGCTTGCCTATCTTTCTGCCTTTTTCGGGGAGGGGTGGCTCTTTGGGGCGGTCTGGCTTGCGGTCGGACTGGGGGCATTTGCCCATGCACCGCTCAAGACTGGCGCAGGGCTTGCGGCGGCGCTCGCCATTCAGCTGACACTGGGGCGTTTTCTGGAACGGCAGGAAATGGGAAAGAAGGCCCTTCTCGGCACCCTTGCTTCGGTGCTGGCAGGTATCTTTTTTGCTGTCAGCCGACAGGGTCTGGGGTTCTATTTTGCCATTGCCGCTGTGGAGGGCGCGCTGACGCTTGGCATCAGTTATCTGGTGCAGAAGGGCGTGGTGCTTCTGCTGGAGCATGGGAAGGCTGTGATTCCCTCCAGAGAGGAAATGCTTTCGCTCCTGCTTCTGGCAGGGGGCGTTCTGGCAGGGCTTGCGTCCCTGCAAAACCGCCCGATCGGCGCATTTCTGCTGCCGATGGCATCTGCGTTTTTTCTGCTTCTTGCCGCAAGGCAGGAGGGGATCGGCGGCGGTGCGGCTGCCGGTGTGTTTCTGGGGTTGCTGCTGCTGCTTTCCGGCGGTGCCAAGCTGCCTCTTTTCGCTGCCCTCGCTTTAGGGGGAATGTTGGCGGGCTGCATGAGAGATCTGGGCAGGTTGGCCTCTGCCCTTGCAATGCTGCTAGCCCCCTGCATTTTTCTGTTTTACATAGATATGACGTTGCTGAACCCGATTTGGATAGGAGGATTGATAAGCGGGGCGCTGCTGTTTTCCCTGTTCCCCAAGGCTTTGCTGGAAAAATACGGCGGTCTGCGGGAAACGGAAGGCCCCCAAGACAGGTATACAAAAATGAAGGAGCTGACGGAGGAGAAGCTTCTGGGCGTATCCGCGGCATTTGATGCTTTGGCGAAAACCTTTGTTCGGGAGGGGGAACGAAAGGACAGAGGCGAGATTGCAAGGCTGGTTGATACCATTGCGGGAAAGGCTTGTCAGGACTGCGGTTTGGCGCATTTCTGCTGGGAGGAGGATTTATACAAAACCTATGGCATGACCTTTGCCGCACTTTCTCACTGCGACAGTCTGGGGCGGTTTCGGGCATCCGATTTGCCGCAGGAATTTGCGGACACCTGTCCAAGAGTGGACACCCTTGTGGACACCATAAATGAGGTGTATGGACTGTACAGAAGGGACTGCTTATGGACAAGCCGCCTGAGGGAGTGCCGCGAGCTGGTCGGACAACAGCTTCTGGCGGTGGGAGAAATTATGGAATCCCTTTCGGGGCAGATGGAGCTGAACTGTATTTTTCTGGAAGGTGCAGAAAAGGAGCTGCGCCATGCGCTGAAAAAGCAGGGGCTTTCCCCGAAGGAGGTCATCATTACAGAGGAAAAGGCTCATCGGCGCAAGCAGGTGAGGGTGGTTTTGCCTGCCTGCGGCGGAAAGGGCAGCTGCAAGGATAAGGTTCTGCCGCTAGTCAGAAAAACGATGGGCTGCCCCATGGTTTTGCTGGAGGAGGGCACCTGCTCGGTGGATGCGAAGGGGAGGGAATGCAGCCTGCTGTTTCGGGAGGCACCTGCCTTTTCCCTCACGACGGCGGCGGTTTATGCCCCTGCGGAGGAAGGAAGGCCGACAGGAGATGCGGCGGCATTTCTGGAAACGGAACGGGGCAACGCCCTGCTTGCTCTTTCCGACGGCATGGGAACGGGAGAGCAGGCGGCGAAGGAAAGCCGCATTGCCATTGAGCTTCTGGAGCAATTCACGGAGGCAGGCTTTGACCGCGCGCTTGCGGTGCGGATGATCAATTCTGCGCTTCTGCTGCGCAGGGGAGAGGAGGCCTATGCGACCCTCGATATCTGCCATGTGAACCTTTTTGACGGGCATGCCGAATTCATCAAGCTGGGCGCGGTGGCATCGTTTATCTGGCGGAGAGACCGCATCATCTCTCTGCGTGCGGTGACGCTGCCTGCGGGCATCCTCAAGCAGGTAGAGCCGGAGAAAAATGAAATGCGCCTCAAGGATGGGGACATGATTCTGATGGTGACGGACGGGATTACCGATGCCCTCGGCGGCGAGGAGCAGACGGGCGCATGGCTCAAGGCGAAGCTGACCGCCTTCCCGATGTCAAACCCGCAGGACGCGGCGGAATATATTTTGCAGGAGGCAAAAAAGGAGCGCAGGGACGGCAGACGGGACGATATGACCGTTCTTGCCGGACGATTCTGGCAGAAGCAGGTATAAATTGAGACTAAGTGGGGTTGTCTTTTTTTTCGCAATCGTGTAGAGTAATGGACAAGAGGAATTTTCGGGGAAAAAGAGGATTCCGAGAAGGAGACGAACATGCGGAAAAAGGTACGAAACACACTGCGACAATTTCAGATGGTGCCGAAGGGCGCAAGGCTTGTGATTGGGCTTTCGGGTGGAGCGGATTCCGTTGCACTGCTCCACGTTCTGCATAGCCTGCAAAAGGAATTTGCATGGGATTCCCTCACCGCGGTACATATCCACCATGGTCTGCGCGGAGCAGCGGCAGACGAGGACGCTCGTTTTGCGGAAGGCTTCTGCGCCGATTTGGGGATTCCCTGTATCGTAAAGCACTATGATGTGCGTGCGGAGGCGAAGGCGCGTGGGCTTGGCGAGGAAGAAACGGGGCGGCTTCTGCGCTATGCCGCCTTTCGGCAGACGGCAGGCGAGGATGGCTTCATTGCCGTGGCGCACCACCGAAGGGATCAGGCGGAAACCGTTCTGATGCGGCTTTGCAGAGGGACAGGACTGAAGGGGCTTGCAGGCATGGCACCCGTCAGAGAGAATATCTGCCGCCCTCTGCTGTTCTGCGACCGAGAGGAAATCGAGGACTATTGCAGGGAAAACGGACTGGGGTGGCGAGAGGATGCCACAAACCGAGAGGAAGCCTATACCCGAAATAAGCTGCGGCTGCGCGTTCTGCCGATTCTGGAGGAAATCAATCCGCAGGCGGTGGGGCATATTGCAAAAACGGCCTCTCTTTTGGCAGAGGAGGAGGATTTTCTGGAGCAGCAGACGGCACTTTTTTGGAAGGAGGTACAGCTGCCCTCCTTGCCTGAGGAGGTTTCTCTTTCCATAGAAGGGCTAAATGCGCTCCATCCTGCCATGCGGCGGCGCATCCTGCGGCAGGCGGTGGGGCAGTTTCAGAAAAAGGATATTTCCGCAAAGCAGCTTGCGGCGTTAGAGGATTTGCTTCGGAAGGAAAGCGGGAAACAGCTTGATTTTCCCGAAGGACTGCGCGCAGAAAACCGATACGGCACACTGGTGCTTTCCCGAAGGGCAGCAGATGCGCCAAGAGGGTTCTGCTATGCCCTGCCTATGGAGGAGGAAATCTTCATTCCCGAAGCAGGCATTGCCGTTCTGGTCTCTCTGGATGAAAAAAAAGTTGAAATTTCTGCCGAAACCTGTACGAATGTATTTGATTATGATAAAATAGGGCATACACTTTTCTGCCGCACGCGCAGGCAGGGGGATGTGATTCCCCTGCGAAAGGGCAGGAAAAAAATCAAGGAGCTGTTCATTGATGCAAAGATTCCCAGAGCCGAACGGGAGAGATATCCCTTATTTGTGGCAGGGGATACGGTGATTTGGGTACCGAGGCTGAAGGAAGCCTTTGGCGTGGATGAACAGACCGACCGAAAAGTATGGATTCAAATACGGAGGATACAGGAATGAAAGAGAGAATCGAGGTATTGCTTTCTGCGGAACAGATTGACCGGAGAATGGCAGAGCTGGCAGATGAATTATATCAGGAGTTTGGAGATGAGCAGGTGGAGCTGGTTTGTGCGCTGAAGGGCGCAGTTGTGACCATCGTGGATCTGGCAAAGAAAATGAAGATGCCTGTTACCATGAATTTCATGAGCGTTTCCAGCTACGGCAACAGCACGGAAAGCTCCGGCAATATCAATATCAAGATGGATCTGGATGCGGATATTACAGGCAAGAACGTGCTGATTGTAGAGGATATCATTGACACCGGCAGAACACTGAAAAAGCTGAAGGAGCTTCTTATCAGCAGAAACCCCAAAAAGCTGAAGCTGGTGACACTGCTGGATAAGCCTGACCGCCGCGTGGTGGATATCAAGGCGGACTATACAGGCTTTACGATTCCCGATGCCTTCGTGGTGGGGTATGGTCTGGATTATGCCCAGAAATATAGAAATCTGCCTTATGTAGGCGTACTGCATTTTGAGGAATAAGTAAAAAAAGCCATTTTCTATCGAAACGGTGGAAAATGGCTTTTTCTTTTGGAGGGGGATATGATAAAATGAAAAAAAGCGAAAGGGGCTGGGGAAAATGCTGACGATTTTCAACAGGAGAGAATTGCTGCTTACACAGAGCATGGAACGGCAGGCGGAGGTTCGCAATATTCTGGCTGCAAATGGGATTGCTTATACAGTGAGAACAACAAATCGACAGGGCGGTATCCAGAGAGCGAATATGTGGAGTGCAGGATTTAACCAGAGCTTTGCATGGGAGTATAAAATTTATGTGCATAAGAAGGATCTGGAATATGCACTGCATCTGATTCGATGAAGTGCGGAGAAAAAATGTTGATTCGATTGGAAGTTGCAGACAAGTATAGGTGCGCCTGAAAGGAACAATAAATCGGGATTTCAGAACCAATGGTTAGCAGTGCTTCGCACTGATTGGGCGCAGTCGCGCCCAAATAGAATGGTTAGCCAACATTAGCGGTTCGCCAGTTTAGAGCTTTTACGGCAAAACAAAGCATTCCATCCTTACTTTTTATGCTAAAAAGTAACAAAAACTTGGAACCCGTTTCGTAATGGGTTCCAAACCTCCGCAGACGAGGAAAGGGACACAAGGTTTCCCTTTCCAAACCCTTTCCCACAGTGCCGGAAACGGCAGGAAGAAAGGCGGCGCAGATGCGCCTGAAAGGAACAACAAATCGGAATTTATAAAGGAGAATATTGATGAAATTATTTTTATGTTCGCACTTTTCAAGTGTAGGAAGTCTGATAAAGGAAGAAATTGAAAATAAGAAAGTCGCATTTATTCCAACAGCTTCACTGCGTGAAGGCTACACCGGTTATGTCGGCTCGGCTCGAAAATTATTCAAAAAGTTGGGAGCGATCGTAACTGAAATTGATATTTCAACGGAGGCTTATTCAACGATACAGTCTGTTTTTGAAGAAGCAGATGTGATATATTTTACCGGCGGAAATTCTTTCTTTCTTATGGACCAGCTCCGTAAAACGGGAACTGATGGACTGCTGAAAAAGGAATTGGCAAATGGAAAATTGATGATCGGCGAGTCGGCAGGCGCAATTATATGCGCTCCAAGCATCCAATATATCGAGCAAATGGATGAAAAGCCGGAGGACTACTCACAAGAAGATGATGCAGGGATTGATTTGATTGATTTCTATGTTCTTCCGCATTATCTTACAGCACCATTTAAGAAAGTTACCGAGAAAATAATGACTGAGTTCTCGGATTTGAATCTATGCCCAATTAACAACCGTCAGGGAATTGTAATTGATGGTGAAGATTCAAAGGTTATTTGCAAAGACTAATTTGAAAATTCCAGTTTGTCGGAGTAATAGATATGAAAATCCGAGAAGTGAATGAGAATAAAAAGCAATTTATAGCATTATTGTTATTAGCTGATGAGCAGGAAAATATGATTGATCACTATCTTGAAAAAAGTACTATGTATGTACTTGAAGATGGTAATGTAAAAGCTGAATGTGTTGTTACCGATGAAGGTAATGGAATACTTGAAATCAAGAATATTGCAGTCGATCCGGAAAATCAGGGAAAGGGCTATGGCAAAGCACTAATTGATTTTCTTGCCAGTAAATATGCAGATGAATATTCTGTTTTGCAAGTTGGAACAGGTGACAGTCCATTGACGATACCATTTTATGAAAAATGTGGATTTGTCCGTTCTCACAAGATTCCCAATTTCTTTACTGACAATTATGACCACCCAATTTATGAGGGCGGTGTACAGTTGATAGATATGATATATTTGCAAAGATGTTTATAACTTCCAGTTTTTGAAACTGAAAAATCGGGATTTAAAGAGGAGGAATAATGCAATGAACTTCTTTGAAAATACTCGTAAGCCACAAGGCTTCGGCGGAAAATTGATGACGAAGATGATGAACATCGGTCACGCCAAGTTATCACAATGGGGATTCTCAAATATCTCAGTGAATCCGGACGCTGCGGTACTGGATGTTGGTTGCGGAGGCGGTGCAAATATTGTAGCCTGGTTGGGCAAATGCGGAAATGGACATGTGGCAGGAATGGATTATTCGGAGGTCAGTGTGGCAGAATCTCAAAAACTGAACGCCGCCGCCATTAAACAAGGGAAATGTTGCGTGGTTCAAGGTGATGCATTTGCTATCCCTTTTCCTGATGCGGTTTTTGATTATGTTTCTGCTTTTGAGACAGTTTACTTCTGGCCGGGATTGGAAAAATGTTTTTTTGAGGTAAATCGAGTTCTGAAAAACGGAGGGACATTCCTGATTTGTAACGAATCTGACGGAACGAATGCCGCAGATGAAAAATGGACAAAGTTGATTGATGGTATGAAGATTTACACCTCTGATCAACTCATTGCTGCTTTGAAAGAAGCAGGTTTTACAGAGATAAAAACGTATTCAAATACAAAAAATCATTGGATAAGTATTGTTGCAACGAAATAGCAAACGTCCTATTTGCGGAGGTGGTTTTATGAAGAAGAAAATGGTGATTGGGATTATTGTGGCAGTGGTGCTTTGCGGCGGTTATTTTATCGGTTCGGGGTTTTTGAGAAACGGTTCTGTCTATATGGATGGATATTCCGTTTCGGGGGACGGCAGAGAAATCACGCTGGATATTGACGTTGCGGCATCAAGGGGGTATATCAGAAAAATGGAGATATCCCAACAGATGGGTGGAAAGCTTTATATTGACTGCTATTCTGCCTTTGGGGGCATCAATGGCAGGATTGGGGCGAAAAACAGCTTTACCCTGCCGCTAGACGAGGATACGACAATGATTGGGATTTATCGAAATAAAAACGCTTATCAGGAAGTTCTGCATAAGGACGAGGATGGTATCTGGCGGCGGACGCAGGCAAACGGATAAAAATAATTTATGAAAAAACAAAAGAGAAGGGAGCGGATGCAACATGAAAATCGCACTTTGCCAGATGGCAAACGCAGGAAAGCCTGCTGCGAACCTAGAAAAAAGCATACGGGCAATCAAGGAGGCAGCAGAAAATGGGGCGGATTTGATTCTGTTTCCAGAAGTGCAGCTGACGGAATTTTTTCCGCAGTACCCCGGACAGGATGTGACGCAATATCGGATTTCGCTTGATTCTGAGGTTGTGACGGCATTTTGCAGGGCGGCGCAGGAAAACGGGATTCTGGTTGTGCCGAATATTTTGCTTTACGAAAACGGGAAGACATACGATGCCAGTCTGCTGATTCAGAAGGGCGGCACGATTGCGGGCGTGCAGAAGATGGTGCATATTGCGCAGGCGGAGCAGTTTTATGAGCAGGATTACTATACACCCTCCGATGACGGGTTTCATGTATTCGATACGGAATATGGGAAAATCGGGATTGTGGTCTGCTTCGACCGGCATTACCCCGAAAGCATCCGCACGGAAAGTCTGATGGGGGCGGAGCTGATTCTGATTCCGACGGTGAATACGAAAACAGAGCCTTCCGAAATGTTTGAATGGGAGCTGCGTGTACAGGCATTCCATAACAGTACGGCAGTTGCGATGTGCAACCGCGTCGGCAAGGAGGGCGAGATGGACTTCTCGGGGGAATCTATTGTAGTAGATGCCAACGGCGATGTGATTGCCAAGGCGGATGATACGGAGGGGATTCTTTATGCAGAGGTGGATTTGGCAAAATCGAGTGAAATCAGAAGCCGCAGAACGTATACGGGGCTGAGACGGACGGAATTGTATAAATGAAAACGCAAGAAGGCTATCCCGAAAGGATAGCCTTCTTGCGTTTTGCTATTTTTGTGTTAGTCGATTACAAATTCCTGAATGCCCATATATCCGGGGGCGATGGAATATTCGGGGAAGGAGATGACAACCTTGCCCTCTGCGTTCAGATAGAAGGAGGTATTTGCGTCAACGGTTTCAAACTTCCCAAGGGAATCGGTTTCATCTGTGCTGTCACCATAGCCGAAGAAGGAAGCGTTTGCATCTGCCGCCATGCGTTCTTCAATCTGAGATACGATGCTCTTATTGCAGATGGCAGCATAATCATCGCCAAGCACGTCTTGCAGGGTCAGCTCCTTATCATTCTTCAAATCAATGTTGTAGTAGGTATGCTCCTCATCCGCGGAAACCCAGCTCTTTGCGGTTGTTACGCCCAGAGAGAGAACATCATTGCTGAGATATTTTACATCGTAATCGATATACAAATCCATGGTGCGATCTGCCCATTCTTCCTTTGTGCCGCCTGTTTGGAAGAAGGATTCCTTATATTCTGCCATTTCCTTTTCTGCCTGCGCTTCATAATCGGCGGTCAGCTGCTGGATGCGTGCATTTACCTTTGCGGGCAGCTCCTTACCATCGGGGCCCTTCACAACGGGGACGTTTACATTCAGCTCCACATCGCCCTCTGTGCCTTCAAAGGAACGGAAGGTCAGCACCTGCGCCAGCTGCCCCACAACGGGAACCTTGCTCATGTTTTCCGCAAAAACGGGGCTTGCGTTCAGCCCGATGGTGCCTGCGACCAGAACGGCTGCTGCCGCCGCAACACAGCCTCTCCAGACGGGGCGATAGGATTTCTTTGCTTCGGATGCTTTCTTATTTTCATTGCTTTCGTATTTCATTTTCAGTTCCTCCTTATTTTTGGATGCAATCGTCTGCATGACCGTTTCATTTAAATTTTTAGGAATTTCGATGGATTCGTAGGTTTTTTTGCCATTTTCGGGATTCATTTTTCTTCCTCCTTCAAAATCAGTTTCAGCTTTTTCAGGGCACTGTAGAGTCGTGTCTTTACGGTGCTGAGTGGGGTATCGGTGATTTCTGCAATCTGCTTGAGCGTCAGATCCTCATAATAATGAAGGATAATGACGGTTTTCATAGGCTCTGACAGCTGCATCACAGCCTCATAGGCTTGCTTATCTTCATCAAATGCCGGCTCTTCGTAGGTCATGGCTTCGGTATGCTCCTCGCCGAGAGGAACTTCGCGCTTTTGCTTTCTGAGATACTGCAAAGCCTCATTGACAAGAATCCGATAAAACCATGTGCGGAGTGCCAGAGGATTTTTCAGCCCAAAGCAGCCCTCCAAGGCGCGGCAGATAGCGTTCTGTATCACATCCAGAGCTGCCTGCTCCTCCTTTACATAGCTGTATGCCAGACGATAAAATTTATTTTGATTTTCTATGATGTATTGTACGGTGCAGTCGTAAATATCCTGCATAGGTGTTACCTCCTTGTTGCTTCCCGGTCAGCGTGAAAACCATTTTTTCGTTTTCTGTCTTATAGATGTATTGTAACGGAAAAAAGTTTGAACTGTCTGAAAAATTTTTGAAAAAAAATAAAAATAATAAAAAAAGCACCGTATCCTATTCGATACGGTGCGAGAATTTCTATAGAGATTTCGACAGAATGCCGCAGGCATTAGCCTAATTCGTTGTCGCTCTTGCTCAGAGAGGCTGCTTTCTGAGAAGCGGGTACGAATTTACCGATGATACCGCCTACGATGGCAGGAACTACCCAGCCGCACTGGAAGGAGCCCAGAGGCAGATTTTCTACGAAATGCAGGGGCAGACCGAAGCCGCAAAGCACTTCTGCCGCACTTGCAACCAGTGCAAAGGCTGCTGCGAAGATATAAATGTTGTTGTTTTTGATATGCTTACCAAAGAAGTTCAGCACAATCATAACCAGAACAACAGGGTACAGCAGGTTCAGAATAGGTGCTGCAATGCTGATGATTGTAGAGATACCGAAGTTGGATACGATGTAGCTGAATGCAACAGTCAGGATAACTACCTTTGTATAGGAGACCTTGTTGTTTGTCAGCTCTGCGAAATAGGATGCGCAGGAGGAGGTCAGACCGATTGCTGTGGTCAGGCAGGCAAAGAATACGATGATTGCCAGAACCAGTACGCCGTAGCTGCCGATCAGAGACTGTGTGATTGCAACAACCAGACCTGTCTGGTTATAGCCTTCAAAGCCGCCTGCGGATGTGGTTGCACCCAGAAATGCCAGACCGCCATAGATGACGAACAGTGCAACTGCTGCGAAAACGCTGGATTTGATAACAACGCTCATGGTGTCCTTTGTTTCTGTGTAGCCTTTATCCCTTGCTGCGGAGATGATGATGATGACGAATACGATAGAAGCCAGAACGTCCATGGTCTGATAGCCTGCCATAACGCCTTCTCTGATTGTTTCAAATTTTGCAACATTGCTGATATCGCCAATGGGGTGAACAATACCCAGAATAATCATTGCCATCAGACAGATTACCAGAATAGGTGTCAGGTATTTGCCGATTACGTCAACAACGCCGGAGGGGCGAACGGTAAACAGCAGAACCAGACCGAAGAAGACTGCACCGAAAATCCAGCTGTTGATTTTGGGGAAAATCGGCATAACGCCCATTTCAAATGTTGTTGCTGCGGTACGGGGGATTGCCAAGAAGGGCCCGATACACAGAACGACTAATGTATTGATAATGACAGAGGGGACTGCACCAAGCTTTTTGGTAACGCCCTGAATGGAAACATCGCCGCCTTTAATCATGGAGAGGATGGCAACCAGAGCCAAACCAACGTCCGCGATAAAGAAGCACATAAACCCGATGAACCACTCGCTCCCTGCATTTGTACCAAGGTAGGGGGGGAAGATTAAATTGCCGGCACCGAAGAACATTGCAAACAGTGCCAGCCCGATTACGGCAATGTCCTTTAAACTCGTTTTCTTTCTCATAATTTGTAAACGCCTCCTAAACAAAACTTTCTTTTACATCCGACACCAAGAAAATCTCTCTTAGTTGTCCTACAAACGATATTATGCACGAAAAATCTGATTTGGGCAAATGAATGAAATATAGTTTAGTGAAACGAATTTATTGATTTCTTATACTCAGAGTGGAAAAAATGTAAAAAAAGCATATATTTTCGTAGAAAAGACTGAAAAATCACAAAATTTCATAAATTATCTTATTTTTATGAAATTGACATAATGCGAATATAGACAGGGAGGAGCCTTGGTTTAAAAATGAATACAATGGACAAAAACGATAGATTTTACCAAAAATAATAAATAGATTTTGGATATTTCGGTGATAAAAACGTAGATTTTTCTCTTTTTATCTGGTATAATGATGAACAATAAATAATATCCCGTTTTGCATAAAACTGGAAATAATATATTCTAAAGAAACTTTTTCGGAAAAATGGCGCGAAAATCACGAAAAACCTATTGTGTTTTTTTCAGAACATCTGCGGTTTTGCGAAACCGGTTTCAGAAAAAGCGAGCGCTTGCTTTCAAAAAAGAAACAGATTCGTTAAGTTTCCATAAAAAAGCGAAAAGATTTGTGCGGAACACTTTTTTTATTGGATACTTTATACTATAATGGAACGCGTGGTTTAATAGAGTGAGATTATTTTTTTACAGTATAGATGAGTAGGTGAAAAGAGATGAAAGAAGTTAGTATCCATGTGGGGCAGAGAATTCGCCTGTATCGAAAGACGAAAAACCTGACCATTGAAACCTTCGCAGGCATGATTCATAAAAGCAAGGCAACGGTTTCCAAATACGAAAACGGGGATATTTCCATTGATATTGAAACCCTGTTTACGATTGCGCAGGCGTTAGGGGTGCCCGTCAACCAGCTGATTGATTATGAAGAAATCGGGGAGGAAAAGGGCGAGAAGGGCGAAATCATCAAGCACAACCTCAGCAAAAGCAAATATTATATGTACTTTTACGATGGCAGACGCAGCCGCATTGCGCGCAATGTTATTGAGGTGCAGGATGGCGGAGAGGACAGCGGTGTATTCAGCGCGAATATGTATGCTTCGCTTGAGGACTTATCCAATTATTATCAGTGTAAGCTCCTTTATCACGGCACGATGCGCAAGGGTGATACCTTCATCAATTTCAATTTTGAAAACCAGAATAATAAGGTGGAGCGAATGTTTATGTACGCCATCAATTCCTTTAATAATGGCGGCAGAATGGAAGGACTTTGCTGCTGCTTATCCACGCAGCCGATTTTGCCTGCCTGCTTCAAATTTCTGATGGTATCGGATATTCTGGAGGAAACGGACGATTTGAAGGAAAAGCTCAAGGTTTCTAAGGAGGATATCCGCCTTCTGAAAAAAATGAATATGTTTGTTGTCAGCGACCACGCTTAAGCGAAGTCAAAAAAATTGCCCAGACCGTAAGGTCTGGGCTTTTTTGCTGTGGTTTTTATGCTTCGTTTTCCATGTGGGCAAGGGCAAACAAAATACACTGATTGATAAATTCGTTTCTGCTGATGTTAGCCTGTGCAGATTTCTGATCCAGAATTTCCAGAACATCCTTTGGAATCCGCATGGAGATTACTTCCTTTTCCGGCTTTTTCGGATGAAATACAGTCATTTGTTTACACCTCCCTCTTGCTAAATTGTATCGGGTTTGTTATATTTATTCTATATTCCAAAATAGATATCGAAAATAGAATACGATTTTAAAAAGGAGGTTATATCAGGGCTGTAGATATGCTGACATAGCAATGTTAAGTTAGGTTGTAAAAAATGTGATGTTTGATAATGAACGAAATTTGTGAAAAGGGTGTGGGAAAATGTATTGCTCAAAGTGTGGAGCCGAGAATAAGGATGATAGCTTATTTTGTACAAAATGCGGCGAGAAGATTTTAGACGTAAATGTAAAGGACGATAAAGGTGCAGAAATTAAAGGTGTGGAAAAAGATAAGACCAATTTGTTTTCGGCACATTTGTTGAATATTATTGCCTTTTGTCTGCCTGTATTGATGACATTAGGGATGTTTTTAGTGATACCGCAGATGTCCAAAAATGATTCAGATTCTGCTGCCGATTTGTCTGTTACGGTTGAACCTCCTGATATTTCCGGGAATCTTTTGCTAGTTTGTTTTCTGGTTGGGTTAATTATCTTTGTGATTGGGATCATCATATATTTGAAACCAGAGAGAAAGAAAATGAAATGGGCTTACATTTATTTATTTTTGGCGATTTCTGATTTGATATTAGCATTTTTCTTATTTATGCTGTATGTATTGGCAAGTTGCGGCTTTGGAGTTGTTTTGTTTATTCCGGGGATTCTTCAGATTATCGCAGGATTTAAATTTGTAAAAGCAATAAAAATGTATGAAGATTAAGAATTATAAACAAATTGCTTTTGAGAATGTAAGGATGATATTATATGCGGTTGTTATAATCAATGGACTGTTTATCCAATATATAGCACCGTTTCATTACCTGTGTGATTATGATAATTATTCCTGCATAATGTGTGGTATGCGATATGCCGTAGATGAAATGATGAAAGGGCATATTTTCGATGCGTATCAAAGTAATCATTTTATTATTGTGCTGTTAGGATTTTTATTTTTCTTTTTGTGTGATACGATACATATTTTATATACGAGAAAAAGGGGCTGAAATGCCCCTTAAATTGTATACAAAATGTTTACAAGCAGCGGAAGGGTTTGGGAAACGAAGCGTTTCCTAAGTAAAACCCGCAGAGGGGGCTTTGCCCACTCGAGGAAAACAGCGAGTTTCAAGGCTTTCTAGCCGATGGAACTCGTCTGTTTATTCCTCTGCTTAAACAAGTTGAAATCTTGATTTCAACTTAGGGGGCGACTTTGTCGACACCCTCTAAAACTGCTCTGCCAATGCCAATGTCAGCAGCAGACCTGCCATTCTTGCGGATTGGGCGGAGGGCAAATCTTCCGGTGCGCCGCCCTCGGCACTGCGCGCCGCCAGAAGATTGCCTTCGGAGAAATCCGCTACACCTCTTTGCACATGCTGCAGGGTGTGCAGAAACATCAGACCCTTTGTCATGCGGTCCAGCTGTGCCCGTCCGCCCTCATCCATAAAGGCGGAAAGCGCGCGCAGCAGTGTGACCTCCTTCGGGGGATGCTCCTTGGCAAATGCCGTTTCGGCATTGGCGGCAGAGCGGATTTTCAGAAGATATTCTTTTTCGACCGTATCTCGCAAAGCAGAAAGCATTTGTGCAAAATCCTTTTCCAGTCCGTCCGTTTTCTGTAGGGTTTTTGCAAGGGTATAGACCGTGTTTTCGGACATAAGAGAACCACCTTTCTTTTAAATGGTACGGCAGACCTCCGCTGTCAGAAGACCGCCGAAGGGCTTGGCTTTTTGCAGCAGCAGCCGTTTGATTTCCGCAGGACGCGTGTGTGGGTTTTCTGTGAGCAGCAGGGCAGCCGCGCCGCTGATGAGCGGTGTTGCCATGGATGCGCCGCTCATGGTGATATAATTTCCGTCCACGATGTTTTTACGGCTGCGGTTGGGCAGGGTGAAATCAAAATCGGGCGAAAGCACCGAAATGATATCATCTCCCGGTGCCCAAAGATCGGGCAATGTATCCCGTTCCCTTGAAAAAAGCGGAAACGCAGGCGCGAGGAAATAGCTTCTATCCTCCCATGCGCCGACGGAAATCACACCGCCGCTTACCGCAGGCGGTGGACGGTAGCCATTGCGTCCATCCGGATTTCCTGCCGCCGCCACCACCACAATTCCCATCTGCCAGAGCCGTTCGACTGCCTCTTTTAGCGGCAGGTTGACCTTTCTGTCATTCGTGCCGATGGAAAGATTTACTACTTTAATATTATATTTGCGTGCATTGTCCATTATCCATCTCAGCCCCAGTACGGCGTGGGTGGAATTTCCCTGCCCGTATCGGTCAAGAATTTTGACGGAAACAATCCCTGCCTCTGGTGCAACGCCTGCATAACGCCCGTCGGCATTGTGACCGTTGCCGCAGGCGATACCCGTGACATGGGTGACGGGTGCGTTTTATATGGACGCATGCTTTTGGATACCTTTCTTCTTTTTTATTGCATTTGCAGGATATTTGTTGTACAATAAGAACAAATCAGATGAAAAAAGGGGGTCAAAATTATGCAGGCTTTATCAGAAAAAGGCACCGCATTATTGGCAAAGTTCAAAAAGTTCCAGAAGCTCAGCTTGGTTCTTTATGCTCTGGCGGCAATGGCATTTGTATTTGCCGGAAATATTCTGTTGACGATTATTATTGTGGCGCTGGATATCTTCCTGGAAATAAAGTTGTATAGATGCCCTCATTGCGGCAAGGGGCTGGACTGTCGCCGCAGAGTGAACGAGGACACGGTTTGTCCGAAGTGCGAGAAATATATTTTCCGCGGATTATAAGAAATATTATAAAAGCCTACAGTCAAAGCTGTAGGTTTTTTCTTGCCCGAAACGCCGTATAATTTTTTAAGGAAGAAAAAGGAGCGGCGGCAATGAAAAAAGAAATTGCGGCGATTTATTGCAGGCTTTCTGTGGAGGATGCGGAAAAGAGAGCGGCGGAAAGTGAGAGTATACGCAATCAGCGCGCACTTTTGCTGGGATATGCCAAAAAACAGGGGTGGGCGGTCTATGACATTTATGCGGATGAGGACTATTCGGGGCTGAGAGAGGACAGACCTGCCTTTCAACGCCTTCTTGCGGACGCGGAAGAAAGAAAATTTTCAATCATTCTATGCAAAACGCAGTCCCGCTTTACCCGAAACGCAGGCACGGCGGAAAAATATCTGCATGCGCTGTTTCCCCTCTGGGGGATTCGCTTTGTGACGGTGGTGGATGGGGTGGATACTGCTTCGCATGCCAACAAAAAAGCCCGTCAAATCAACAGTCTGGTCAATGAATGGTATTCCGAGGAGCTTTCGGAAAACATTCGTGCCGTCTTTCGCAGGAAGATGGAGGCAGGGCAGTTTCTGGGCAATTATGCGCCATACGGCTACCGCAAGGATCCCTGTTGCAGGCATCACCTCATTCCTGATGCGGAAACGGCACCCGTTGTGGAAAAAATCTATGACTTGTACTTATCGGGTCTTTCCTGTAAAATGATTGGAGAACGGCTGACGGCACAGGGTATCCCCACCCCTTCCGAGATGAAGCGGGCGCGAGGGGAGGATCTCGGCAGGCGTTCTTCTGCGGCATGGTCGAAGGGGACAATCCGAAAAATCCTGCAAAACCCCGTTTATCTGGGGCATATGGTGCAGGGAAAAGAGGAAAAAATCAGCTTTAAGGAGAAAAAGACCAGAGAGCTGCCGCGAAATCAATGGATTGTGGTGGAGCATACCCACGAAGCAATCATAAAAGAAGAAATTTTCGGGGACGTAAAAAAACGAATGGCAGAGCGCAGGCTCGCCCGAACAAGGATATCGAAGGAGGAAAACACATGAAAAAGAAACTTTTGGCAATGCTGCTGGCTGTTGTGATGGTATGCGGCGTGTCAGGCTGCGGAAAGGATAAGACGGACGCTACGGACGGACAGCAGGTGACAGCTGAGCTGGACGGTGAAATGAAGAAGGAGGCGGACACCCTGCAAAAGGCCTTGGAGGGCTATGCGGCAGACCTGACTGCGGAGGATGCAGCGGCGGCGGGGATGTATACCATTCATAACGGCGCGGTTGTGGGCGGTCAGGAAAACTGGGATGCTTTTGCCGCAGGCAAAACGGATGAAATTATCATTTGCCAGTTCTCCAAAAATGACGGCGCAATGCTGGATTCCGTAAAGCGGCTGGCAGGCGGCGGCTATCTGGTTGTGACGGATGTGACCAGAGACGGCTACGAATATACCGAAAAAGAGGATTACACCCGCAATATTTATGAATGTATGACGATACTGGATGATTTTTCTCTGGAGGAGGGCGGCACAGCGTATACCGTTTGTGTGCTTTCCAATGAAAAGGATATGAACGCTGATACCTTCCGCACCTACTGGAACGAAATGACAATGGATGCACATCAGGTTTATCCGTTGTTTATACTGTAAATTGTAAATAGCGGAGAAAACCATAGAAAATTAAAAACACCATGTAAATCATTTATGAGTTTACATGGTGTTTTTTTGGTTTTCGTAGGCTTGCGGAGCAAGCACATGAATCAGGCGAAGCCTGATGAATGATGGTTTTCAACATGGTGTTTTTTGGTTTTCGTAGGCTTGCGGAGCAAACACATGAATCAGGCGAAGCCTGATGAATGATGGTTTTCGTTATTTTTAATTTTCGGGGTAAATCATCTGATTTACCTTGAAGATGAGCTGCAATGCCTTTCTGGAGTTATTCAGATGCGCGGTAACGGCTGCCTTCAGCGCGTCTAAATCGGACGCAAGCGCCGCATCCAGAATTGCCTGATGCTCCTCGACACATTCGCAGTCCCTGTAGTGAGGCTGGCTTACATAGGTGCCGGACGCATAGGTGAAGGGCTGCATATCCCGGAATACATTGACCGCCTTCTGATTGCCGGAGGCTGCCAGATACAGGGTATGAAATTCTAAATCCAATTCAAAAAATTCATCGGGCTTATGATTGGAATCATTTGATTCGATGAATTTTTTCTGTGCTTCCAGACAGTCAATCAGCTGCTGACGCAGGCCGTGGTTATAATTCAGCGTGGTTACGATATCCTTTACAAAAAATGTATCCATCATCAGACGCATATCGAAAATATCCTGCAATTCATGCGGTGTCAGCGCTCTGACGCTCATGCCCTTATTGGGGGTGTTCACAACCAGCTTTTCCTCTGCCAATCTTTGCAGTGCCTGCTTGACAGGGGTATCGCTGACCTGATATTCGCGAGCAAGCTCCTTGATGTTCAGCTTTTCTCCGGGCTGGAATACCTTCGTGAGAATATCATCTTTAATATCCTGATAAATCTTATCAGTCAGGGTAGTTTTTTTACCCGTTGTTTCGTGGTTCTTTTCTTCTTCTTTCACAGGTCTCTCCTTCTTTCGATTTCTCAAATTAGATTTTGCCGCAAAAAGACAGCACAAAAATGTTCTTCTGTATGCCTGTTTGCTCTATTATACAACAGGAGGCGCAAAAAGTCTATCAATTTTTCGGAATCAACTTTTTTTTAATAATATGAGATATAAAACGGATTGAAAAAGAATTTTAAGTGGCGTTTTTTAACTGGAAAAAACTAGAAATTAAATAAAAAATAGTTTTATGTGGGACGAAAAGTGTCTTATAAAAGTTTCAAAATGCAGTAAAATTAGTTTATATTGGATATTTTACACAAAAAATAGGATTTTTTTACACGAAAAGACACTTGTTTTTCGTCTTTTTTATCTCTTGACGCACAAGAAAGACAAATATATAATCATAAAAAAGATGTTTTATATCTCAAATAAAACTTTTTTCGCGAAAAAGAAGATTTGTTTTGCGATATTTGTGATACAAATGAAAAACGAGAGAGAAACAAAGAAACAAAGAAACAAAAGAGGAGTCCTTCCCTTCGGTGGGGTCCAACCGAAGAAAAGGAAATCCAAATGCAACACACCGGACTTTAGAGTTCAATATGAGGAGGGAATATTATGTTCTTAAAGAGAGGCCTTGCTGCTGCTCTGGCAGCGGTCACAGTGATTGGTCTGGCGGGCTGCGGTGGTTCCGATGATGCAGCAGAGGCAGACACAGCAACAGTTAAAAAGGGTTTCGTAGAAAAGAAGGTCGAACCCGTAAATTTTGATTCCGGCGTAAAATTGAAGGATGACTGCTATCACTTCATTTATGCACTGGGGAATGCGCCTGCGACAATTGACGCTGCAAAGTTTTTCAAAATGCGTCTGGAGCAGGAATCCGACGGCGCATTGAGCTGTGATATTTACACCGACAACGTGCTTGGTTCTGAACGTGAGCTGCTGGAGGGCTGTCAGTTTGGTAACTATGACATCGTTCTGGCAACAAACGCAACGGTAGCATCCTTTGAAAATGACATTTTCTGTCTGGATATTCCTTGGCTGTTTGATAACAAGCAGCAGGTTTATGAGGTTCTGGACGGGCCTCTGGGCGACAGACTGGCAGATGGTCTGGAGGAATCCGGCTTTAAGCTGCTGCAATGGCAGGAAAATTCGTTCCGTACACTGTCTACCAACAAGCCTATCAACGATATGTCCGATTTGAAGGGCGTTAAGATTCGTATTATGGAAAACGAGCTGCAGCTGCAGCAGTGGAAAAACTACGGCGCGAACCCCACACCCATGGCGTTCACAGAGCTGTTTACAGCACTGCAGCAGAAAACAGTAGACGCACAGGATAACGGTGCGGAGCTGACATGGCAGACAAAATTCTATGAAGTACAGAGCCACTATACATATACAAAACACATTTACTCTCCTTACCTGATTCTGATGAGTAAAGATAAATTTGATGCGCTGACTCCCGAACAGCAGGAAATCGTGCTGAAGGTTTCTGATGAAGCAGTTGCTTATGAACGTCAGAGATGTGACGAATATGAAAAGGTTGCACTGGAAAACATCAAAAACTGCGGCACCATGCAGTATAGCGACTTGGATCCTGCGGTTAAGGCCGAAATGGTGAAGGCTTGCGAAGGACTGAAGGAAATGGCTTATGAAAAGGTAACCAATCCCGATGTGGTAGACCTGCTGTATAAGGAAGTTGCCAAGGCAAAGGAAAAATTCCCTGAAGAAGGCTAAAAAGGAAAGGGGCGTAAAATACTATGAAATGGGTTTTAGACCATGTGGAAGAATTTTTCATGATTCCACTGATTTTCGCAATGAGTATTATCATTTTCATTCAGGTTGTATGTCGTTATGTGTTCCAGAACTCTCTGACATGGTCTGAAGAAATGGCAAGATATATGTTCGTATGGCTGGTATACTTCTCCGTAAGCTATACCGCAAGAAGAGAAAAGCACATCCGTATTGATGCTGCAATCAATTTGTATCCTAAAAAGGCACGTCCTTACATCGAAATCCTCAGTGAATTGATTGTTCTGGGCTTTGCTATCTTTATTGCTGTAACAGGCTATACTGTATTCGGCAAGATTGCATGGTCCGGTCAGATGTCTCCCGCAATGCGTATTCCTATGCAGTTCGTATATGCGGCACCTATGATCGGCATGGGGCTGACAGCAATTCGTCAGCTGCAGTGCATTTACAGAAGAATCAAGGCGTTGAAAAATCACGAGGAGGTGACTGAGGCATGACAGGTTCTATTGCTGCAGTAGTATTTCTTACATTGATTGCTTGTCTGGTGCTGACAGTTCCCATTGGTTTCTCTCTGGGTATTGCATCTCTGGGCTACATTCTTTACACAAAACAGCTGACATTCGGCTTTATCGCACAGAACATGGTAACAGGCTGCGACTCCTTCCCTACCATGGCGATTCCCTTCTTCATCTTCGCAGGTGAATTGATGGGCGGCGGCGGCATTTCCAAAAGACTGCTGAATCTGGCGAACGTATTCTTCGGCAGAATCCAAGGTGGTCTGGCAATCGTAACCGTTGTTGTATGTATGTTCTTCGCGGCAATTTCCGGCTCCGGCCCGGCAACTGTTGCGGCGGTAGGCGGTATGGTTATCCCTACCATGCTGGAAAAGGGCTATGATAAAAAATTCGTACTGGCGCTGATTGCTGCTGCCGGTTCCATCGGTGTTATCATCCCTCCCAGTATCCCTATGGTTATCTACGCTGTAACAACAAACAGCTCCGTATCTACACTGTTCCTGGCAGGCTTCGTACCCGGTATCCTGATTGGTCTGGTACTGATTGCGTATTCCTACTTCTATGCAAAGAAGATGGGCTACAAGGGCGATGACGAACCCTTCTCCGTAAAGAGAGCATTGCGCGAAACAAAGGAAGGCTTCTGGGCAATCCTTTCCCCCGTTATCATTCTGGGCGGTATCTATGGCGGTATCTTTACCCCGACAGAGGCAGCTGCGGTATCTGTAATCTACAGTATCATCGTTGGCTGTGTCATCTACAGAGAGCTGGATCTGAAAAAGCTGATTCAGTGTACCAAAAACGCCTGTGAAACAACAGCATCCATCCTGATTGTTATCGGCTGTGCTGCCGGTTTCTCCAAGGTTCTGACACTGGGTCGTATCCCTACCACAGTTGCATCCGCAATGCTGGCACTGACAGACAGCAAGATTGTAATTCTGCTGCTTATCAACGTGCTGCTGCTGATTGTTGGCTGCTTTATGGAAACACTGTGTGCCATCATGATTCTGGCACCCATCCTGTACCCCGTTGTAACAGCAATGGGCGTAGATGTAACACACTTCGGTATCATCATGGTAGTAAACCTTGCAATCGGTTTCATCACACCTCCACTGGGCGTAAACCTTTTCGTTGCCTCCCGTGTTGGCGAAACCACATTGGATACGGTTATTAAGGGTATCATTCCCTTCTTGGCACTGATGATTATTACACTGCTGTGCATCACCTATATCCCTGCAATTTCCATGTTCTTGCCTAATCTGATGGGCTAAGACAGTATTGTTAAAAGCTTCTCAAGGAGTTGGTAAATATGAGTATTTCAAGAAGAATAGTGCAAAGATTGCTGGACTGCGGCATCATTTTGATGACAGCACTTTGTATGTTTTATTACTACGGTTAAAACTCGTTGACCTTCATCTATCCTAAATAGATGTGGCTCATATTGAACTCCGCGTAGCCCCTCTCCCTGCATGGGAGAGGGGCTATTGCTATACTGCGGAAAATTTTTGTTTACGGACGCTTTGAAAAAGAATGTTTTACAAAACAGAAAAGCGTGCTATAATAGAAAAGATAGCCTCATTGCGAGGCTTACGCCAATGAAGCGGCGTACGAAAGGCAAACAGAAATGCGGCAGGCGATACTGCCGTTTTTTGCAAAATAAAAAACGAAACGGAAGGAATGGAAAAGTATGACATTTTATCAGGAGCTGCAATTAAATCAGGCCGGCTCAAAGGAGCTGCTGCGAAAGAGTGAAACGGCACAGGAAAGGCGCTATCACGCATTGGTTTATCTGGCAAAGGTTGCAATTACAATGCTGTTTTGCTTTGCATTCGTCAGCGTGTTCAGCATTTTATTCGGTAACGAAAACAGCGTTGTGGGCGTTGTTGTTTTATTGTGCTTAATGGTATTCCGCAATGCGGATTTTGGGCTGCATACAGGGCAATCTACCCTGCTGCTGGCGTTATTTTTTGTGGATATGGCGGTTTTTCCGCATTTGGCACAGCAGGCAGCACCACTGCCGGCGTTGCTTTTGAATGTGGCGGCACTTGCGTTTCTTGTTATTTTCGGGTGCCATAATCCGTTTATGTATAATCAGTCCACTCTGGTTTTGGGATACCTGCTGCTTTATGGATATGATGTTTCGGGAGACAGCTACCGGATGCGTTTGATTGCCATGGCTGTCGGCGCACTGCTTTCCTGTCTGGTGTTTTACAGAAACCATAAAAGCCGCACCTATCAAACAGGAATTAAGGGGGTTTTGCAGGCATTTGATCTGACCTCCTCCCGCACAAATTGGCAGCTTTGCCAGATTATCTGCGTACCCATGGTGCTTTTTCTTGCGGAGCTGTGCAAAATGCCCCGTGCCATGTGGGCAGGCATTGCGGCGATGTCTGCCATTGTGCCGCTGATGGCAGATATGCAGGCGCGGGTGAAAAACAGAATCATCGGCAACGTGGCAGGGGTGCTTTGCTTTCTGGTGCTATATACCCTTCTGCCTACCTCGATTTATGCCTATATCGGAATCCTTGGCGGTATCGGCGTTGGCTTTTCTGCGAAGTATGGCTGGCAGGCAGTGTTTAATACCTTTGGTGCGCTTGCCATTGCAGAGGAGCTTTACGGCCTCAAGGGTGCAGTGGGGCTTCGTGTGGCGCAAAATGTGTTTGGGGTTGTGTTTGCCCTGCTGTTCTGCGTTGCGTTTTATTGGGTGATGGAACGGGTGACGGGAAGAAGGATAGCAGGAGAGCAGAATATCTAATGCGGAAAATGCGTTCTTCGGATGCCGTGACATGTGTCCCGTGACCGTTATCATCATACGGCGCTGTCCTTCCGTTGATAAAATCCCGGAAGGCAATAATCCTGTTTTCAGGCAGAATAAAATCCGCCACAGGGGAAATTCCCGTATCCAGAAAGGCGATGGAAAGCCTTTTGCCGGTGGATTCTGTGGAAAAGATGCGCTTCATCAAAGACATGGCAAGCATCTCCTTTCCTTATCAAAATATGTGAAAAAGCATTTTTCGGCACAGCCCTGCATATCTTTATTTGAGAAAGAAAAAGGGGGGAAGTGCTGTGGCAGAACAGAAACAGATGGAAATGCTTTCGGCATTGATGGGAGAGGAAGGGCAGGATGCGGCAAAAATGCTCCTGCGGATGCAGAGACTGCAAAGGCTGCTGGGTGCGCCGCAGGATACGGCATTGCCACCTGCGCCGCAGGAGGAAGCGGATGTGTTTTCGCGCAGCCGCAGGGAAAATATGATTTCCGCCGCCATTCCCTTTTTGAATCGGGAATATCAGAAGGAACTGTATCTGGTGGTGCGGCTGATGGAGCTGCGGCGCGTGATGGGCAGTGAGCTTCTGGAAACCAGAGAGCGGCAGGAGGAGCCGCTGCGTCTGCGGCAGAAGAAGCTTTTGCAGGCGGTTGAAAAATATGTATCACAGCAGGAACGCGGACAGGTGCAGCTGCTGCTGAAAATGATGGATATGAAGGAAATTCTGGGGCAGGGGGAATGAAAATGAACGCATGGGAAATGCCACAGGTGCAGGCATTGGGCGAGGAACGGCTGCGCCTGATGCAGGAGGCGGCAGAAAAATGCAGAGGGAAAAGCGGCATGGAGCGTCTGGATATTTTTCTGGAATATGGCGAAAAATTATCTGAAGGGGGACCGCTTGCGCCGGAGGAGCAGAAGGCTTTGCTTGCGGCGGTGGCGGCAAGCCTGCCCGAACAGGAGCAGAAGCAGCTGACACAGCTGATGCAGATGATGGGAATCTGAAATGAAAAAAGAGCGGCGATTTTTCGTCACTCTTTTTTTGCGGAAAGCAGCTCCAGCAGCAGCATTGCAAGCACAGGCGAGCCGCCGCCTTGCGGCATTGTTTTTTCCTCCGCGTGAAGAAAAATGGGTTCTTTTGAGGTTTCCTTTTGGGAAAAAGCTGTGGTGGCTTCCTTCTTTTTTTCGGCTGTTTTCTGCGGTTTGCCGAAGGGCGCAGGGATTTTTTTTCGAGAATACATGACAGCCTCCGTGGGTTTTCTTTCCTTTATAGTGTATGCTTAAAAAAGTTTTTTATGTTTTTCCTATAAATAAACAGGCTTTTGTGGTATCATATATCATAAGAGAAACGAGAAAAAAGAAAACTCCTGAAAGGAAGCTGTAAATGAAGGAGCGCAGAGAACGAAATTTCCGTATTCTGGAATTTCGAGAAAATAAATTTGATATCATTGGGGATGTGCATGGCTGCTATGATGAGCTGATGGAGCTGATAGAAAGGCTCGGCTATGAGAAAAAGGATGGCTGTTATACGCATCCGGAGGGCAGAAGGCTGATTTCCGTGGGAGATGTGGCGGATAAGGGCTGTCAGAATCTGGCGTGTCTGGATTTCTGGATTGAGCAGGTCAATAACGGCGGCGCATTCTGGGTGCATGGCAACCATTGCAATAAGCTGTACCGCTATTTTCTGGGGAATCGTGTGCATCTGTCACACGGACTGGAGCGGACGGTAGCGGAGCTGGAGGCACTCCCGAAGGAAGAACGCATGGTGTTTCGCAGCCGATATATGCGCTGCTATGAGAGCCAATGCTTTTATCTTCTGCTGGACAGAAAGCGTCTTGCGGTGGTGCATGGGGGCTTGCGTCCCGAATCCATCGGAAAATTTTCCAATAAAATACGTGCGGTTTGTTTATATGGCGAAACAACGGGTAATTTTGACGAAAACGGTAAGCCTGAGCGTTTGGACTGGGCGGCGGAATATGACGGGCAGCCCTTTGTGGTCTATGGGCATACGGTGGCGGAAAGACCCGAAATCATCAACCGTACCGTTGATATCGATCAGGGCTGTGTTTATGGCGGCTATCTGACAGCATTGCGCTACCCGGAAATTGAATTTGTGCAGGTGCGCGGCAAAAAATATGCGGAATATCACGGCGGCGGAAAGGTGCCGGAGGAATGAAAAGTCTTAGAGAATCGGAAGCTTTAAGGCTTTTTTTCGTGCAGAAAAAGGAATTTTCGGGAAAATGGCGTATTCTAAAAGTAATAGGAAAAATTTCGACTGATACGAAAGGCGGAAAAGGAGGGATTGCTATGGAATTACGGCGGTTTCAGGAGGAATTGGAGGAGAAAATCCTTGGGGAATATGCAGCAAAAAGCAGCCGGACGAGGGGCAGGGAAAGACCTGAGGAAAAATGCGACATTCGGACGGATTTTCAGCGTGACAGAGACCGTATCATCCATTGTAAATCCTTCCGCCGCATGAAGCACAAAACACAGGTGTTTATTTCCCCTGAGGGCGACCATTATCGGACACGGCTGACGCACACGCTTGAGGTTTCGCAGATTGCCAGAAGCATTGCGCGCGCATTGCGGCTGAATGAGGACTTGACCGAGGCGATTGCCCTTGGGCATGATTTAGGGCATACCCCCTTTGGGCATGCAGGCGAGCGCAAGCTGGATGAGCTTTGCAGGGATACGGGCGGCTTCGCGCATAATGTGCAGAGTCTGCGTGTGGTGGAGCGTCTGGAAAAGGACGGACGCGGACTGAACCTGACCTGGGAGGTGCGGGACGGGATTCTGAACCATCGCACAAGCGGCAATCCTGCTACCTTAGAGGGGAAAATCGTGCAGCTTTCCGATAAGATTGCTTATACGAACCACGATATTGACGATGCCATCCGCGCAGGCATGCTCAAGCCGAAGGATATCCCAAGGGATATTGTTGCGCGCATCGGCACACGCTCCAGCAGCCGCATCAATGCCATGGTGCGGGATACCATTTTTCACAGCATGGGCATCAACGATATCCGCATGAGCGAGGAAATGCGGCAGACCCTAAAGGAGCTGCGTGCCTTTATGTTCCGTCATGTGTATGCCAGTGATATTGCGGTGGCGGAGCATAAAAAGGCGGAGAAAATCGTGGGGGATTTATTTGATTATTATTTGGAATATCCGGAGGAAATGTCGGGAGAGTTTCAGGCACTTCTGGATGACGGAGATCCGGTGCGGCAGGTGGTTTGCGATTATATTGCCTGCATGACGGATCGCTTTGCCGTTGCAAAGTATAAGACGCTTTTTATTCCGCAGGAATGGACCATCCTTTGAAAGGGTAAGTCGAAATCAGGATTTCGACTTGTTTGGACAGAAGAATAAACAGATGCGTTCCGGCGGTAAACCTTGAAACGCCCTGTTTTCCTCGACGGAAGTGAATTCCGTCTGCGGATTCCATTTGGGAAACTACTTACCGCTCAAGAAGGGGCGGCAGGCGAAGCCTGCTTTGCGTAGCAAAGTAATGAATAGTTTGTTTCCCAAGCCCTTCCGCTGCCCGAAATCACTTTGGCTACAGGCTGAAAAAGATACCAATTTTGGGGTAAAATATTCTTGCATTTTGCACATAGTTTGAAAAAGTCAAGGCTTTTTTGCAAAATTTTTGTTGATTTCTACAAAATGTATACAAGGAGAAGGATTTTTCTCAAATGTGTCGAATTTAGTATATAAAAGGGAGTGAAAGAACTTCCTTTTCGACTGTTATGGAAGGGGGGATGATGCCATGAGATATCCGAGGGAGGTCGTGGATGAGGTGCGGCTGCAAAATGATATCGTAGAGGTCATTTCCCAGTATGTGCCGCTGAAGCAAAAGGGCAGCTCCTATTTTGGGCTTTGTCCGTTTCATAATGAAAAAACGGCATCCTTTTCCGTCAACAGCGAAAAGCAGTTTTATTATTGCTTCGGCTGCGGCGCGGCAGGAAATGTGTTTTCCTTTTTAATGGAGATGGAAAACTGCGATTTCCCCGAAGCCATGAAGCGTCTGGCGGAGCGGGCGCATATTACCCTGCCCGAACCGGAAAAAAACGCGCAGGCAATCGCGGCGGAGCAGCTCAAGAAACGATTATTTGAAATGCACACCCTGGCAGGGAGGTTCTTTTATGAAGCCTTGCAGGAGGAGGAGGGGGCAGAGGCGAGAGCCTATCTGCAAAAACGGCAGATGGACCCCCGTATGGCAAGAAAATTCGGCATAGGCTACTCTCCGGACAGCTACGATGCGCTTTTCAGGCATTTGCAGGAGAAGGGCTTCAAGGTTTCGGAGATTTTGAAAACAGGGCTTGTGCTGGAAAATAAGGATGGCAAGGGCTACCATGACCGTTTCCGCGGCAGGCTGATGTTCCCCATTTTTGATGTACAGGGGCGTGTGGTCGGCTTCGGCGGCAGGATACTTGCCAAGGGTGAGCCGAAATATCTGAATTCACCCGAAACGATTCTGTTCAGCAAAAGCAGGAATCTGTATGGACTGAATTTTGCGAAGCAGACGAGAAAACGAGAGCTGATTCTGGTGGAGGGCTATATGGATATGCTTTCCATCTATCAGGCAGGGTTCCATAACGTAGTGGCATCATTGGGAACAGCCTTCAATCAGGAGCATGCAAGAACGCTGAAGCGCTTTGCGGATGATGTGATTTTGCTGTATGACAGCGATGAGGCAGGCACCAATGCCGCACTTCGCGCCATTCCCGTATTGGTGAAAAACGGCTTTCATGTGAAGGTGACACAGGTGCCGGACGGAAAGGATCCCGATGAATTTATCAAGGCAAAGGGTGCAGCGGAATTTTCCAAGCTGTTGGTGAATGCTGTGCATTATATATCCTTTGAAATTGCCTGCATACAGCGCAAATATAATCTCAAAAATCCGGAGCACAGGGTTCGCTTTGCCACAGAGGCGGCGGAAATCCTTGCAAAGCTGGACAGTGAGATTGAGCGTAATGTTTACCTTGGAGAGGTAAGCAGGGTGACAGGCGTGGAGGAGGAGGCCATCCGCAGTGAAATTCGGAAGCTGGTGCAAAAAGAGGATGCGGCTTACCAAAGGGAGGCCGAAAAGCGGCAGCAGAATCTGAAGAATTACACGCCGGAGGGCAGAAGAAAGGATAAAGGGCTTCTGGAAGCCCAGAGAAGCTTGTTATATTATGCCGCCCAGCATCAGGGCATCTATGATACGCTCAAAGAGATTCTGGAAGAGGATGATTTTACAGAAGGAATTTATTGGCGCACCTTCGGCGATATCGGGGATTTGTGGCAGAATGCAGGCCATGTGTTCCCTGCCGATTTGGTCAGCCGCTTTGAGGATGCAAAGGAACAGAAGCAGGTGACAGAGATTTTTGCCGTACAGCTGCCGACAGAAAACGGGGCAGATATGGAAAAAGCCATCAATGAACAGGTAAAACGGCTGAAACGGACGAAAATCGACCATTTGACGGCAAACGCCGCAACCGTTGAGGAGATACAACGGCTGGTGGATGCCAAGAGAAAACTGGATTCCCTGTATATTACCATTTGATATGGTTAGACTATAGGAACAGAGAGAAAGGAAGGATCATGTTGAAATCCGTCGAAGAAACAACATTATTGACCAAGCTGGAGGAACTGGTGCAGCTGGCCAAAAAGAAAAAGAATGTACTGGAATATAAGGAGATCATGGATCATCTGGCGGATTTGGATCTGGACCCCGACCGCATTGACAGAATCTATGAGTATCTGGAAAGTCAGAATATTGATATTCTGGGGAATATCGAAGCGGAGGAGGAGGTTGAGAAGGAGCTTGACCTGACTCTCCCCGAAGGCATCAATATTGATGACCCCGTCAGAATGTACCTCAAGGAAATCGGTAAGGTGCCCCTTCTGACGGCAGAAGAAGAAATCGAACTGGCGCAGAAGATGGAGGAGGGCGGCCCTGAGGGCGAAGCTGCCAAGAAGAAACTGGCAGAGGCCAACCTGCGTCTGGTTGTCAGCATTGCAAAAAGATACGTTGGGCGAGGGATGCTCTTTCTTGACCTGATTCAGGAGGGCAATCTGGGGCTGATTAAGGCAGTTGAAAAATTCGACTTCCATAAGGGCTTTAAATTCTCCACATATGCGACATGGTGGATTCGTCAGGCAATCACAAGAGCGATTGCAGATCAGGCAAGAACGATTCGTATCCCCGTACACATGGTGGAAACCATCAATAAGCTGATTCGTATTTCCAGACAGCTTTTGCAGGAACTGGGCAGAGAACCGACCGCAGAGGAACTGGCTGTGGAAATGCAGATGCCGGAGGAGAAGGTGCGTGAAATTATGAAAATCGCACAGGAGCCGGTTTCTCTGGAAACGCCTATCGGTGAGGAGGAGGACAGCCATCTGGGTGACTTTATCCCCGATGACGATATCCCCGCACCTGCGGAAGCCGCAGCGTTTACGCTTTTGAAGGAACAGCTGATGGAGGTTCTGGATACGCTGACGGAAAGAGAAGAAAAGGTGCTGCGTCTGCGTTTTGGTCTAGATGACGGCAGAGCAAGAACACTGGAGGAGGTTGGTAAGGAATTCAATGTTACCAGAGAACGTATCCGCCAGATTGAAGCAAAGGCTCTGCGTAAGCTGCGCCACCCCAGCAGAAGCAAAAAGCTGAAGGATTATCTTGAATAAGAGAATTGGAACAAAAGAGGGCGAAACAAATAGAGATATTTGCTGCGCCCTTTTTTTGAAAATAAGGAGTCGAGGCTATGGAGTTATCAAAACGATTGGAGATGGTCGCAGGTCTGGTGACGCAGGAGCGGATTGCGGATATCGGCACAGACCATGGCTATGTCCCTATTTATTTATACAAGCAGGGCAGAATCAAAAAGGCATACGCCTGCGATGTACGCAAGGGGCCTTTGGAAAAATGCAGAAAAAATATTGCGCTTTACGGTGCGGAGGATGTCATTGAAACGCGCCTTGGCAGCGGCTTAACCCCTCTGCGCCCCGGTGAAGCGGAAACGGCAATTATGGCAGGGATGGGCGGCATGCTGATTGTACATATTTTGCAGGACAGCCCGGAGGTGGCGGATAGCCTCAAGGAGCTGGTGCTTTCGCCGCAGCGCGATTTCGGTGCGGTTCGAAAATATTTACATCAAATCGGATTTGCCATCCGAGAGGAGCATACACTGAAAGAGGAGAATAAACCGTATGTGCTGATGCGGTGCGAAAGGGCAGAGGAGCATTACGACAGGGAGATTGAGTATCTTTACGGCAAAAGGCTGTTGGAGAAGAAAGACCCTATTTTAAAAGAGGTGCTTCTGCACGAAGAAGGAAAATACAGCCGTTTGCTTGAAAATCTTAAGAAGAACCCGACGGAAAACGCACAAAAGCGTCTGCCGGAGGTGGAGAAGAAGCTGGCTTTGATGAGGGAGGCGTTGGAATGTCTGTAAAAGCTGTAAGGGTAAAGGATATCATGGGTGTGATGGAGGAAATCGCACCGAAAAAGCTGGCGGAGAACTGGGATAAGCCGGGGCTTGCCATCGGTGATCCGGAGCGAGAGGTGAAAAAAATTCTGGTGGCACTGGATGTGATTGATCCTGTTGTGGAGGAAGCAAAGCGCATTGGTGCGGATATGATTGTGACGCATCACCCGATGCTGCTGTTCCGCAAAATCGAGAGCATTACGGCGGATACCCTTCTGGGGAAACGCATTTTTAATCTGATTCAGAATAACATTGCCGCTTTCTCCGCGCATACGAATCTGGATGTTGCCGCAGGCGGTACAAATGATGTGCTGGCGGAGCTGGCAGGCTTGAAGAATATTGAGATTCTGGAGGAAACATGGGCGGAGAGCCTGAAAAAAATCGTGGTTTATGTTCCTGCGGGGTATGAACAGGCGGTGCGTGATGCCATGTGCGGCGCAGGGGCAGGGCATATCGGTGCCTATTCCCATTGCACCTTTGGCGCGGCAGGGAAGGGAACCTTTCTTCCTTTGGAGGGGACAAATCCCTTCTTTGGTGAGCAGGGCAGACTGGAAACGGCGGATGAAATCCGTCTGGAAACGATTGTTCCTGCTGAGAAGGTACACGCCGTTGTGCAGGCAATGCTTGCGGCACACCCCTATGAGGAAGCGGCGTATGACATTTATCCTGTGGAACAGACAGGGAAAAAGGAGGGCATTGGGCGCATTGGAGAGCTGCCGCAGGCAATCCCCTTCAGGGATTTTGCAAAGCAGTTGAAGGAAAGGCTTGGTCTGGATGCCATTCGTCTGGTCGGGGACGGGGAAAACCCTGTCAAGCGCGTCGGTCTTTGCACAGGCACAGGGGTGGAATTTGTTTCTCTGGCGGCGGCGAAGGGCTGTGATGCCTATCTGACGGCGGATATCAAATATCATGAAGCGCAGAAGGCGGTCGAGCTGGGCATTGCCGTTGCGGATGTGACGCATTACGCGAGCGAGGTGCTGATTGTGCCTGTTCTGCAGGAAAAATTGCAGGCGGCGGCAAAGGAAAACGGTTGGAATATCGAGGTTGTCTGCTCCGCGGTGGATGGGCAGACCTTCTGGACGATAGAGTAAGGAGGGAAGACAAGTGGAAACAAGAAAAGTAAATGTAATGGGAAAGGAAGTGCAGATTCCCAAGGACATGACCTTCGGGGAGCTGGCAAAGGAATTTGAGGGCGAGGTTTTCGGCAAAATTCTGGTGGCAAAGCAGGGGAATTCCCTGCGCGAATTGATTTGCCCCATCCGCACCGATGAGGATATTACCTTTTTGGATTTTCGGGATAAGGAGGGTGTGCGCGTTTATGAAAGAGGGATTTCCCTGCTGCTGGTGAAGGCGGTGCGCGATGTGCTGGGGACAGCGACAGGCGTGGAAATCGAACATTCCCTGCGGGGCAATCTTTATTGCGAGCTGCGCAGCCCACAGCAGGTGCCGGATGCAGATCTGCTTGCCAAGATTGAGGCACGCATGAAGGAATATGTTGCGGCGGATACGCCTATTGTGAAGCATGTCTGCCCCAGAGAGGTTGCCATTTCCATCGTGAAGGAGCAGGGCTTGCAGGATAAGGTGGAGCTGTTCCGCTATCGCACGGCTTCCAATATCAACCTTTATGAACTGGATGGCTTCTATGATTATTTCTTCGGGTATATGCCGGATTCCGTCGGCGCATTGGAATGGTTTACGCTGATGCCCTTTGAAACAGGCTTTCTGGTGCGCTTCCCCGATCCTGCAAAGACAGGGGAGCTTCTGCCGGAGGAGCAGCCCAGAAAAATCAGCAAGGTATTTCTGGAGCAGATGCACTGGTGCCAGCTGATGCAGGTGCGCAACGTGGCAGAGCTGAACCGCACGATTGTCGAGGGGAAATTCGGTGACCTGATTCGCGTGAATGAGGCATTGCATGAAAAGAAAATTGCGGAAATCGCAGATCAGATTCATCAGCGGATGGACAAAGTGCGTGTGGTGCTGATTGCGGGGCCTTCCTCCTCCGGCAAGACCTCCTTCGCAAACAGATTATGTATTCAGCTGCGCGCGCTGGGGGTGAAGCCGCACAAGGTTTCTCTGGATGATTATTTTCTCAATCGGGAGGACACCCCTCTGGATGAGCACGGCAAGAAAAACTTCGAGCGCATGGAGGCGTTGGATTTGAAGCGGCTCAATCAGGACTTGAAGCAGATTATCGCGGGGGAAGAAGTAGAGCTGCCCTATTACAACTTCCTGACGGGCAAGCGTGAGCACAGCGGTGAATTTGTGCAGCTTGGCGAGGGCGAAATTCTGGTAATGGAGGGCATCCATGGCTTAAATGACCGCCTGACCCCCGAAATTCCGGCGGAATACAAATTCAAAATCTTCATCAGTGCCATTACGCAGCTGAATGTAGACGACCACAACCGCATTTCTACCTCCGACAGCAGGCTTATCCGCCGCATTGTGCGCGATTTCCAGTTCCGCGGCAGAAGCGCCAGAACGACCATAGAATCCTGGGGAGAGGTGCGTCAGGGCGAGGAGGATAATATTTTCCCGTTTCAGGAGAATGCGGATGCGGTGTTCAATTCCGCAACGCTATATGAGCTTTGTGTGCTGAAGCAATACGCAGAGCCACAGCTATTCGCGATTGAAAAAAACATGCCGGAATACCCCACGGCAAAGCGTTTGATTAAATTCCTGAGCTATTTCCTTGCCGCGCCGGGGCTGGAAATTCCGAATAATTCCTTGATTAAGGAATTTGTCGGCGGGAGCTGCTTTAAGGTTTGACAAGGGGACGAAATTCATTTATAATAATTTGGATTATGTGAGTAGGTTGGACAGTCGCGCTCGTAGGAGTGAGGAAAGTCCGGGCTTCGCAGAGCAGGGTGCCGGCTAACGGCCGGTGGAGGCGACTCCAAGGATAGTGCAACAGAAATAGACCGCCGAATTCGTTTCGGTAAGGATGGAAAGGTGGGGTAAGAGCCCACCGCTGCGGCGGTAACGTCGCGGGCCCCTGTAAACCCCACCCGAAGCAAGACAAACAGAGACCATGGGGCTGCTCGTTCCGTCTCGAAAAAGTCGCACGATGCCGTTGGCAACAACGGACCAAGATAGATGGCTGTCTGAAAAACAGAACCCGGCTTACAGGCCTGCTCGCGTTTTCAAATCTTTCGGCGTGATTTTTGCCCGATAGAAAAAACTTTTTCTACCCTATAATTAACCACTAAAAAAAGTCCTCTTTCGAGGACTTTCTTTTTTTGCTTTTTTTACACAAACTCCACAACCCAGAAGCCGATTTTCACAGTATCCACATCACAGCCGGTATGCTTAACGGTAATGGCATTGCTGCTCAGCGTATAGGAAAAATTCAAGAGGGAATCGAAATTATTATTCAATCGTTCTGTGATAATGAATGTTTTTTCGAGATTTACTGTCTGAATTGTTACCGTGCCGCCGTAGGAAGGGCTTTTCGGTGCGGTATACACCACATACTGAATCGAGCGAATCACCGAGCCGCCGTTTTGCAGCAGGGAAGAAATGCTCTGCCCATCGGGGGGCGTGCCAAGCTTTTTATTGATAGCGGCGAGGGTTTCCTCTGCTGTGGCAATGCTTGCTTGAATCGCCGCCACCTTTTGCTCCGCCTGTGCCAGCTGTGCATCAATGGCGTCCATGTTTTCATTGAAATCCTGAATGTCATAATAATCTTCGTTATCGGGCTTGATAAAATCATAATTTTCTGTAAAAGTGCTCATTTGCGTCACCTCCTTTCTGCCCTCATGATAAAGCCCCCTTAGTCTCATGGGGTCTCATGTTGTAATATTGCTGCAATATTTCAGTTTTGTTACAAAACGCCCAAACCCCTTGCCAATTTCCGATTCTATTGATATGATAGCTATGCAAAGTAAAACTGACGCAGGAATGGAAACCAAACCGGAACGGAAGAAACGGAAGCCGAATCCTTGAATGGGTGTGGAGGAAGCGGAAGGGCCGGAAGGGAAGGGGCGGCGGAAAGGATGGCGGCGGAATGAACTGCATTTCGTTGTATAATTATGAAACGAAGCGAACATTTAAAATTAAAAAAAGGAGGAATGAGACCAATGAAGAAACTTATCTCTATGGTCATGGCTGCAGCTATGGTAGTATCTCTGGTGCCCGCAACAGCATTTGCTGACACAGGTTCTGCTAAAGCAGTAGCTAAAGTTATCGATGCAGCTGATGTATCCAAAGATGCAACAGCAGAAACTGCAATGGATAGCGAAACAACAGAACTGCAGCTGAAGGTTGACGGCGACGGTCAGTATGCAGGCACAACTGGCAATGCAAAACATGAACTGACATTCACACTGGATGGTGCTGAATTCAAGACAGTTACAGCAGAAGCAATCGCAGCAAATGTTACAGTTAAAAAAGGCGCTTCTACTGTAACAACCATTACTAAAGATAACATCTCTGAAGTTGAAAAAGACGGCTTCAAACTGACAATCGAAGCAAGACTGACAGATGAAACTGTTATCGCTGTAAACCTGCACAACAACATCAAGCTGAAAAGCACATCCGTTGGCAAAAAGGCTACAATCGCTGTTGACGGTGCTATGGTAACAACAGATGATCTGACATTCGCAGAAGTTAAAGATACAGGTATCAAAGCTTCCGTGAAGAAAGTAGCAGACATCACAGAAGAAGGTATCTCTGCACTGGAAAAAGACCTGAAAATCGAAGCTAACGTTGGCAAATTCAAAAAGGGTCAGGTATTCACACTGAAACTGTCCAGCGGTTTTGAATTCAACAAGCTGAACAATGGCACAGATTACGTAGTGGTTGATGCAGATGATTACACTCCCGCAACTAACACTAACGGCACATACGCTAAGGGTGAAAAAGAAGTTACTATCAAAGTAACAGCTGACGACAACACAACAGATACAATTACAATCAAAGCAGCTGATTTGGTAATCTCTGCTGAATCCGCTAAGGTTGGCGCAGAATGCAAACTGACAGTTAAGGCTGTTAAAAACGGTTCTGCTGGTTTCTCTGATACAGCAGATGCAATCGTTGTAGCTAAGGTTGTTGCAGATGCAATCACAGTATCCGTTGATGAAGACGAAGATCTGCCCGTAATCTACAGCGGCGTTAACGTTAAAAACGAAGGTATCACAGATGATTCCGATCACGAAGCTCTGGAAGTTACTCTGGAAGAACCCACAGCAGGCACACTGGATGCGAAAAAAGAACTGACAATGGAACTGCCTGATGGTGTTTACGTAACAAACGTTAAGTTTGGTGACGTAGATTTCATCGAGGGCAAAGATAAAACTGTAGCAGAAACAGTATTCAAGGCTGCTTACAAGAAGGGTGACTACGAAACATTCGATTTCGCTAGAAGAACTCTGAAAGCAACAGATGAAAACACTGATAAAGACGGCGGCAAACTGGAATTCACACTGACACTGGTTGCTGAACCCGGCTTCACAGGCGACGTTACTCTGAAAGTAGACGGCGCTGGCATGGATAAGGCTCAGGAAGTAAAGATTGCTAAGTTTGTATCCCCTTACACAGTAGAAGCTTCTCAGAATGACCTGATCATCGACTACAGAAACACAAAGGTTCCTACCAACATCGTTGTGAAGGAAGCTGAAGATGGTCTGTGGAAGAAGGGCTCCGAATTCAAATTCAGCCTTGACAGAAATATCGACACTGAAGATGATGCTACTTACACAGTAGACGACAAGTCCGATATGGAAGTTAAGAAGATCAAAAACGATCTGGGCTTCAGAGTTGACAAAGAATCCGGCGATGCAGCAACAGTAACAATCTCCGACATCTCTCTGTACATGAGCAGAAGCCTGGCAGCAGGTGCTTACGATCTGCAGCTGGATACAACAGGTTCCGATGAATTCATGGATCAGGCAATTCTGGCTCCCACTGGAGTGAAGGCAGAAGAAGCAAAAGTTAAATACCAGTACTACAACAACGATGACAACTTCAAGCACGTTGTTAAAGAAGGTTTCGTAAACATCATCACAGCTGGTAGAGACCAGGATGATGCTTCCTTCACAAAGAAGGTAGTAGTTCCCGTTGGCGAAAAATACATCATCGCAGGTGAAGAACAGGTTGCTCTGGATGTACCCGCTTACATCTCCGCTGCAGGCTACACAATGCTGCCCGTAAGAGCAGTTGCTACAGCACTGGGTATCAACAACAACAACGTTCTGTGGAACCAGGCTTCCAGAACAGTAACAATCCTGTATGGTCAGAGAATCATCACTATGGTTGCAGGCCAGAAGGTTGTTACAGTTAACGGTAACACAATCCCCGCATCCGCTACAGTACAGATCAAAGACGGCAGAACATTCCTGCCTATGAGAGATCTGGCTACAGCTCTGGGCGTAACAGACATCACATGGGATGCAGCTACAAAGACAGCTACAATGAACGGTAACCAGAATAAGTAATTATTCTTTCCTTCATTCTAACTGAATCAGTAGAATCTCTAAGGACACTCCGAAAGGAGTGTCCTTTCTTTTGCATCTTTTTTGCATAAAAAAAAGACCTGTTTCTCACAGGTCTTATTTTCTTTAGCGGAAGGTTTTCGCAAGCGCCTTTATCGCCTGCTCCGCAAGCAGCGTTTCCCCATGCTCCAGCAGGTAATATTTCGCCAGTGGCGTGGAAATGTGCTTCTGACCGTATTCCTTCAAAATGCGCTCCGCATCCTCTGCGGTTTCCTCCGTGGTGTATGTATCCCCCTGCATCACAAGGAAATACTTCCCATCGTTCTTATAAACCGCGCTTTCGCCCTTGAACGCGCCATCCAGACGCAGGCTCACGCCAATCACATCATCCAGAGAAGGGAAGGAATAAATCAGAATATCCGAATTTTTTTCCTCCTGATGCGCCAGCGTATCCATGGGCTTCTTTTTCCAGCGGCGCAAATCCTCGTCCGCGTGTTTCTCTTTATTGTTTACCTTCGTCACGATGATCATGATACCATCGCCCCCCGAAGGGATCGCCTCTACCATCAGCGGTGTGTTTTCCGAAATGAAATCCTCCTCATCCAACGCCTGCTCCATAATATCCCGAAACAGCTTCTGCGTGCGCTCCGAAGGGGAAATCAAATCCTCCAGTTTGATTTTTCTTTCCGCTAAATCTGCCTTTGTCAGGGTCAGCTTTAGCTGGTTTTCGCTTATCCGCTCTATTTTCATGCTATCACTCCCTTTTTCCCGTTTTGCGGGGCATGATGCGGAAACGGTCAATTTATTACTATAGTATATGCAATCCTGCGCCGGATGTAAAGAGGGGATTGCCGCCAAAGTTTTGAATTTTTTATGAACACCCCGATTTCTTACAATTTCTTGAATTTTTGCCGCTTTGGTTGACACTGCGCCAATAAACCTGTAAAATATATTAGATAAAATGCGATTTTTGTGTGAAAATGTTTTATTTTCAAAGGATATATTTTTTTTTGGAGGGAATCACATGAGCGATGATAAAATCGGCAATAAAACAGGCCCGGAGGGTCTGAGCGAAACAGATAAGGGCTATTATGAGGATTTATATAACGACCTGCCGAAGGAGGTTGTGGATATCCTCATGCAGACGCACCCCCTCATGGGCAAAAATGACGACCTTGAGGCAACCGCCTACCGCGCACGCCGCCCCCAGAGACGCGAGGACGTGGAGGAGGTCAAAGAGGCGAGGATGCAGCAGGTCGGCAACGAGATTAACGAGGTGAGCCGCGCACCCCAGCAGGAGGGCGACCCTACCCGTTACGTTTCCCGCCGCGCAAGAAATGCGGAAAGCGCGCATACTTCCGCCCCGAAGGGGAATACAATGAATCAGGATGATTATGACGATGGCATTCAGTATGTAAGCGTACTGCCCGCGCGTAAGAAATCCAAAATCGTGGAGGAGGTTACTTTGCAGACCGCTGCCCCCGCGAAGCATCATGGCAAAAAGAAAAAGCATAAAAAAGAAAGAGAGCCATTTGACGATATGGGTATGGAGGAAAGAGATTATCGCCCCCGTTATGAGGATATGGATTTTGAGGAGCGCGCAAAGCAGGAGCACCTTGACAGCCTCTATGACGAGGAATATTATGACGATTACGGCAGAGGCAGAGGAAAGCTGCCGATGATTCTCGGCGTGGTTGCCGTTGTGCTGATTATTTTCCTCATTTTCCGTACCGTTAGCCTGAGCAGTAAGCTGGAGGAGGTACAGAACCAGCTGACACAGTCTCAGGATTATAAGCAGAAATACGAGGATATGCAGCTGGAAAATATGCAGTTGCAGGAAAAACTGGACGGTAAGGACACCAAAACGACAGGCAATTCTGATGCTGCGGACACCAAAAAGGACACCAAAGCGGACACCGCATCCACATCCTCCGGCACCAAGGAATACACCGTGCAGAAGGGCGATACTATGTGGACAATCGCCCAGAGCCAGCTTGGCAATGGCGCGGAATATCAGAAGATTCTGGATGCCAACGGCCTAAAGGAGAGCGATACCTTAGCGCCCGGCACAGTGATTAAAATCCCACAGTAAGAACAGGAGTGTAGCATGAGCGATTTGGAGAAAAGAACTCTTGTGGAATTGAGAAAAATGGCGAAGGAGCTGGGGATTCCTGCCATTTCCGGTTTGAAGAAAAGGGAATTGATTGAGAAAATTGAGCAGTCCTCTGAGGTGCAGAAAAATGATTCTGTACCTCGGTCGGCTGCTTCCGACTTTTCTCACAGAAATTTCGACGAAAAAACCGAAGCTCCGCAGGAGCATACGGAAAGGGAAAAGCAGTTTTTTGAGGAATTGGGAGAGGGGATTCTGGAGGTACTGCCGGATGGATATGGGTTTCTGCGTGCGGAAAATTGCCTGCCCGGTGCAAATGATGTGTATGTTTCTCCGGCGCAGATTCGCAGATTTAATCTGAAAACAGGCGACAGAGTGATGGGAAATGTGCGCCCTGCCAGAGAAGGCGAAAAGGTCGGCGGTCTGGTTTATGTGCAGACGGTCAATGGAGATGCGCCGTATCTTGCGATTCACCGCCCGAATTTCGAGGATCTGACACCCATTTATCCTGAGGAGAAGCTCAAGCTGGAAACAGTGCAGAGAGAACTTTCCGGTCGCATCATTGATCTGATTGCGCCTATCGGCAAAGGGCAAAGAGGGATGATTGTTGCACCGCCGAAGGTCGGGAAAACAATCCTTCTGACGAAGATAGCAAATGCAATCACCTGCAACCATAAGGAAGTGCATCTGATTGTACTGCTGATTGATGAACGCCCTGAGGAGGTAACGGATATTCAACGCTCCATCGAAGGGGAGAATGTGCAGATTGTGTATTCTACCTTTGACGAGGAGCCGGAGCATCATAAAAAGGTAACGGAAATGGTTCTGGAACGCGCGAAGCGCATGGTGGAGCAGGGGAAGGATCTGGTTATCCTGCTGGACAGCATTACTCGTTTGGCGCGTGCGTATAACCTGACGATTCCGCCAAGCGGACGCACGCTGTCCGGTGGTCTGGACCCCGCGGCACTGTATATGCCGAAGCGGTTCTTCGGCGCAGCCAGAAATATTGAAAACGGCGGCAGTCTGACGATTCTTGCAACTGCGCTTGTGGATACGGGCAGCAAAATGGATGAGGTTGTGTTTGAGGAATTCAAGGGCACCGGCAACATGGAGCTGGTGCTGGATAAGCGCATGGCAGAGCGGAGAATCTTCCCTGCGGTGGATATTATGAAATCCGGCACAAGACGAGAGGAAAAGCTGTTTACCCCTGAGGAGCTGGAGTGTAATTATGCGCTGCGGCGGATGGCGGCACAGCTGAATCATACGGATATGATTGAAGGCTTTTTTGACCTGATGCGCAAGTCCAAAAATAACAAGGAATTCATGGAGCGGCTGCACGTTTGGGAAAAAACGTTAGGTCTGCATGAAAAATAACCTCGGTTTTTGGATAAATCTCTCAAGAATACGGAAAATGCTGATTTTTCGGGGAATTGCAGTTGCCAAGCCGAAAAAAATATGCTATAATGCTCATGTTGTCTTTAAATAACGTAGATTATTGATCAACAAATACGAAAAATGAGGTGAAAGAAAATGCGCGAAGGTATCCATCCCGAATACAAACAGGTAAAAGTAAGATGTAACTGCGGCAATGAATTTGTAACAGGTTCCACAAAGGACGAAATCAGAGTCGAAGTTTGCTCCAAATGCCATCCCTTCTACACAGGCAGCCAGAAACTGCTTCTGGAAGCCGGCGGCAGAGTTGAAAAGTTCAACAAGAAATACGGCAGAAAGTAATTCTTTTCGGATTGCTGAGCTGCAAAAAATCAAGACAGAATATAAAAAGGGCGAGATCGCAGGATCTTCGCTCTTTTTTCATGCAGGAAGATTGTCGAAAAAAGGAAAGTATGATATGCTATAAGAACGGATTATCGCTTGGCGGTTCAGTCACTCTCTGTAAAGGGGGTGATGCTATGAATTGTGTTACATATTCTGATTTAATTCAGATGGGTATACTTGTAGTAGCGCTTATCTCCCTGTATCAAAATAGGGGATAAATAAAAAACGACCGCCTAACAAGAGTTAGACGGTCTTTCTTGAGATATTAGGACTGACCGCCCGACCAAAAGCGGTAATCCTTTTATTGTAGCTATTATCGCCCTGTGTAAAAACAGGAGATAAATAAAAAATGTTGCCTAACAAGAGTTAGACGGTCTTACTTGATTAATCAGGACTGACCGCCCGACCAAAAGCGATAATCCTTTTCTTATCTTCATGATAGCAAAAGAAAGTGATTCTGTCAATAAAAGCGTTTTGCTTAAACGCGTTTGATATGCTATAATAAGTACCTGTTAAAAGGAGATGATTCTGTGTCAGATAGAAAAAGACCAACTAACATCGGCGGTCAGGCGGTCATTGAGGGCGTTATGATGCGCGGAAAAAAGATATATGCAATGGCAGTGAGAAATCCCGAAGGGGAAATTGTTGTGGAAAAGAAGCCTGTCGGCGGCCTAGGGAAAAAAGGGCTGTTCAGATACCCTATTTTCCGCGGCATGGCGGCGTTTGTAGATTCCCTTGTTACCGGTACGAAAATACTGATGCGTTCTGCGGAAATTGCAGGCGAGGGCTGGGAGGAGGAAGAGCTTTCCCCCTTTGAGCAATGGCTGAAGGAGAAGCTGGGGGATAAAATCAACGATATTCTGATTTATTTCAGCGTATTCATTTCCCTGCTTCTGGGCATGGGGCTGTTTTTTGTGCTGCCTGTTGCCATCGGGAATTTATTCAAAACCCTTGTGCCGACATGGGCACTGGGCATTATCGAAGGCTTGATTCGTATTGCGATTTTCCTTGGCTATCTCTGGCTGATTTCTCGTATGAAGGAGATTAAGCGCGTATTCCAATACCATGGCGCAGAGCATAAGACGATTGCATGTTTTGAAAGCGGCAAGGAGCTGACGGTGGAAAACGTACGCCCCTGCACAAGGCTGCATAAGCGCTGCGGCACAAGCTTTCTGCTGTTCGTGATGCTGATTTCCATGATTGTGTTTTTCTTCGTTCGGACGGATGTATTCTGGCTGCGGCTGATTACAAGAATCTGCCTTGTGCCGTTTATTGCGGGGATTTCCTATGAGGTTATCCGCTGGGCGGGCAATTCAGAAAGCAGCTTCGTGAAAATCGTCAGTGCGCCGGGACTTTGTCTGCAAAAGCTGACAACGGCAGAGCCGGATGCAAGTCAGATAGAATGTGCCATTGCGGCAATGAAAGGGGTTCTGGAAGATGAGCCTGAGGAATAAAACCATTGCAGAGGCATTGCGCGAGGGGAAGCAGCGTTTGCGGTCGGCGGGAAAGGATGCCTACGCCGTTGAAGCGGAGCTGCTGCTCGAAAAAGCTGTCGGTCTGAATCGAACGGCTTTATTTTTGCGTGGAGAGGAGCCGCTTTCTGCGGAGGCTGCGATGCAGTATGAAGGCTTTCTTGCGGAACGGGAGAGCGGTCGCCCGACGCAGTATATCCTCGGCACATGGGAGTTCATGGGACTTCCCTTTTCTGTGGGCGAGGGCGTGCTGATTCCCAGAGGGGATACGGAAATTCTTGTGGAAACCATTCTGGAGAAGCAGCAGACAGAACCACTGCGGACGATTCTGGATATCGGGACGGGGAGCGGCTGTATTCCTGTCAGCCTGTCCCATTACGGGAAATTTGAATATGTTCTGGCGGTGGATATCAGCCGGAAGGCGTTAGGCTATGCAACGAAAAACGCGGCGGCAAATCATGCGGAAATTTCGTTTTACGAGAGTGATTTATTTCAAAATGTGCCTGCGCAGTGGAGAGGGCAGCTGGATGCGATTGTTTCCAATCCGCCCTATATTCCCAAGGAGGATATCGCAGGGCTGATGACGGAAGTGAAGGACTTTGAACCCATCAATGCACTGGATGGCGGTGCGGACGGTCTGGATTTTTACCGTGCGATTGTGGCAGAGGGCAGAGCATGGCTGAAGGAGGGCGGATGGCTCTTTTTTGAGATTGGCTATGACCAAGGCGAAGCCCTGCGCACGCTTTTGGCAGACTTTGGCTATACGGAAATCGGCATCCGACAGGACCTGGCAGGACTGGACAGGGTTGCCTTTGGGAGATATACAGGAAAGAAGGAGGGGGCATAAAAATGTTAGACCGTTTGGCGGAAATCGAGACAAAATATGAGGACTTGGCGGAACAGATTAACGACCCCGACGTGATTGCCAATCAGACAGAATGGCGCAAGCGGATGAAGGAATACAGCGATATGACTCCCATTGTGGAGAAATATCGGGAGTATAAGCAGGCGAAGGAAGGGATTGCCGAAAGCCTTGCCATGCTGGAGGAAAAGCAGGAGGAGGATTTTCGGGAGCTTTTGAAGGAGGAGCTGGCGGAAAACAAGGAAAAGGCGGAAACGCTGAAACAGGAGCTGACGCTTTTGCTGATTCCTAAGGACCCCAATGACGAAAAGAATGTTATCATGGAAATCCGCGGCGGCGCAGGTGGGGATGAGGCGGCATTGTTTGCAGGGGATTTATTCCGCATGTATGCGCGCTATGCAGAGCGGAGAAAATGGAAGATAGAAATTATGAATACGAGCGAGAGCGACCTTGGTGGCTTTAAGGAAATTTCCTTTATGATAAAGGGCGAGGGAGCATATTCTCGTTTGAAATACGAAAGCGGCGTGCATCGTGTGCAGCGCGTGCCGGTGACGGAAAGCGGCGGACGCGTGCATACCTCAACCGTGACGGTGGCAGTGCTGCCGGAGGCGGAGGAGGTCGATGTGCATATTGATATGAACGATGTGCGCGTGGATGTGTTCCGTGCATCGGGCAACGGCGGTCAGTGTGTCAATACAACGGATTCTGCGGTGCGGATGACGCATATCCCGACGGGGATTGTGGTTTCCTGCCAGAATGAGAAATCGCAGCTCAAGAACAAGGAGCAGGCGTTAAAGGTGCTGTATGCCCGTGTATATGAACGGGAGCGGCGTGCGCATGATGCGGCAATTTCCGCCGACAGACGTTCACAGGTCGGCACGGGGGACAGAAGTGAGCGAATTCGTACCTATAACTTTCCGCAGGGCAGGGTGACAGACCACCGCATTGGGCTGACACTGCATAAGATTGATGCCATTATGGATGGCGATTTGAATGAAATTATGGATACCCTTGCAACGACAGACCGTATGGCGAAAATGCAGGAGACATAAGAGCAGGAAAGAGGATAGCAATGAAAGAATTATGGGAATTATTTTCTTCTTTTGCACGCATTGGCGGCTTTACCTTTGGCGGCGGCTATGCCATGCTGCCGATGCTGCAGAAGGAGGTTGTAGAAAGGCGCCAATGGGCAACAGAGGATGAAATGCTGGATTATTTTGCAATCGGGCAATGCACCCCCGGTGTTATTTTTATCAATACGGCGACCTTTATCGGCTATAAGCAGAAGGGCATACCGGGTGCGATTGCGGCAACGGTCGGGAGTGTGTTCCCGTCACTGTGTATTGTGATGTTTATTGCGGCAGTGCTGAAAAACTTTGCAGAGCTGGCAGTGGTGCAGCATGCCTTTGCAGGGATTCGCGTTGTGGTCAGCGTGCTGATTCTCAATGCCGTGATGGGACTGCGGAAAAAATCCATCGTGGATAAGCTTTGTGTGGTGATTGCGGCGGCTTCCTTCCTTGTATCCGTATGGGTGGATATTTCCCCTGTCTGGATTGTGCTGGCGGCGGCGATTCTCGGTATTGCTGTTTCCTGCGGAAGGGAGGCGAAGGAGAAATGATGAGCCTTCTGATTTTGATTTTTGAATTTTTCAAGATTGGGCTGTTTTCCATCGGCGGCGGTCTGGCGACGCTGCCCTTCCTCTATCGTCTGGCGGATAAATATCCATGGTTTTCCGCGAAGCAGATTCCCGATATGATTGCTGTTTCGGAATCGACCCCCGGCCCCCTAGGCATCAATATGGCAACCTATACGGGCTTTCAGCACAGCGGCGTTATCGGAAGCATTGCGGCGACCTTTGGCTTGGTGCTGCCCTCGGTTATCATTATTATTCTGATTTCCAAGGTGCTGGAAAAATTCCGCAGCAATAAATATGTGGAGTATGCGTTTTACGGACTGCGTCCTGCGGTTATGGGGCTGATTGCGGCGGCAGGCTTTGGCGTGCTGATCGGGGCGCTGTTCCATTCTGCGGCTCTATCTGATTTAACGCTTTCCAATCTTGGCAGCTATATCGGCATTGAGGAATGTATTTTGTTTGTGGTGCTGCTGTTCGTAACGAATAAATGGAAAAAGCACCCGATTTTTTATATTGTGCTAAGTGCCATTGTGGGGATTGTTTTTGCACTCTGATGCGGCATGAAGGCTTTGTCCCTGCCATATCCTTTTTCTAAGAGGGTATGATGGGGTGATTTTATGGAAAAGGTCTGGGTACTCCTTCTGGTGGGGTATCTGATGATGATAAGGACGGCAGAGAGGCGGAACGCCGCGGGTGCTGTCCTTTGCTTTTTGGAGGGGGCTTATCTGGCAATGCTCTGCTTTGCGGTTTTGCCGCCTGCCATGGGTGCGGCGCGGTTCTGGGGTGCGGCAGGCTGTGCGGCGGCAGGCTGCGGAACGGGATTTCTGGCAGAGAAATATCTTCCGTGGGATGTGCTTTTGCGGCGCGCGCTGTTTCTTTTTCTGACGGCGGCGGTCTGCTTCTCATGGGAGATTCCCGTATTTCCGCTGGCATTTCTGGGCGGCGTGGGGCTGTATCATGCCTCGGCAGGCATTTTGCCTGAGCCTGTTTCCATACGAAACGCACTTTTCAGCGTAGGCGGCTTTCTTGCGGGAGTATTTCTCTTTTCGCCGCTATTGTAGCAGGAAAAAGGGGAAATTTGCCAAGCTTTCTTTTTTTTGGTATGATGAAAAGGAAAATGTACAGAATAGCATACAAAACAAAATTTTTGTAGAAATAGAGAAAACCTTAAGGGGGTTTATTATGGAACGAATTGAAAAAAAGGAATTGAAGAAGCTCATTCGGGAAAATGTAAAAACACTGTACCGCAAAACACTGGAAAATGCATCGCCTGAGGAGCTGTATCAGGCGGCGGTGTTTGCTGTGCGCGATGTGATTACCGATAAATGGATGAAAACCCATGATGAATATTATGAAAGGGATGCAAAGGTGGTTTATTACCTCTCCATGGAATTTTTGATGGGGCGTTTCTTTGGCAATGCACTGATCAATCTGGAAATGTTCGATGAGGTGAAGGAGGTCTTTGCGGAGCTGGGCATTGATTACAATATGGTGGAGGAGGCGGAGCCCGACCCCGGCCTTGGCAACGGCGGTCTTGGCAGATTGGCGGCCTGCTTTCTGGAATCCCTTTCCACGCTTTCCCTGCCGGCTTACGGCTGTGGGATTCGCTATCATTACGGCATCTTTGAGCAGCGGATTGAAAACGGCTATCAGGTTGAGGTGCCGGATAACTGGCTGGAAAACGGCGACCCTTGGGGCATTAAACGGAACGAATATGCCGTTGAGGTCAAATTCGGCGGCAATGTGCGCGCGGTGGGAAAGGGCAACGGCGAATATCGCTTTGTGCAGGAAAATTATCAGTCTGTAACGGCAATCCCGTATGATTATCCGGTGATCGGGTATGGCAATAATACTGTAAATACCCTGCGCCTATGGGAGGCAAAGCCCAAAACAAGACTGGATTTGAAATCCTTCAATGAGGGCAATTATCAGAAGGCGGCGGAGGAGGAGCTGCTTGCCAATACGCTGACGGATGTGCTGTATCCTGCGGATGAGCATATACAAGGGAAGGAGCTGCGTCTGCGTCAGCAGTATTTCTTCATTTCCGCAACGGTACAGCGTGTCATTGCGCGCTTTAAGAAAAAGCATACCGATTTCAACGAGCTGCCCGATAAGGTGGCATTTCAGCTGAATGATACCCACCCCAGCATGGCGGTGGCGGAGCTGATGCGTGTGCTGGTAGATGAAAATGATTTGCCTTGGGATCAGGCATGGGATATTACAAGAAGGGTCTGTGCATATACCAATCACACGATTATGTCCGAAGCGTTGGAAAAATGGCCGATGGAATTATTCAGCCGCCTGCTCCCTCGTATTTATCAGATTGTGGAGGAAATCAACCGCCGTTTCGTTCTGGAGCTGACGGAAAAATATGGGAACAATCCCGATAAAATCAGAAAAATGGCAATCATTGCAGATGGGCAGATTCGCATGGCATTCCTGGCAATCGTCGGGAGTCATTCTGTCAACGGGGTAGCGGCACTGCATACGGAAATTCTGAAAAAGCAGGAGCTGCATAATTTTTATGAGTTGTATCCCGAAAAATTCAATAACAAAACAAACGGCATTACCCAGAGAAGATGGCTGCTCCATGCCAACCCGAAGCTGGCAGAGCTGATTACGGAAACCATCGGCAAGGACTGGATCACCAATCTGGATGAGCTGAAAAAGCTGGTGCCTTATGCAGAGGATGCCGCCTTCCGCAGCCGATTTACGGCAATCAAGAAGGAAAACAAAATTGCATTGGCGCAATATATTAAGGAAACAAAGGGGATTGATATCAATCCTGATTCCATTTTTGATATTCAGGTGAAGCGTCTGCATGAATACAAAAGACAGCTGTTGAATATCCTGCATGTCATTGGGCTGTATAACCAGCTGAAGATGAACCCCGGACTGGATTTGGTACCCAGAACCTTTATTTTCGGGGCAAAGGCGGCGGCAGGCTACCATAGAGCGAAGCTCATCATCAAGCTGATTAACGCTGTTGCGGATGTGGTGAATAACGACCCGACCATCCATGGCAGGATTAAGGTGGTATTTATGGAAAACTACCGTGTTTCTCTGGCAGAAAAGATGATTCCGGCAGCAGATGTCAGCGAGCAGATTTCGACTGCGGGCAAGGAGGCCTCCGGTACGGGCAATATGAAGTTTATGCTGAACGGTGCGCTGACAATCGGCACGATGGATGGTGCAAATGTGGAAATTTGCGAGGAGGTCGGCAGAGACAATATCTTTATCTTCGGCATGAGCGCGGCAGAGGTGCAGCAGAAGACACAGGAGGGATATGATCCATGGATGGTCTATAACATGAATCAGGAGGTGCGGATGGCACTGACAAGCCTGATTGACGGCACATTTGACCCGGATACCAATCTGTTCCGCGAGCTGTACGATGCACTGCTGAACGGCTGCGGCGGCAGAGCGGATGAATACTTCGTTCTGGAGGATTACGCCGATTATGCGCGCGCACAGTGGGACATCGACAGAGCCTACCGCGATGAGGAAAAATGGGTGCGGATGGCAATTCTTAATACGGCAGAGAGCGGCAAATTTTCTTCTGACCGTACCATTCGCCAGTATGCCGATGAAATCTGGCAGCTGCCTTCGGTAGAGATTGTTTAAAATGAAGCGGCTTTTGACGAAAGGAAACAAGGGGAAAGGAATTGACATTTTCCACGATTCCATGTAGAATAGAAAAACGGGCTGGAACACAGCCCTTACGCACCCGTAGCTCAGGGGATAGAGCGTTCGGCTCCGGACCGAAAGGCCGCAGGTTCGAATCCTGTCGGGTGCAGCAAAGAAGCCTTGATTTTTCAGGGCTTCTTTTTTTATGCGATTCGCTTTAACACAGAATTTGCCCGAAGCAGCTGAGGACTGAGCAGACAGAGAGATGGGAAGCGGTTCTTCGGCAGGAGAAATAAATCATGAGGCATAAAAAGAACCCCGTTTGCCGGACGAAAGCCGTTCAGCAAATGGGGTTTTGTTTTTATCTGATTAAGTCAAGTGCCTTCGCACATTCCTCCAGTGCATCCACAACCTTGTCCAAATCCTCCTTGGTGTGGTCTGCGGAAAGGATGGTGCGCAGGCGTGCGGTTCCTCTAGGCACCATGGGGAATTGCAGAGCCTGTGCATAAACGCCTCGTTCATACATCATTTCACTGAGCTTCTGCGCCTTTTCAGCATCGCCGACGATAATCGGGATAACGGGTGTGACGGATGTGCCGATATTCAAGCCGAGCTTGCTCAGGCGGTCGGCGAAGTAATTGCGGTTTTCCCACAGCTTATCTACCAGTGCCGTATTTTCCATGACCAAATCTACAGCCTTTGCTGCCGCCGCTGTCAGGCAGGGAGCCATGGGGGAAGCGGTGAAGATAAAGCTTCTTGCCTTGGGACGCAGTGCTTCGATGAACTCCTTCGGGCCTGCCACAAAGCCGCCTGCGGAGCCAAATGCCTTGGAGAGAGAGCCTGTTTCAATGATGATGCGGTCGCGCAGACCGAAATGGTCTACCGTACCTCTGCCGGCAGGACCCATTACGCCATCCCCATGGGCATCATCTACCACCAAGAGAGCATTATATTGATCTGCCAAATCTGCCATTTCCGGAAGGGGTGCAAGGTCGCCGTCCATGCTGAATACGCCGTCTGTGATGATGAGCCGTTTGCCTTCGACAGGCTCCTGCAGCAGCTCTTCCAGATGTGCCATATCCATGTGGCGGAACACCTTTATTTTCGCGCCGGATAAGCGACAGCCGTCAATGATGGAGCCATGGTTCAGCTCATCGCTGTAGATAAAATCACCCTTGCCGACCAGCTGTGGAATCAGACCGGAGTTTGCGGTTACGCCGCAGTTGAATACCAGTGTTGCCTCCACGCCCTTGAATTTTGCCAGCTTTTCCTCCAGCTCATCATGCACGGGATAATTGCCGCAGATGTTTCTGCTTGCGGTTGTGGCAACGCCGTATTTTTCCAAAGCCTCCTTTGCGGCAGCAACAACGGCAGGATGGTTGGCTAAGCCAAGATAGTTGTTGGAGGCCATATTGATGACCTCACGTCCATCCAGGATAATGCGTCCGCCCTGTGGGCTGTATAATGTTCTGTACATAAAAATACCCTCTTTTCTATCAGTGCTGTATAGTGATTGCTTTTATCATACTACACAGAGACCGAAAGGGGAAGATTTATAAAATACAGTTCGGTCTGCATAAAATGAAAAAATGTTCAGCGGATTTTTGGGAGCATTCCTGCATAAAAGGGGAACGGCACCTTCTTGGGGGAGAAGGTGCCGCGTAAGGGTTGTCATTGCTACGCAAAAAAACGATAAAGGGGGTGCTTTTTTACGCTTGGGAAGCAATGACAAGAAGAGATGAAAAGTTTGATTCAAAATAGCTTGAAGTTAGGAGAAAAACCTCAAACTACAGAAGCAAGCATATTTAAAATACAAGAACGGAAAAAAAGATTTGCCGTTCTCGTTTTTTCTTATATACATCATACATGATTTTCAACCAAATATCAATAAAAAAATGCAATCAAACCCATAGATTTTTTAAAGGCTGTATGCAAAGTACGAAGAACAGCAGAAAAGGATTGTAAATTGTACATATTTTTGTTAATATAAAAAGAAGAAGGGGGGAACCCGTATGAAAACACAGGAATCTATGGAAAATTATCTGGAAACGATTTATGTTTTAAATCAGAAAACAGGCTTTGTGCGCTCGGTGGATGTTGCGCTGGAAATGGGCTTCAGTAAGCCCAGCATTTCCAATGCCATGAAAAAGCTGAAGGCAGAGGGCTATGTGCAGATAGAGGATAAGGGTCGTATCGTGCTGACAGAAAAGGGCAAGGCACTGGCAGAGGGCACCTATGAAAAGCATTGTGTGATTTCCCATCTGCTGATGGATATTGGGGTAAGCAAGGAAACGGCCTTGGCAGATGCCTGCCGCATGGAGCATATCCTGAGCGAGGAAACCTTTGACTGCATGAAGGCGCACCATAGAAAATGGCATGAGCTGAATCCGGATATGAAGGAATGATTTCTGCGATCAGGCAAAATAAAAAGCATACACATTTGTGTATGCTTTTTTTGTTTGCCTTAAGCAAGCCGCTTAACCAAGCAGCTTTACAAGAACTGCCTTCTGTGCATGCAGTCTGTTTTCCGCTTCGTCGAAAATTTCGTTTGCATGCGCCTCGAAAACCTCTGTTGTGATTTCCTGTTCGCGATAAGCAGGCAGACAGTGCAGCACCATAGCGTCTGCCTTTGCAACACCCATCAGCTCCTTATTTACCTGATAGCCTGCAAATGCCTTTTCTCTGATTTTCTTTTCCTCCTCCTGTCCCATGGAGGTCCAGCAGTCTGTGATGACAACATCGGCATCCTTTGCGGCTGTCATGGGGGCATCTGTGATGGAGAACCTATCGGGATACTGCGCTGCAAAATCCATTACCATAGGGTCGGGACGATAGCCCTCGGGGCAGGCAATCTGTACGTTCATGCCTGTTTTCAGACCGCCGACGATGAGGGAGTTTGCCATGTTGTTGCCGTCACCGATATAGCACATGGTCAGTCCTTCCAGCTTGCCCTTGTGTTCGCGGATGGTCAGCAGGTCTGCCATAACCTGACAGGGGTGACACAGGTCTGTCAGCCCATTGATGATGGGAATGGAGCCGTATTCGGCAAGCATTTCCACTTCCTTCTGCTCGAAGGTACGAATCATAATCCCATCCAGCATACGGCTCATCACACGAGCGGTATCCTGTGTCGGTTCGCCTCTGCCAATCTGGGAATCCCTTGCACTGATAAACAGCGCATGGCCACCCAGCTGATACATCCCTGTTTCAAAGGAAATACGGGTACGGGTGGAGGATTTTTCAAAAATCATACCCAGTGTTTTGCCCTTCAGGAAATGATGCTCCTTGCCTTCCTTGACATACTGCTTCATGGTTGCTGCCAAATCAAGCAGTTCATAAATTTCCTCTGTTGTGCAGTCCAACAGCTTCAAAAAATGTTTCATAGTTGTTCCTCTCTTTCCGAGGGACGCTGTCCCTTCCCAACCCCTGTCGGGTTTTTCTGTCAGTGATAGGTATCATTATACCCTATTTATGTTTGAAATCAAAGTGCCGCAAGCGTGTTTTTCAAAATGGAAAGCCCTTTTTCCAGCTCTGTCTGTGCAATATTCAGAGGGGGGAGCAGACGCATTTTGTGCTTTGCGGTCAGCACCAGAAGTCCGTTTTCCATCAGCGCCGTCACCACAGGCTTTACGTCAATATCCAGCTCAATGCCGAGCATCATGCCCATGCCTGCAACGCTTGTTACATGGGGCATTTTTTCGATTTCCTCACGCATGTGCCTGCCCTTTGCGGTTACGTTCTGCAGGAAGGTATCATCCATGCGGTTCAGCACCTCAACCGCACCGGCGCAGACAACGGGGTTGCCGCCGAAGGTAGAGCCGTGGTCGCCGGGAATCAGGGTATCCTGTGTTTTTTCACCGAACAGCACCGCACCGATCGGCAGACCGCCGCCCAGACCCTTTGCGGAGGATACTAAATCGGGCTGAATTCCGAACTGCTGATAGCTGTAGAAGGTGCCTGTTCTGCCGACACCTGTCTGTACCTCGTCTACGATAAAGAGAATATCCTTTTCCTGACAGGCCGCATAAACTGCCTGCACATATTCCTTCTCCAAAGGCATAACGCCGCCTTCACCCTGCACCAGCTCCATCATAACGGCGCAGACATCGTCTGTCAGCTTGGAGATGGTATCTTCTGTGTCATTTGCCTTTGCGAACACAAAGCCCTCCACAAAGGGGAAGAAGAAGTTGTGATATACGTTCTGTCCTGTTGCGGAAAGTGCCGCCATGGTTCTGCCATGGAAGGAGTTTTCCAGAGCGACAATTTTACTTCTGCCCTCACCGTATTTCTGGAAGGAGTATTTTCTTGCCGCCTTAATTACGCCTTCGTTTGCCTCTGCGCCGCTGTTGCCGAAGAATACCTTTTTCATGCCGCTTTTTTCGCAGAGTAGCTTTGCTGCCAGAACGCAGGGCTCTGTATAATACAGGTTGGAGATATGCTGTAATTTATTCAGCTGTGCCGTGACTGCCGCAACCCAGCCTTCATCCGCGAAGCCGAGGGAATTTACTCCGATGCCGCTGGTGAAGTCAATATAGGATTTGCCGGCAGGGTCATAGCAGATTGCACCCTTGCCGTGGTCGATTGCCACATTGTATCGCCCATAGGTGTGCATGACATAGGTGTCATCCAGTTTTTTAATATCTTCAAAGCTCATTGAAATTCCTTCTTTCCGTGCTTTTTCCATGCTTTTTTATTTTGTAAACATTGTGCCGATCCCTTCATCGGAGAACATTTCGATGAGGATGGAATGTTCGATTCTGCCGTCAATCATAACGGCCTTCTTTACACCTGCCTTGATTGCGGCCTCCAGACCCTTGATTTTGGGAATCATGCCGCCGCTGATAATCCCTCTTTCCATCAGAGTGGGAATATCGTCCATGGTGACAGTGGAAATCAGAGAATCGGGATCATCCACATCCTGCAAAAGCCCACGGATATCGGTCAGCGTGATGATGTTTTCTGCCTGCAGGGCTGTTGCGATTTCTGCGGCGGCAGTGTCGGCATTGATGTTGTATACATTGCCGTCTAAATCTGTGCCGACGGTCGCGATAACGGGGATATAGCCGTTCGCAATGGCATTTTCAATGGGTTCTGTGTTGATGTGGGTGATATCGCCGACATAGCCGTAATCGCCCTCCAGCTTTTTCGCCTGAATCATGCCTGCATCAATGCCGCACATGCCGATTGCCGTGCCGCCCAGCTGTTCAATCAGGGAAACCAGATCCTTGTTGGTTTTGCCGGAAAGCACCATTTGCACGATTTCAATGGTTTCCTCATCCGTATACCGCAGACCATTCACAAATCTGGAGGGGATATCCAGACGCTCCAGCATGCTGCTGATTTCGGGGCCGCCGCCATGCACCAGAACGATGTTGATGCCGACCAGCTTCAGCAGGATAATGTCGCTCATGACAGCTTTTTTCAGCAGGGGGTGAATCATGGCGTTGCCGCCGTATTTTACAACAACTGTTTTTCCGTTGTATTTTTGGATATAAGGCAGGGCGGCTGTTAGCACCTTCGCCTTTACGCTGTTTATATTCATATCTTCCATTACCTTTCTCCTTTGCTTTTCTTGAGGGCTTCATTCAAGCAGGGTGTGGGATGGAATCCCACGGTTTTATGGTATCAAGTGCGATAATCCCCGTTGATCTTCACATAATCGTATGTCAGGTCGCAGCCCCAAGCGGTTGCGCTCGCATCGCCCTGCTTCATTGCAATCTCAATATGTATCGCATCCTCCAGAAGGATTTCCTTCGCCTTATCCTCATCAAAGGCAACGCCTGCACCGTTTTCGCAGACCAGAATACTGCCCTTGGGCGAGGAAATATCCACCTGAATGGTATCTACGGCAAAATCACCCTCTGTATACCCAATCGCACAGAGAATACGCCCCCAGTTGGCATCCGCGCCGAACATTGCCGCCTTTGTCAGGCTGGAGGTGATTACGGATTTCGCAATCGCCTTTGCCAGAGGAATGGTTGGTGCACCTGTAACGGTACATTCCACTAATTTTGTTGCACCCTCGCCGTCACCGGCAATCTTCTTCGCCATAGAGGTGCAGATTTCCTTGACAACTGCAACGAATAAATCAAAATTTGCGCCTTCCTTGTCGATGACGGGGTTTTCTGCCATGCCGTTTGCCATGATGGAAACCATATCATTTGTGGAGGTGTCACCGTCTACGCTGACCATATTGAAGGTATCATCGACTGCCAATTTCAGTGCCTTTTGCAGCATTGGCGTTGTGATTGCCGCATCTGTGGTCAGGAAGCCAAGCATGGTCGCCATGTTGGGGTGAATCATGCCGCTGCCCTTTGCCATTGCGCCGATTTTGACTGTTTTTCCGCCAATCTCGATTTCATAAGCCTCTTCCTTGGGCTTGGTGTCTGTGGTCATGATGGCCTGCACGGCATCCAGATTGCCTTCTCTGGAAATGATGGGAGCCAGTGCCGCAATGCCCTTTTCGATGGGCTCGATGGGAAGCACCTGCCCGATGACACCGGTAGAGGCTACAATGATATCCTCCGGCTTCAGATGCAGTGCTTCTGCTGCCAGAATACACATTTTCTCCGCCTTTTCCACGCCGTCTGCATTGCAGGTGTTCGCATTGCCGCTGTTGCAGACAACTGCCTGCGCCATGCCGTCCGCAATGTTTCGTCTGGTTACGGTGATGGGTGCGCCGAAAACCTTATTCTGTGTATAAACCGCTGCTGCTGTGCAGGGCTTTTCGCTGTAAATGATAGCAATATCCTTTTTTGCGGTATTGTTTGTTTTTACGCCACAATGCACCCCGCCGGCAAGAAAGCCCTTGGGTGCTGTGACACCGCTGTTTATCTTTTGCATAGTATTTCCTCCTTATAGTAAACCGGTCGTTTCATCCAGACCTAATACAAGATTCATGTTTTCTACTGCTGCGCCGGATGCGCCCTTGCCCAGATTGTCGAATACGCTGATGAGCGTCATTCTCTCATCATTCCCTTCAACATAGAGCTTGAGCTCATTCGTATCACTCAGGGGATTGGATGCCAAGAAGTTCGTTTCCTCTGTGCCGACACTGATAAGCTTTGCATCCTTATAATATTCTGTCAGCAGTGCCAGCAGCTCGTCCTTTGTCACCTTCTTTTTGAATAAAGAGGCAATCAGAGGGATGCAGGTTGCCATGCCGCTGTAATAATCCACAACGATGGGGCAGAACACAGGCGGTGTATCAATCCCTGTCACATACTGCATTTCGGGCAGGTGCTTATGTTGCTGTCCCAAGCCGTACTGTCTGGGGCTGTCGAACAGGGGAGAGCGGTTCTCCGCTTCATATTCGGCAATCATTGCCTTGCCACCGCCGCTGTAGCCTGTCAGACTGTGCGCTGTCAAGGGATAATCCGTCCCGATGATACCAAGCCGAATGAGGGGATAAACCGCCGCAATAAAGCCTGTGGCATGGCAGCCGGGGTTGGCAATGCGCTTTGCATGCCTGATTTTTTCCTTATGCAGAGGGGAAAGCTCAGGAAAGCCGTATACCCAATCGGGATCTGTGCGGTGGGCTGTGCTTGCGTCAATAATGCAGGTGTTCGGGTTTTCCACCAGCTTAACCGCCTCTCTTGCCGCATCATCCGGCAGACAGAGAAAAACAACTTCTGCCTCGTTCATCAGTCTTTTTCGCTCTGCCTCATCCTTTCGCAGCTCCTCGCTGATTAAGAGGATTTCCACATCTTTGTGATTTTGCAGCTTCTGACGCAGCTGCAGACCTGTTGTGCCTGCCTGCCCGTCGATGTATACCTTATGCTTCATCAGGCTGTTCCTTCCTTTCTTTTTCTTCCGAAATAAATGATTACCCCATGGTAATGATGAGTTATTCTTATTATATACTCCTTATGGGTGAAGTCAATAAATATATGTATAATTATTCAATTTTAGCGAATTGCAGAGCGAGAACGGAGAGAAATAAAAATACGAGAGATAAAATAGACAAAAATCAGAGAGGAAATCTGCAAAAACTATATAGAATTTGCTGCTGTTCTGCAAAAAAATGCTTTGATAATTCCGATAGAAGCTGTGTATATGTGTATTGTATACATAGTTTATGCAATATTCACGCGAATATGTGAATAAAAAACAGAGGTGGCGTGTATTGTCGATGCAAAAGAAGGAATGTATCCGCAGAAAAACCGTTTGCCCTTGTTTTCGCGCAAAAGTCAACAAAAAACCGTAAAACCTGTTCTTTTTTACAGAAAGGCTTGACTTTAGTGCTTCGGTATGTTATGAATGAAGAATAGTCTGGCAGAAACGTCAGACAACAAATAAGGAAGATAGAGGTGCAATGACGATGAGTATCCTCTCCCAATAGAGCCGTGGGCGGCAGGAGGGGGAAAGGCGGCGTTGCCGAAGTGGTTTTTTCTGCCCAAGGGAAGAAGCTGCTGGGACATTGCAAAAAATGTAATGTACTGTCACGGATGTGGAGCGCTATCGGAATTTCAGCATATTTTTATGTTTCTGATGCCGTGCGCTTTGCGCAGGGCTTTTTTGTTTCCGAAATTTGGGGACAACCGATATCATCTTATTTATTCCTTTATTACTGTTTTTATCATTTAAGATTTTCTGAAAGGAGAAGGGTTATGAAAACAAAAAGCAACATCAAAAAAACATGGCTGGGAACGCTCTTTGTGGTTGTTCTGGTAGCGGCAGCCATGTCCGTAACCGTTTTTGCGGGCGATGCAGAAGCGGCAGAGCACACAAGTAAAATGTATGCAACCGCATGGTCTCTGGTGCCTCCGCTGGTTGCAATCATTCTGGCACTGATTACAAAGGAGGTTTATTCCTCTTTGTTCATCGGTATCGTGGTCGGCGGTCTGTTCTATGCGAACTTCAGCCCCAAGCTGACCTATCTGACGATTTTCACTGATATCACAGACGGCGGTATGCTGGCAAAGCTTTCCGACAGCGACAATGTGGGGATTCTGATTTTCCTTGTTATTCTGGGTATCATGGTTGCGCTGATGAATAAGGCAGGCGGCTCTGCGGCGTATGGCCGTTGGGCAGTTAAGGCAATCAAAACAAGAAAGGGCGCACTGCTGTCCACCTTCCTGCTGGGCGTTCTGGTATTCGTGGATGACTATTTCAACTGCCTGACCGTAGGCTCTGTTATGCGTCCCGTTACGGATACGCATAAGGTTTCCAGAGCGAAGCTTGCGTATATTATCGACGCAACAGCGGCTCCTATCTGTATCATTGCTCCCATTTCCTCCTGGGCTGCGGCAGTAGCCGGCGTAGTTGAGGGCGTGAACGGCTTGGATTTGTTCATCAGAGCCATTCCCTATAACTTCTATGCACTGCTGAGTATTGTAGCAATGCTGACACTGACTATCACCAATACAGACTTCGGCCCTATGCTGGAGCATGAAAGAAATGCACAGCTGAACAATGATCTCTATACCACAGATGCAAGACCCTTTGCAAGTGCAGAGGCAGAATCCGAGGTAGTGGGCAATGGTAAGGTTATCGACCTGGTTCTGCCCGTTATCGTGCTGATTATCTGCTGTATCATCGGCATGATTTACACAGGCGGCTTCTTTGACGGCGAAAGCTTCATCAAAGCCTTTGCAAACTGCTCTGCACCTACAGGCCTTCTGCTTGGTTCTGCGGCGGCACTGCTGATTACCTTCTTGCTGTATATCCCTCGCCGCGTGCTGACCTTCCACCAGTTCATGGAAGCGCTTCCCGAAGGCTTTAAGGCGATGGTTCCTGCAATCATGATTCTGACATTTGCATGGACACTGTCCGGTATCACAGGGCTTTTGGGCGCGGATGTATTCGTTGCGGGTATTCTGGCAAACAGCACAGGCGTTTTGCAGGTCTTTATCCCCATTATCGTATTCTGTATCGCGGTGTTCCTTGCATTTGCAACAGGTACCTCCTGGGGTACTTTCGGTATTCTCCTGCCTATCGTTGTGCCTATTATGCAGACAGGCAGTGAAATGCTGACCATTACCGTAGCGGCTACATTGGCAGGTGCGGTTTGCGGTGACCATTGCTCTCCTATCTCCGATACCACCATCATGGCATCCACAGGTGCGCAGTGTGACCACATCAACCATGTATCCACACAGCTGCCCTATGCACTGACTGTAGCGGCTGTTTCCGCTGTGAACTACGTTCTGGCGGCACTCATCCAGAATTGGATGATCAACCTGCCTATCGCAATCGTTTCCATGGTTGTTGTAATTCTTGCTATCCGTAAATTGTACGGGGATAAGGAAGTTCCGGCAGAGAAATAAAAAGACGTTTATAAAATAATTTATACTAAAAACGGCGTAACCGATTTCGGTTACGCCGTTTTTTATATCCCAACAGAAAGGCAGTTGGGGAAAGGGGTTACTTATGCAATGCGCGATACAGGAATGTTACAATCTGTGCGCGTGTGCAGGGGGCATCGGGGCTGAAGGTATTTGCGCCTGTGCCGCCGGTAATGCCGTTTTCTGCCGCCCAAAGCACTGCATCATGGTAATAATCCGCTGCATTCACATCCATAAACGGATTTTCTGCCGCAACCATAGGGGACTGCTTGCTGCGCCACAGGAAGGCAACAATCTGTCCACGGGAGCAAGGAGCGTCGGGGGAGAAGGTTGTAGCGGATGTACCGCCGGTAATGCCGTTTTCGACTGCCCACAGTACCGCATTATAATAGTAGGCATCCGTAGGTACATCTGCAAAGGGCATTTCTGTGCTGCTTGGTGCAGGACTGTCTGCCGCTCTCCATAGGAAGGTTACCGCCTGCGCGCGTGTGCAGGGAGCATCGGGAGAGAAGGTTGTGGCGGATGTGCCGCCGGTAATACCGTTTTTCACTGCCCACTGAACTGCATTATAGTAGTAGCTGCTTGCGGAAACGTCCGCGAAGGGATTTGGCTCCTCATCTTTGGACTTATCCATGATGAATGTGGTTTTAACGGTCACGTTGGAGGAGGGCATTGTGAAGGTATATTTGCTATCCTTTTCGGTCAGTGTCAGCTTCTGATCACTGCTGTCTGTAACGATTATGCGTCGAATAGCATAGCCCTTATCGGGAGTAGCAGTCAATGTAACGGTATCTCCCTTGTCGGCTGTCTTGTGGCTGGAGACTACCTCGCCGTTTTTGGTATTTTCAACGGTAATCATATAAGCGGATTTGGCTGTACCGCCGCCGCCACCACCGCCGCCGCCACCGCCGGAGGAGCCGCCGGAGGAGGAAGAGCCACCAATCTGAATGTCGATTCTCTTTTCAACGATTACGTTGGTATCTGTATTTACTGCCGCGCAAATCAAGGTCATTTTGCCGTCCTTGTCGCCAAAGCTCAGGATGTTTCCGTCAATAACGGCATTGGTATCGTTCTTTTCCAGTGTCCAGCGGATGGATGCAGGATAAGCCTTCAGTTCATCCGAGCTGAATTCCTTCTGGAACTGATCAAAGGTTTTTACAACGGGTTTTGTTAAGTCAAGGGTTGTATTTTTTGCCGCTGTGGAGGATACACCGCTTACGGAAATCCCTGTCATTCTTCTTGGCGCGTTGACGGTAAGTGTGATTTTATTGCTTTCCAGTGCGCCTGCTGTTGCATAAATTTCAGTGGAATCCTCTTTCAGTGCTTTCAGGGTGCCGTTTTCCAGAGAAACCACATCAGGCTTCGATGTATGCCATGTAAAGACTACGCCCTGCATTTCTCTGCCGTACTGGTCATATCCGACTGCACTGAAATGGTCTGCCAGTTTGGCATTTTCATCCAGACGCAAAATGAAGTTTTCGTTCATTGTTGCCTTGATGCTTTTCAGAACAGGCTGTTGTTCTGCCTTAAGCACAACGTTTTTGGCGGTTTTGTCGATGGAAGGAGAATATGCCTCCAGAATTACATCTGCATAGGATGCATCGGGCACCTGTCCTGCCGCAACGGTCAGCATGCCATTTTCAATCGTGGCATTTGTCTGGTTATTTTCTGCCAGTGTCCATTCGATATCCTGTGGAATGGCAATGGGATCACCGTGCTGATTGCGCGCGATCAGCGGAATCTGCGCCAGATCGTATGCTACGCCCTCTACTGCGGCAGGCGCACCGCCATTGTAATACAGCTCATTTACATAGGGCTTGGCAATTACCTTAACTGTAACGGGCTGAGAGGTTTTATAGATTGTTTTGCCGTCATCGTCTGTTCCGATTGGATAAGATAAGGTAACTGTATCCGTTCCGACTACAAGCCCGGTAATGGTGGTTCCGTCGTTTTCGTCGATTTCGGCATACCCTTTATTGGATGCCAGCTTCCAGATGCAGTTATTTTCATAAAGAAACATGTCTTCGCCGTACTGATCTCTTGCATCTACATCAAGATTGGAAAGGTCAAAGGTATTTGCCGTATCATCGTTGTAAATCAAATCGGGAATCATGCTTGTTATGGTAAGCGTATCCAGATACCGTTCGGGAAGAACCTGCAGAGCCACTCTGTTGGATTCTGTGCCGTTTACAACGGCATAAATCTGATAGGTGCCTGCTTTGGTAAAGGAAATTTCGCCTGTGCTTTCGTCAACGGTAATACCGTCATTTTCCTCTGCATACCATTTTACCTTGTCTGTTACATCAAAATCGTTGCCGTCCTCATCTTTTGCGGTAACGGTAAGCCCCGAAACATCGGTTTCGTTGGGTCCGTCATTCAGGTAGAAGGTATCAAAGGAGCCTTCCACCGTAACAGAGGACAGCTTTACAGGATTGATGGTAAGCGCGATGGATTCGCTCCTGAATTCTGCTGTTGTCTCAATTCTGTAATCGGGGGCATAAACAAGGAAAAGCTTCTTGTCATCATTCGGCTTCAGTGCTTTCAGAATCGGGTAGCCGTTTCGATTTTCCCCGATTTCGGCATATTCGGATGCGTCCTTGCCGTCCTCATCTTCGATTGCCCATGCGCCGCTCAAGCGAGGATTGAACCCATACCAAGCCACATCATATTCATCCAATGCCTGCACCTTAATGCTGTCCAGACGCATATCCTGCTGTTCATACAGCGTGATGTTCTCCGTATCTGGAACAAGTCTATCTAAGGCGTAAATCGGATAAACCTGCTGTGGTGTGATGATTGTGTTTTTGGAGGTGTAGTGGAAATCGCCGAAATACGGCGCTACCGGCTGACCGGAAAGCAGGGTATCGGCGGCGGTTTTGAATTCACCCTGATAAAGTGTCTTCATATCTAATTTATCGTGGTCAAAGCCGGGGACATTGCGGTTTTCGATTCTGGCATCCAAATCCTCGATAGCGGATCTGCCGTCACGACCGAAGGTGTATTTTTGGTATGCTCTTTCTTTCCATCGATTCTCGTTGGTACCGTTCACCTTGGTTACATTACAACCGGAAGCCGAGAGAATCATGGTCTTGTATTTGATGTGTACCGCACCTGTATAAGGAATCGTAGTTGTCATATCCTTTACATCCACGTTAATATCAATGCCGGTATGTGCAGGCAGAGGAACGGAGATGGTGTCCTGAATGGACTGGGAATAGGATTCCTCCTTGCTGGTTTCGTAGGTCTTTTCCATTCCGTAGGAATAGGAGAAGCTCTGTTCCACCTTTGCGGTAGGCGAAAGTGCCGCCAAAACGGGAACGCTGAATTCTACGCCTATCGTGGTTTCCTCTGTCCAGTTTTGAGAATAGGTGTTGGAAACCGTTGTTGATGTAGAGGTGCTTTTTTCGTAGGTATAGCTTTTTTCTACGGTATTCTCAAAATCATTGCGGTTTTCCGCCGTTACCTTATAGCTGTCAGAGCTGCCGCCCATGGAAAATTTATAGCCTCTCTCCTCTAAAGATTCTTGTGTATCATCATTCTCTACGGATGGAGATTTAAATCTGCCCTTAATGCCTTCGATTTCAAAGTCATAGAAAAGCTGAATATAATAACCATAGCCGGTGCTTATATAAGAGTGCGAATCATTTCTTTCCTTTTTCGCTCTTGTACATACATAGTAAACAGGAGTTTCTGCTTCAGGCAGACTGTTCAAAATGCCTGTGCCATTTTTAATTTCGCTCTTGTCAATGCAACTGTTGACAGCATCTCGCAGACCCTTAGATGTATATTTTACATTTGCATAATCATTTGCAGTAAATTTTGTATAAGATTCATCATAGCTAGACCACTCATTGTTATTGACGAATGTTTTGGGCAAAATATTATTTACAATAGGTGCCCAAGCATCTGCAAATTTTGGATTCTGAATCATAGCCGTAAGGATCTGTTCCTGCGTTTTCGGCAGATTATAAGTATCATCTGCATTAAAAATATCCCAGTCATTCGTTGAGGTCACAGCGGCAAAAGCTGTTGCCGGCAGCAGCCCTACCACCATAACAAGCGAAAGCAGACCGGTTAATATCCGTTTTATCATGGTATTCCTCCTTTTTATCATAGTCTAAAAAATAACCTTTCCATCCCTGTGGGTATGCCCTCCCTTCTTGAAAAAATAAATAAAAAATCCACCGTACTGTTATTGTACGATGGATAAAATCTAAAAGGCTATTAACCAAAAGTTAGGTTTTTTCTTCCAGTAATTGAAAGAGCTGTTTTCTCTTGCTATGGGTATCCCCTTCAATCTGCAGCTTGGAATAAATCTGATTGATATATTGCTTGACGCTCCCCTCGGAAAGGAACAGCTTTTCCGCAATTTCCCGATTCCGCAGGCGGCTCGCCATCAGCTTCACGATTTCATATTCCCGTTCCGTCAGCGTGGCAAGGGATGCAGGACGATGCGTGGAAAGCTGCTTCTGCCGCTGTTCGGATGCCTTTCCAAGCCGTTGGATGCGTGCAAGAAGGGGCGTTTGCGGCAGCTTTTCAAGCGTTTTTTTGATATAGCGGTAATTTTCCACGAAGGGCAGAAGAAACTCATCGGGCTCTGCCTCCTGCAATGCCTGTAAAAGAAGCGTCCGTGCCTCCTCTGTTTTTCCGAGCATGGCATACGCCGCAGCGGTCTGTATCCGCAGATGCAGCGTCACCAAGGCATAATGCAGCCCTGCACAGACGGCAAGCAATCCCTCGCTCCGCCCGATGACCTTTGCATAAGCACCCTGCGCCAGATAAACCTGATTTTCAACCATTTCTATCATGGGCTTGCCGGGAACAAGAATATTGACGGAGAAAAGCGTGTGCGTGCGGAAAATTTCAGGGATTTCCTCTGTTTCCCCCAGCAGGGCATAGTAATAGGCGGCAGTCGCATTGAAAATATTCAGCCATGCGATATTATGCTGCTTCAGAAGATACGCACGCCGTGCCGCGAAGGAAGCCCGTTCCTCTGTTTCGATGCAGAGGGAAAGCCGTCTTGCCAGAAAATCACAGCAAAGGGCAATGTTTTCCTGCCCATTTCCTTCAATTTGGGCATACGCCTGCTCCAGAGCAATCTGTGCGTCTGTAAATTTTCCCTGTAAGAAATATGCTTCGGCGGACATGATTTTTTCTGCCCCCTGCCCATGCCCGTTCGTGATTTTGTAATAATGGGGCATACATTCCTCCATTTCGGCAAGCTCCTTTTTGAGTGCGCCGGGTTCTCTGTGATACATCATCAGAACCGAGGGCGAGCCAAACGACCAGCCGCCGATGTTCTGTATGCTGACGGCAGGGCGGGACATCTGCTTGCTTGCGCTGCGGTGGAGCCTGCTCATGGCGCTGATGTCGTTATACATCAGGAAGCTGAGAATCAGGTCACATTCTCCCAGAAGGTTTCCCCTTTCCTGTTCCGGCAGATTCGGATGCTCTGCGATAGCGGTCAGCAGAAGTTCCTTCATCTGCATCATTTCGGGAATCAGCCGCCAGTTGAACATACTGCGCATCAGCACGAGAATTGCGAGCGGATGCTCCTTCAGAATCGGAACGGGACACTCCTCGATTGCCTCAAGCACTGCCTTGGGCGGCAGAGAGGAAAGCAGGATGCCTGCATCCTGCTCCACAATGCGAAGCAGGGCATCATAATTTTTGCCTTGCCGATACGCCGCCATGGCATGCAGATATTGGCGGTGCTCCTCATACCAGATGCCAAAACGGCTGCGGTACGCCGCTTGCTTTTCGGGCGGCAGCGTGTGAAAGGTGCGCTTTGCACATTCCTTCATCATGTGGTGAAAACGATAGACCTTCCCATCGGGCAGACGCTTCACAAAGGCATTTTGCTCCGTCAGTGTGGTCAGCAGCTTTTCTGTATGGGGAGTTTCTGTAATAAAGTGCGCCATTTCCAGCGTAAATTCATCCGCAAGCCCCATAACCGCGAGGAACTCTCTTGCATCCGCAGGCAGGGGCGCAATCATTGCGGCGGTAAACATGGTGTAGATATCGGATTTTTGGTCGGGCAGAGTGCCGCGTTCCGCAAGCGTACGCAGATGCAGATAAATTGCGGAAAACCAACCCTCACTCGTATAAAGCAGGGAGGAAATTTCTGCATCCGAAAGGGCAGTGCCACAGCGGTGTGCATAAACGGCAAGCTCTGCATGGTTCAGACGCAGCTCTGCCGTGCCAAGCTGACAGAGCCTGCCGCCCAGACGTACCTGTGCCGCAAAGGGCAGAAAACGGTCGCGGCTTGCTACAATGACATGCACATTTTCGGGCAGACGGTTCGCCAGCGTGCAGAGAAAGGCAGCGGTGTGTACATCTGTCAGCAGATGAAAATCGTCAATGAAAAGATAGCATGGCTTTTCTCCTGCAAGCGTATGGCAAAGGTCATCTGAAAGCAGACTGCCGCCGGCAGCATCCGTCGGGCAGGGATAATCCAGCAAAATGGAAAGCCCTGCACGCAAAAAGGCATCCTGTACGCTTTTCCAGAAAATTGCGAGATTGTCGGAATAGACGCTGATACGGATGATGCGCGCGTTTTCCTCTTTCCTGCGCTCCGCAAGATACCAGTTGACAGCGGTTGTTTTGCCATAGCCCATTGGTGCAACCACAGATGTCAGCGCACAGCGCGAAATTGGGCGCAGTGCCTCCTGTAATCGTTCAGATATGTATATGGTGTTAAAATCCTGCTTTCGTTTCGGCATGCGATGCACCTCGTTCGTTCAAAGGGATTTGATATTTTTTTATTTTAGCATAGCTTTTTGCCTTTTGGAATACTTTTTGGGCAGAGGAGGCTATGATAAAATGCAATAAAATCGCCCTTTGCAGTCAGGAGGGGAGCAAAGCTGCAAGCCCTAGCAGAACTATCGCAAACAGAAGATTCGCAAGGGTAAACCAGAGCAGATATTTCCCCTTTCCGACATTCGGTATCTGTGCGAAATATTTATAGGAAATCAGACTTGCCATAGAGGCAATCAATGTCCCCAGACCACCGATATTCACCCCTGCAAGCAAAAGGTCATATCGGTCGGTAAATTCTGAAAGCAGAACCGCCGCAGGCACATTGCTGATGAGCTGACAGCTCAGAAAAGAAACAAGCACCTCTCTGCCATAGAGCAGTGCTTGGAGGGCTTCTCGTATGGCGGAAATCCGTCCCAGATTCCCAATCAGGATAAAGAAAAATACAAACGTGAGCAGCAGGCAGTAATCCACCTCTTTCAGAATCCCTTTTTGAAACAGCAGAAACCACACCAGTGACAACGCCAACAGCGGCAGAATGGGCAGGATGCGGAAAACTGCCAGCAGGCAAAGAAAAAACAGCACCGTCAAGCCGAAAAGATGTTGTTTTTCTGCTCCTGTCCGTGTGGGTGGCGTTGTCTGCGGCTGTGTGGCTAAGGAGGTGTTTCCCTGCAAAAAGCAGAGCAGAAGCAGCAGAAAGAAGGACACGAGAACAAACGGCAGGGTAATTCTGAAAAACGCCCCGACCCCAATCCCTGAGATGGTATAAAGATAGAGATTCTGCGGATTGCCAACAGGGGTCAGCATACTGCCCAGATTGGCGGCAATCGTTTGCAGAACAATAACGGGAATTAACTTTTCCTCTAAATGCACGCGCTGCAGCAGTAAAATTGTGAACGGCACAAAGGTAATCAGTGCCACATCATTGGTCACAAGCATTGCGGAGAAAAAGCACAGCATGACTAAGGTCAGCGCCAGCTGCCGCATTTTTTTCGCCCTTGCCAGAAGCAGATTTGCCATGCGGTCGAAGATGCCAAGCGCACGAAAGCCTGCCAATACTGCCATCAGCGAGAAAAGCAGAATCAGCACCCTTGTATCAACGTAGCCAAGATACGCTGCATCGGGCGGCACAATGTATGCAGAAAGCGCCGCCAGCAGGCAGGCGATGCAGAGTATCGTTTCTTTTTTGAAAAATGTAAGCAGTTTTTCCTTCATGGTCTCTTTTCCTTTTCTTTTTCCGTTTGTTTCCGTTTGTTTCAGCTCAGACAATTATACGGCGGCAGACGCAAAGCCGCAAGCGTTGTTTTGCTTGCGGAAAGAGGAAGAACAGGGTAAAATAAAAAAAGAGAAGAAAGGAGGTTCCTCCATGAATCTGAATGAAATTATTGCTGTCAATTTAAAACGGCTGCGCGCAGAGCGTGGCTTCAGTTTGGGAAAGCTGTCGGAGCTTTCCGGTGTCAGCAAGGTTATGCTCAGCCAGATTGAGAAGGGCGAATCCAACCCTACCATCAACACTCTCTGGAAGATCGCAGGTGGCTTACAGGTTTCCTATACAAAGCTGATTGATGAGCAGATTGATGCGCCTCTGCTGATTCGAAAAGAGGAAAGCGTTATTGCGGAGTATGACGGCTATCGTGCCTACCATTACAATACAGCCAACCCTGCGCGCGATTTTGAGTTTTTCAACGGCGAATTGGATGCACATAAGGAATACACTTCCGAAGGGCATGGCATGAATACGCATGAATATCTTCTGGTGACGCGAGGGGAAATGGTTCTGCGTTACGGCGGCGAGGAATATCTCCTCAGAGAAGGGGATTTCATCCATTTTGACTGCACCCAGCCCCATACCTATTGCAACCGCGGGGAAAGCATGACGGAATTTACCAATATCGTGTATTATATCGGCTAAGGAGGACAACTATGTTTTATATCGGCTGTCATTTATCTGCCGCCAAGGGCTATCTTGCCATGGGGAAGGAGGCAGTGAGGCTTGGGGCGAATGTGTTCCAGTTTTTCACCAGAAACCCCAGAGGCGGCTCTGTTAAGGCGCTGGATTTAGAGGATATCGAAAAATACAATGCCTTTCATGCGGAGCACCGCTTCGGCACACTGCTTGCCCATGCACCCTATACCATGAACCCCTGTGCCGCGAAGGAGGATTTGCGCACCTTCGCCAGAAATACCATGAAGGAGGACTTGGCAAGGCTGGAGCTTCTGCCCGATGTGATGTTTAATTTCCACCCCGGCAGCCATGTGAAGCAGGGAGTGGAAATCGGGATTCCTTTGATTGCGGACGCATTGAACGATATTCTTTCGGCAGGCGGCAAAACCCTCGTCCTTCTGGAAACCATGGCAGGGAAGGGCAGTGAGGTCGGCAGAAGCTTTGAGGAGCTGCGCGCCATTTTGGACAGAGTAGAGCAGAAGGAGCGCATGGGCGTTTGTCTGGATACCTGCCATGTGTATGATGGCGGCTATGACATCATCGGGGATTTGGACGGCGTTCTGCAGGTGTTTGATGACATCATCGGCTTGGACAGGCTGAAAGCCATTCACCTGAACGACAGCAAGAATCCCATCGGCAGTCATAAGGACAGACACGAGAAAATCGGTGAGGGTACGCTTGGTCTGGCAGGCATTGCAAATATTATCAACCACCCGAAGCTGTGCCATCTGCCGTTTTATCTGGAAACACCGAACGAGGCGGCGGGCTACGCCAAAGAGATTTCTCTTTTAAAAAGCCTGCGCGAGGAAAAATAAGAAACGATTTGAGAAACGAGAAAAATTTTCAATAGCAAGCTTCAATAACAATAAGGAGGGAATGGATATGGCAACACCTCATATTTCTGCCGAAAAAGGCGATTTTGCAAAAACAGTATTGATGCCCGGCGACCCTTTACGGGCGAAATTCATTGCGGAAACATTTCTGACCGATGCCGTGGAGGTCAACCACACCCGTGGGATTCTCGGCTATACGGGTCTATATAAGGGCAAAAGGGTTTCTGTTATGGCAAGCGGCATGGGCTGCCCTTCCATCGGTATCTACAGCCATGAATTATTCAATTTCTATGATGTGGAAAACATTATCCGCATCGGCTCCGCGGGGGCATTGTCCGAAAGGCTGAAGGTGCGCGATATCGTGGCAGGCATCGGCTCCAACACAACCTCAAGCTATGCCGAGCAATATCACATGCCCGGCACCTTAGCCCCCACAGCGGATTATACGCTTCTTTCCACAGCGGTGGACTGCGCGAAGGCAAGGAAAATTGAAATGCACGTTGGCAATCTCCTCTGCTCTGATGCATTCTATAACGAGGGCGGCATGGCGGAAACCGTTTCCTGGGCGAAAATGGGTACGCTTGCGGTGGAAATGGAATCGACCGCACTGTATCTGGAGGCGGCAAGGGCAGGCAAACGCGCGCTGACCATTGTTACCATTTCCGACCATCTGATTACAGGCGAAGCCACCACAGCCGAGGAGAGACAGAATACCTTCACCCAGATGATGGAAATTGCCTTGGATACGGCGGCTCGGATGGAGGAAGTCTAAATGAAAAATTATGATTGATATAAGATATTTTTATAGAAAACAAGTGGGATATTATTGACAAGTGTGCGCTTTTCTTGGTAGAATGAGTGCGTCGGTGATCGAATGTACTTTCATCACACCATGACTAGAAATTTTGCCATCGATCCCGCGTTTTCGTGGGATCTTTTTACATTTATAGCGGAGAAAGCCGTTTTTTTCCTTAGGAAGACCATTCTGCTTGCAGAAAATGGGATTCGGGTTTCCGCTTTGCACAATGGCAAAAATCATTCGATCAAAGCAGGCAGAACGCCTGTGAGAAATAAATCGAATTTTTCAGGAGGTTTTACACTATGGCAGGAACAATTTCCAGAGGTATCAAAGCACCTATCATCCGTGAAGGGGATGACATCGTTAAAATCGTAGCAGATTCCGTTCTGGCGGCAGTGGAGCAGGATGGTTTCCAGCTGCATGAAAGAGATGTAATCTGTGTAACAGAGGCAGTTGTTGCTCGTGCAGATGGCAACTACGCATCCACAGAGGATATTGCGGCAGACGTAAAAGCAAAGCTGGGCGGTGAAACAGTCGGTGTTGTATTCCCCATCCTCAGCAGAAACCGTTTTGCAATCTGCCTGAGAGGTATCGCAAAGGGCGCAAAGAAGGTAGTGCTGATGCTGAGCTATCCTTCCGATGAAGTAGGCAACCACCTGTTTGATATGGATATTCTGGATGACAGCGGCGTAAATCCCTACACAGACGTGCTGTCTCTGGATGAATACCGTAAGGCATTCGGTTATGTGAAGCACCCCTTCACAGGCGTTGACTATGTAGAATACTACAAGGGTCTGATTGAAGAGGAAGGCGCAGAAGCTGAAATCGTATTCGCAAACCACCCCGAAGCAATCGTAAAGTATACAAAGAACGTGCTGTGCTGTGATATTCACAACAGAGAACGCTCCAAACGTCGTATTCTGGCAAAGGGCGGCGAAAAGGTTCTGACACTGGCAGAAATCCTGAACGCACCCGTAAACGGCAGCGGCTACAATGCAGAGTACGGTCTGCTGGGCTCCAATAAGGCAACAGAAACAACCATCAAGCTGTTCCCTAAGAACGCACAGGAGGTTGCAGAAAAAATCCAGAAGGAAATCATCGCACGCACCGGCGTAAAGGTAGAGGCTATGGTTTATGGCGACGGCGCATTCAAGGATCCCGTTGGTAAGATTTGGGAGTTGGCTGACCCCGTTGTCGGCGCAGGCTATACAGATGGTCTGAACGGTCTGCCCAATGAGCTGAAGCTGAAATATCTGGCAGATAACGATTTCGCTGACCTGAACGGCGATGCACTGGCAGATGCAATCAAGAATGCAATTAAGGCAAAAGAAGCAAATCTGAAGGGACAGATGGCATCCGAAGGTACCACACCTCGCCGCCTGACAGACCTGATTGGTTCCCTGTGTGACCTGACAAGTGGTTCCGGTGATAAGGGTACCCCTATCGTTCTGGTTCAGAATTACTTCAATAACTACGCAAACTAAGCAAGTCTGATAAGCGGATAAGTAAGATAAGTAAAATGAAAAGGAGTATCGGGAGATACTCCTTTTTTTCGCAGGAAGGGTTTTTATTCAGAAAGGAGAAGGCTGATGGGTTTACCTGTTGCAACATTGAAAAAGGGCGAAGGACGCATGCTTAAGGCAGGCGGTCTTTGGGTATTTGATAATGAAATTGCCGCCGTAACAGAGGATGCGGTCAATGGCGAGCTGATTATGGTAGAGGATTTTGACGGCTATCCCATGGGGACAGGCTTTTATAACAGCAATTCCAAAATCACCATCCGTATGATGAGCAGAAATAAGGATGCGGTGATTGATGAGGCATTCTTGCGTGAAAGAGTGCAGGCGGCTTGGAATTACCGCAAACGGACGGTGGATATTTCCTCCTGCCGTGTTATTTTCGGGGAAGCGGATTTTCTGCCCGGTCTGGTTGTGGATAAATTCTCCGATGTGCTTGTGGTACAGTCTCTTGCGATGGGGATTGACCGCATGAAGGAAACCATTTTGCGCCTGCTCATCGAAGCTATGCTGGAGGATGGCATCCATATCCGCGGTGTGTATGAACGCAGTGATGCGAAGGTGCGCAGGCAGGAGGGCATGCAGCCTTGGAAGGGCTTCCTCAGCGAACCCTTTGACCCCAAGGTGCAGATTGTGGAAAACGGCGTAAAATATATCGTTGATGTGGAGGAAGGGCAGAAAACCGGCTTTTTCCTTGACCAGAAGTATAATCGACTGTCCATTCATAAAATTTGTCAGGGAATGGATGTGCTGGACTGCTTTACCCATACAGGCTCCTTTGCGCTGAATGCAGGCATTGCGGGGGCAAAAAGCGTACTGGGGATTGATGCAAGCCAGCTTGCGGTGGATCAGGCAACGGAGAATGCCAAGCTGAATGGCTTGCAGGAGGTTGTGAAATTTCAGTGCGAGGATGTGTTTGCGCTGCTGCCCAGACTCGAAGCAGAGGGCAGAAAATTCGATGTAATCATTCTTGATCCTCCTGCCTTTACAAAGTCCAGAAGCTCTGTCAAGAATGCGGTTAAGGGCTATCGCGAAATCAACCTGCGCGCTATGAAGCTGCTGAAGGATGGCGGCTTTCTGGCAACCTGCTCCTGCTCGCATTTCATGACCTATGAATTGTTCACCCAGACCATTGGGCAGGCGGCAAAGAATGTGCATAAACGCCTGCGTCAGGTGGAATATCGCCATCAGGCACCCGATCACCCGATTCTCTGGGCGGCAGAGGAATCCTATTATCTGAAATTCTATATTTTTCAGGTTATGAATCAGCCCTAATGCGGCGATTAAAAAAAGAACGAAGAACTTTTTCTTTTTGGGAGAAGCAATTTTATGTGAACCTATGGCAGATATGAACAGAAGAATGTGGCTGTGGAAAACGTGGATAAATTCCACGTTTTATCCACAATAAAAATCCTTGAAACGTAAGTTTTCCACAAGGTTATTCACAATATCCACAGGTTGTGCAAAAAAAATTTGTGGAAAAATGGAGAGGAATGTCGTTTTTTGTGGAAATTTGAAAAGCCTGAGAATCCGCCGTTTCTGCTTCTGCGGAAAAAGTATCCGATTCCATAAATCAGATTATGGAAACGAAAGCATAAAAAGCCTACAACCCTTTTTTGATGCTCTTGCGAAAAAAATCGAAAATTTGAATATTTTTTTCAAAAGAAAGAAGGATTTTACGAAATAACGGAGAATATAACAAATAAACAGGAAATCCATTTTGATTACTTTTGAATCTCATCGGCGCGGTGCCGATTGGATATATGTTTTTGATTCTCTGAGAAGATGAGAGAATCCCGAAGGGAGTTGTTAGTATGCGTTATAACATTATTGGGAAAAACATCGATGTATGGGACAAAACAAAGGAAATGGTGGAAAAGAAGATGGATCGAATTGCCAAGCTGTTCCCTGCGGACACAGAGGCAACCATCACATTAAGCTTGGAAAAACAGGTTGCTACGGTGGAAGTAACCATTCCTATGAATAAAAGATATGCACGGGCAGAGGTGCAGGATGCGGACATGACAGCCGCTATGGATAAAACGGTGGATATTCTGGAGGGGCAGGTTGTCCGTTATAAAAAACGGATGCGCACCAAAATCAGAAACGGCGCAGATGCCTATGCGGCAGAATATGCGGCAATTCTGGTGCCTGAGGAGGACTTGGATGACGAGCCTCTGGTAAAAATCGAGAAGGTAAAGCGTTTTGCCGTAAAGCCTATGGATGCGGAAGAGGCTGTCATGGAAATGGAGCTGGTAGGGCATAGCTTCTTTGTATTCCGCGATGCGGAGACAGACGAGGTAAGTGTGGTTTATAAGAGAAAGAACGGCACCTACGGTCTGATTGAGCCCGAATATTAAAAATAAGTTGAAATCAGGATTTTGACTTGCTGAAGCAGAAAGATAAACAGACGAGTTTCTGAGCCTTAGACCGAAAGGTCTAAGGCTTTTCTTATGAAGAAAGAGGGAGAAGGATGGACAGAAAACGATTTAAGAAGCAGGTAGCGTTTATTCTGGAGGCGGACAAGGAGAAGAATATTCTCAGGCAGACGCACCTGAGTGGGCACGGCAGAAGGGAAAACGATGCCGAGCATGCGTGGCACATGGCGATGATGATTTATCTGCTGAAGGAATACGCGAATGCGGAATTTGACCTTGCGAAAACGATGATGATGGCGCTGATTCATGATATTGTGGAGATTGATGCAGGGGACACCTATGCCTACGATACGGCAGGGCTGGCAACACAGGCGGAGCGGGAGGAAAAGGCGGCAGAGCGGATTTTCGGCTTACTGCCCGATGACCAGAGAGATGAGCTGCGCGGATTATTTGAAGAATTTGAAGCGAATGAAACACCTGAAGCAAGATTTGCGCATGTGATGGATAATTTTCAGCCGCTGCTGCTGAATAATGCCAATGACGGCGGAGATTGGCGCGCGCATAGGGTGAGCCGCAGTCAGGTTTGGGGGAGACAGGCGAAAACGGAATTGGGTTCGGCGGAAATCTGGGAATATACCCGTGGATTGATTGAGGAAAATATCCGAAAGGGAAACATTAAACCCTAAGTCGAAAACAGGTTTTCGACTTGTTGAAACAGAAGAATAAACAGATGAGTTCCATCGGCTAAAAAGCCTCGAAACTCACTGTTTTCCTCGCCGGAAGTGAATTCCGACTGCGGATTCCATTTGGGAAACGGGTTTGTTTCCCAAGCCCTTCCGCTACCTCAGAATTACTTTGTCGAAACACAAAGGGGCAGTGCTTTATCGGCACTGCCCTGTGTGTTTTATGTCGGATTTTTTTCCCAAGGCTTAAGATGATAGAAGAAAACGGAAAGGAGGGTGGAAAGCGTCCAGCCGATTGGCCATGCCATCCAGATGCCGGTTGCGCCGAGACCAAGTCCTTTTGCAAAGAGAAACGCCAACGCCACACGCAGGAAGAGGTCGGTGAAGGTGGTTGTCATGAAATAGAGCATGGCACTGCCGCCGCGCAGCACCCCATCGCACATGACCTTAATCGTTACGATGAAATAGAAGGGGGTGACGATGTGCATATAGTCTACACCTGCCTGAATTGCGGCAGCACTGCTTTCATCCAGAAACAGCTCCATGGCGGTGCGACCGAAGAAGAAATAGAACAGGAAAAACGGTACGCAGACCAGAATACCGAGGAGCGCCCCTGCCCGAAAGCCTTCGGAAACTCGTTCCTTTTTAGCTGCGCCAAGGTTCTGAGCGGTGAAGGAGGAAACGCCGTTGGACAGGGTTGTCATGCAGGTGACGGCGAAGGTATTCAGCTTCTGGCAGGCAGAAAAGCCTGCAACAACGGCAGAGCCATAGCTGTTGACGGCAGACTGCACGAAAAGATTCCCGACGGAAACAAAGCATTGCTGCAAAATACTTGGGATGGCGACGATAGTAACCTGTACAAGCATTTCTGCGGAAAATTTTGCATACGGTTCGGTGCTTCTTAATTGCTTGATGCGATGCACCAGCGTAAGAAAGGCGAGTACGGATGCCGCGCCCTGTGCGGCGAAGGTTGCCCATGCAACACCGGCAACGCCCATTTTCAGCCAGACCACGAAGAAAATATCTAGAAGAATATTACTTATGGAGGAGCCGATGAGGAAATACAGCGGCGTACGGCTGTCCCCCAGAGAGGTGAAGATGCCGTTGCAGATATTATAAAGATACAGGAACAAAAACCCATAGATATAGATATGCAGATAGAGTTTGGCATCGGCGAAAACATCGGCAGGGGTGCGGATGAGGCGAAGCATGGCACTTCCGCCGAAAATGCCGACAAGCGTCAGAACCACGCTGACCGCAATGCAGGCGCAGAAGATGGTGCAGATAGCCGTTTTGAGTGCGCTGTATTTTTTTGCCCCGAACAGGCGGGAAACCACAACGGCACAGCCGATATTGCTGCCAACGGCAACTGCCATGAAAATCATAGTGATGGGGTGGGATGCACCGACTGCCGCAAGCGCGGCTTCACCGATGAACTGCCCGGCAATGATGCTGTCTGCAATTTGATAAACCTGCTGAAAGGCAACACTCAGCAGCATGGGAATGGAAAACATCCAGAGCATTTTTCGGCTGCTGCCCCGGGTTAAATCTGTAATCAACAAAGTCATCTCCAATCTGAATTTTTGGTGGGTATCATTTTGTTATATTTTTGTCATTTTACCTTCTTTAGACAGTATACTCTTTTTTTTGAGAAAAGAAAGCAAAAAGCAAAAGAATTTTTGGGGAGAGTGTCACTCGCCAAGGGGCTAGGATTGTGGTATCATAACAGGGAAATTGAGAAGAAAAAGCAAAGGGGTTTTGTGTATGGCAAAATTATATTTCAGATACGGCGTGATGGGCAGCTCCAAATCGGCACAGGCACTCATTACGAAATTCAACTACGAGGAACAGGGGATGCGCGTCTGGCTGATGAAGCCTGCGGCAGATACGCGCTATGGCGCAGATAAGGTACATTCTCGCATCGGGCTGGAGCAGCCTGCGGATGTGATTGACGATGATATGGATTTATATGAAGTTTTCCGTGACAGAGAACGGGAATTTTATGATGTGATTATTGTGGATGAGGCACAGTTTTTACAGCCTGCCCATGTGGAGCAGCTACGGGAGATTGTGGATTATTACAATGTGCCTGTGTTCTGCTTTGGACTGCGGACAGATTTTCGGACAAGATTGTTCCCCGGCAGTGCAAGGCTGTTTGAGTTGGCAGATTCCGTGACGGAGCTGAAAACGGTCTGCACCTGTGGCGGAAAGGCTATGGTGAACGCAAGAATTGATGCGGAGGGCAGAGTTGTTACCGAAGGGGAGCAGTTCCTTCTGGGGGGCAACGAAAGCTATCGTCCGATGTGCTATAAATGCTGGAAGAAGGCGGCGCTTGAGTCGAAATCAGAGAAATAAAGCAGAAGCGGAACAAAATGCGCTGTTTTTCGTCAGAAGAATAGTGGTATTGAGAAAAAATGTGAAATTTATATAAAGATTTCTTAAAACTTTTTGAACATCCCCTGAAATGCGCAAGTTTTCCTTGTGTACGGGGGTGTTCTTCTGCTATACTATAATAATGTAAAAGTGTGCCTATCGAGTGGCTGTCTGCTTTCGGCACATGTGAGAAAAGAAAAATGAGGTGAACCAAATGGGTTTCTTGGAAAAAATATTTGGGAACTACAGTGAAAAGGAAATCAAGAAAATCAAGCCCATCGTGGCGAAGATTGAAGCACTGGGCCCCCAGTATGAAAACCTTTCGGATGAAGAGCTGAGAGGAAAGACACAGGAATTTAAGGATCGTCTGGCAAAGGGCGAAACACTGGATGATATTCTGCCTGAGGCGTATGCAGTGGTAAGAGAGGCGGCTTCCCGTCCCAATGTGCTGAATATGAAGCATTTTCCCGTACAGCTGATGGGCGGCATCGTGATGCATCAGGGACGTATTGCCGAGATGAGAACAGGTGAAGGTAAAACACTGGTGGCAACACTGCCTGCATATCTGAATGCGCTGGAGGGCAAGGGCGTACATGTGGTTACGGTCAATGACTATCTGGCACAGCGTGACTCTGACTGGATGGGTGAGGTATTCCGTTTCTTAGGGCTGAGCGTGGGCTGCATCCTGAACGGGATGGACAACAACGAACGCCGCGCGGCGTATGCCTGCGATATTACCTATGGTACAAACAATGAGTTCGGCTTTGACTACCTGCGTGACAACATGGTAGTACGAAAGGAAAACATGGTGCAGAGAGACCTGCATTATGCCATCATCGACGAGGTTGACTCTGTTCTGATTGACGAAGCCAGAACACCCCTGATTATTTCCGGCAGCGGTTCCAAGTCCACGGATTTGTATCGCGTGGCAGATCTGTTTGTAAAAAAACTGAAAAAGGGTCGTATTCTGAATGAGGATGAGGCAATGAATGCCCTTCTGAAGGAGGAAATTCAGGAGGAAGGCGACTTCGTTCTGGATGAAAAGGCGAAATCTGTTGTGCTGACGCAGGAAGGTGTTGCAAAGGCGGAAAAATATTTCTCCGTGGACAACCTTTCCGATCCCGAAAATCTGGAACTGCAACATTATATCAACAATGCTTTGAAGGCAAACTATAACATGCATCTGGATAAGGATTATGTGATTCATGAGGGCGAAATCGTTATCGTTGATGAATTTACGGGGCGTATGATGCCGGGCAGACGCTATTCCGACGGTCTGCATCAGGCAATCGAGGCGAAGGAAAACGTACAGGTGCGCAGAGAAAGCAAAACGCTGGCAACAATTACCTTCCAGAACTACTTCAATAAATACGCTAAGAAATGCGGTATGACAGGTACGGCGAAAACAGAGGAAGAAGAATTCCGTAATATCTATGGGATGGACGTTGTGGAAATTCCCACAAACCGCCCTATACAGAGAAAGGATCTGGATGATGTTGTGTATCGTACCGAGGCGGGCAAATTCCGCGCGGTGGTAAGAGATATCATTGCGGCGCACGAAAAGGGACAGCCGGTACTGGTTGGCACGGTTACAATCGAAAAATCCGAAACACTGAGCAAGCTGCTGAAGATGGAGGGCGTGAAGCATCAGGTGCTGAATGCAAAATATCATGCACAGGAAGCGGAAATCGTTGCACTGGCAGGGCAGATGGGCGCAGTTACGATTGCGACAAACATGGCCGGCCGTGGTACGGACATTAAGCTGGGCGAAGGCGTTGCAGAGCTGGGTGGCTTGAAAATCATCGGTACGGAACGTCATGAATCCAGACGTATTGATAACCAGCTGCGTGGGCGTGCCGGTCGTCAGGGTGACCCCGGCGAATCCCGTTTCTATATCTCTCTGGAGGATGACCTGATGCGTCTGTTTGGCTCCGAAAAGACAATGAAGCTGGTAGATGCGATGGGCATGACAGAGGACGAGCCGATTGAAGCAGGGATGCTTTCTAAGGCGATTGAAAATGCACAGAAGAAGGTAGAGGGCAACAACTTTGCCATTCGTAAACACCTTCTGGAATATGACCAGGTCATGAATGAGCAGAGAGAAATCATTTATGGCGAAAGAAAACGCGTGCTTTACGGTGAAAACCTGAGAGACAGCATTGTCGGCATGATTGGCGCGGTTGTGGAACGCACGGTGGACGCACATATGAGCGATGACCAGCTGCCTGAGGAATGGGATATGGCGGCATTCAGCGAATCTCTGAGTGCAATTATTCCTGTCGGCAAGGTGAATATCAAGGATGAAGCGCTGCCTCAGATGACAAAGGATAAGCTGAAGGAAACCCTGACAAAGCTGGGCAATCAGCTGTATGAAATGAAGGAAAAGGAAATCGGTCAGGGCCAGGCTGAGGGCGAAGAACGCATGCGTGAGCTGGAGCGCGTGGTGATGCTGCGCGTGATTGACCAGAAATGGATGGATCATATTGATGATATGGATCAGATGCGTCAGGGGATTGGGCTGCATGCTTATGCACAGAGAGACCCTCTGACAGAATATAAATTTGCGGCGTATGATATGTTCGAGGAAATGAGCAATCATATTCAGGAGGATACGCTGAAGATTCTTTACCGCGTGCGTATCCAGACAGAGGTAAAGCAGGAGGAACCGCCGAAGCAGATGTTTACCAATAAGGATGATTCTGCGGTAAAGCAGCCGAAGAAGCGCGCTGATGAAAAAATCGGCAGAAACGACCCCTGCCCCTGCGGTAGCGGCAAGAAATATAAGCAGTGCTGCGGCAGAAACGTGTAAAGAAAGCGTTATCAAGCGGCTGTGCAAGGCGGAAGCTTGCTTACGCAGATGCACAGGTATTTTGCAGCATTTGGGACAGAAAGAGGGAAACAAATGGGAGAAAAAAAGCAATATCGGCTACAGATGGATTTCCCTTTTTATACCCAGAGAATGACGCAGGAAACATGGAAGGAGGAGGGCTTTTCCTCCTTCTCTGAGGCGGACAGCTGGACCTTTCGCAGTTGCGGTATTGCCTCCTTGCGTATGATATTGGAGGGCCTTGGCAAGCAGGTGGAGCGCCATGGCACAATGATTGCAAAGGGTGTTGCGGCAGGTGCCTATAAAGAAGGTGTCGGCTGGATTCACTGGGGGCTGGCGAAGCTTGCGGCGGATTACGGCATTTACGGCGAGGCACTGCGCGAAAAAACAGCAGAGGACTTAAAGCAGGAGCTGGATGCAGGGCATCCCTGCATGGTTTCTGTGGCACCCCTTTTTCAAGGGGGCAAGCCCAAGCCGGACGGCAGCGGTGTTTACGGGAAAAGCGGACATTTGGTGCCTGTGCTTGGCTATGAGACCGAGGACGGCAGACTGACAGCCTTTCTGGTGCATCATCCGTCTGCCTTTTTGGAGCAAAACAAGCCGAATTGGTGGGTGCCGATAGAAGATTTTTCGGCCTCCTTCGGCGGCAATTTCATTCGATTTTCAACGGAAAATTTTTCCGAGGAAGATAAATAGGACAAACTGTCTTTGGTGGCAAGCCCAAGCCGCAGGATGCTTTGTCAACTAATAAATCAATTCTATTTTCATTATGAAGGAGATGATTTTTTATGTTCGAGTTAGAACAGATCCGTCTGGGCCTTTCTGCTTATGACGAAAAATTAAAGGAAATGGGGGCTTCACTTTGACGTCGCTGGCGCGAAGGAGAAGATAAACGAATTAGAAGAGCTTTCCGCAGACCCCGATTTCTGGAATGATCTGGAAAAGAGCCAGAAAACATTGCAGAAGCTGAAAGCACTGAAAAATAAGGTCGGCAAATATGAAGGCCTTGTAACAACCTACGAGGACATTCTGACACTCATCGAAATGGGCATCGAGGAGCAGGATGACAGCGTATATGAAGAAGTAAAGGAAATGAACGATTCCTTCCTTGCGGAATACGAGGCACTGCGCATTGCAACGATGCTCGATGGCGAATATGACCGCAACAATGCCATTGTTACCCTGCATGCGGGGACAGGCGGCACAGAGGCGTGTGACTGGACAAATATGCTTTTCCGCATGTATTCCAGATGGGCGCAGAAGGAAGGCTTCGAGGTGGAGGTACTGGATATGCTGGACGGCGATGAAGCCGGACTGAAATCTGTTACTATTCAGGTAAACGGCGAAAATGCCTATGGCTATCTGAAATCCGAGAAGGGGATTCACCGTCTGGTGCGTGTGTCTCCCTTCGACAGCGCAGGCAGACGGCAGACCTCTTTTGCGTCCTGCGATGTTATGCCTGAAATTGAGGATGATACGGAAATTGAAATCAAGCCGGATGATATCCGTATTGATACCTACAGAGCCAGCGGTGCAGGCGGTCAGCACATCAACAAGACCTCATCTGCAATCCGTATCACACACTTCCCTACGGGGGTTGTGGTATCCTGTCAGGAGGAGAGAAGCCAGTTTGCCAATAAGGATAAGGCATTCAAAATGCTGAGAAGTAAGCTGCTTGCCCTCAAGATTGAGGAGCAGATGCAGAAGCTGGCGGAAATCCGTGGGGATGTAAAGGAAATCGGCTGGGGCAGCCAGATTCGTTCCTACATCTTTATGCCCTATACTCTGGTAAAGGATCACCGGACAGGCGAGGAAACCGGTAAGGTGGACGCGGTGATGGATGGTGAGATTGATAACTTTATCAGCGCATATCTGGCATGGATTCACAGCTGATTTTCCGGAGGGAAGAGCCTTGAAAGAGATTATCATTACCAAAAACGAGGAAAATCAAAGGCTGGACAAGTTTCTGCTGAAATATATGAATAAGGCCTCCAAGGGCTTTATTTATAAAATGCTGCGGAAAAAACGCATCAAATACAACGGCGGTAAGGCAGAGGGAAACGAACTGCTTCGGGCAGGGGACACCCTCAGGCTTTACCTCGCCGAGGAAACGATGCAGTCCTTTATGGAGGAAAAAACGGTGCCTGCGGCAAAAAGGCATTTTGGCATTGTGTATGAGGATGACGAGATTCTGGTGGTTTCCAAGCCGGCAGGACTGCTCACACATCCCGAAAAAAGCAGTGATACCGATACGCTGATTGATCAGGTGCTTTATTATCTTTATCAGAAGGGGCAGTATACCCCTGCGGCGGAGAGCAGCTTTACCCCGGCACTCTGCAACCGACTGGATAGAAACACAAGTGGCATCGTGATTGCGGGGAAAACCCTGCAGGGCGTACAGGCGGTGAATGAAATCATTCGCAGCCGTAAGCTGAATAAGTTTTATCTGACACTGGTTGCAGGGGAAATACATGAGGCGGGCGAAATTACCGCCTATCTGACGAAGGATGCAGAAAAGAATCAGGTGCGCATTTCCAAACGGGAGGGAAGCGGCGCAAGAACGATGACGAAATATCGTCCGCTTGCACATGCAAAGGGCTATACCCTTCTGGAAATTCAGCTGATTACGGGTAAGACGCATCAGATTCGTGCCCACATGCAGGCAATCGGGCATCCCGTTGCAGGTGACAGAAAATACGGCTCGGAAGCGACAAATCGAAAATTCCGAGAGGAATATGCCCTTTCCAATCAGTTCTTACATGCCCTTCGGGTGGAATGGAAGGAACAGGAGGGTCCTCTGGGCTATCTTTACGGAAAGGAAATGACGGCTCCTCTGCCGAAGCAGCTGCAGGAAATCTGCGATGGTCTGTTTGGCAGGGCAGAATAAAAGAAACAACATGAAGGAGGAGAGAAGATGAAAGCCATTATTTTGGCGGCGGGCTATGCCACAAGATTATATCCGCTGACATTGCATACGCCGAAGGCTTTGCTCCCCATTGGCAAAAAACCAATCATTGATCATATTGTAGAGAAGATGAATACCGTAAAAGAGCTGGATGCGATTTATGTGGTTTCCAATGATAAATTCGCAGAGCAGTTTGCGGACTGGGCAAAAACGGCGAAAAGCCGCGTACCCATTACCGTTCTGAATGACGGCACAACAGATGATTCCAATAAGCGCGGCGCAATCGGGGATATTTCCTTTGTGATTGACGAAATGCAGATTGCGGATGACCTGATGGTAATTGCAGGAGATAATTTCTTCACCTATTCGCTGAAGGAATATGTGGATTTCTTCCATGAAAAGAACCGCGACTGTGTGTGCGTGAAGGTCTGGGAGGACGAGGCGGCGCTGAGCCAATTCGGTATTGCCCTTCTGGATGAAAACGGAAGGGTGCTGGATATTGAGGAAAAGCCCGCAAAGCCCAAATCCAATACGGTTGTATTCGCCGCATACCTCTATAAGAAAGAAACCGTTCCCATGTTTGCCGCATATTTGGCGGCAGGCAATAAGCCGGATTCCCCCGGCAACTTCCCTGCATGGCTTTACCGGCAGAAGGAGGTATACGCCTATACCTTTGAGGGAGAGTGCTACGACATCGGGACACCGGAAAGCTATCGGGAAGTATGCGAACTCTATGACAAATAACACGAAGCCGTTCTGCTGATTTAAGGACGGCTTTATTTCCTTTTTATAAAAAAAGTCCCGACAAGCGGGTGAGCAAATGCATAAAGACGCATTTGTGCACTTGCTCAGACATTTGACGGGCAACGGATAAACGGAAGGAGAAAACCTGAAATGGAATGGATTGAAGTATTCGTAGCGACCAGCCAGATTGGACTGGAGCCTGTGGAGGGCGTGCTGTATCAGTGCGGACTGACAGGACTGATGATTCATGATGAGGCGGATTTTGCGGAATTTCTGGAAAACCCCAACAGAGAATGGGATTATGTGGCAGATGAGCTGGTGGAGGAAAAGGAAGAACTGGAAACAGGAATTACCTTTTTCCTGCGCGATAACCTTTACGGCAGAGAACAGCTTGCACAGATTCAGGGCGCATTGGCGGCAGTGAAGGCAAGTGAGAAGGAATTGGATTTAGGCTCTTTGGAGTTAAAAATGAAAAACGTGCAGGAGGAGGATTGGGCGAACAACTGGAAGAAATATTTCAAGCCCTTCCCTGTCGGCGAAAAAATCATGATTAAGCCCTCCTGGGAGGAGTTGACGGAGGAAACCGATAAGGTGATTCTGAAAATTGACCCCGGACATATCTTCGGCACAGGGACACACGAAACCACGCAGCTTTGCATGGAGCTGATTGAAAAATACGTGAAAAAGGACGATATGGTTCTGGATATCGGCTGTGGCAGCGGGATTCTTTCGATTGCCTCTCTTTTGTTGGAGGCGAAGGAGGCGGATGCAGTGGACATTGACCCGAATGCCATAGCGATTGCTTATGAAAACAGCGACAGGAACGATATTCCCAGAGAGAAATACCATGTTTGTGCAGGGAATATTCTGGAGGATGCGGCACTGCATGAAAAATACAGCGGCAAAAAATATGACATGGTAGAGGCAAACATTGTGGCGGATATCATCATTGCACTGACGAAGCAGGTGCCTGACTATATTAAGGACGGCGGTATTTTCCTTTCGAGTGGTATCATTACCGAGAGAAAAGAGGATGTGCTTGCGGCACTGGCGGCAGGCGGCTTTGACGTGCAGGATGTGCGTGAGAAAAAGGGCTGGGTTGCCATCGCATCGAAATATGTGGGGTGATGGGGATGCCGAAATTTTTCTTTGATAAAATCGACATGACACAAGGACAGATTTGCCTGCATGGAGAGGACGAAAAGCATATTAAGACCGTTCTGCGCGCGAAGGAGGGCGAGGAGCTAACGCTTTGCGACGGAGAGGGCATGGATTACCAATGTAGAATTTCCTCTCTGACAGATGGGGTACAGCTGGAGATTCTCTCCAAAGCGCCCTGCGAAACAGAGCCGAAAACAAAAATTACGCTTTATCAGGGCTTGCCGAAGGCGGATAAGATGGAGCTGATTATTCAGAAATGTGTGGAGCTTGGCGTGGAGCGGATTGTTGCGGTCAGCACCGAGCGTGCCATTGTGAAGCTGGATAAAAAGGAAGGCAAAAAGCTGGAGCGTTGGCAGAAAATTGCCGAGGCGGCGGCAAAGCAGAGCGGCAGAGGGAAGATTCCCGAAATCGGCGGACAGGTGCTAAAATTCAAGGATGCCGTTGCAGAGGCAAAAAGACTGGATGGCGCGATTATCCCTTATGAGAGGGAAGAAAAGACAGGGCTGCGCGAATTTGTGAAGGACTTCAAGGGTGAGAGCATTGGCGTTTTCATCGGGCCGGAGGGCGGCTTTGCTGAGGAAGAAATCGCACTGGCGAAGGAAAACGGCATTACGCCAATCACCCTTGGGAAACGCATCCTGCGGACGGAAACGGCCGGCATGACAACAACAGCTATCCTTTTATATGAATTGGATTGAGGAGGCAAGTATGATTTATTTTGATAATGCGGCAACAACAAGAGCGCTGCCTGCGGTAGCGGAAAAAATGAGCACAATGCTCTGCGAACAATACGGCAACCCTGCATCTGTGAGTGCTATGGGTCTGGCGGCGGAAAAGGAAATCAGAAATGCGGCGGAAATCATCGCAAGAGGGATTCACTGCAAATATGACGAGGTTTTCTTTACCAGCGGCGGCACGGAAGGCGACAACTGGGCGATTTACGGCACGGCAGAGGGCTATAAAAGACAGGGACAGCACTTTATTACAACGGAAATTGAACACCCTGCGGTGAAGAATCCTATGAAGCTATTAGAGGAAAAGGGCGCAGAGGTCACATGGCTGAAGGTGGACAGACAGGGACATATCTCCTTGGAGGAGCTGGCAAATGCCATCCGCCCCGATACGGTTCTGGTCAGCACGATTCTGGTAAATAACGAAACGGGAACGGTGCAGGATGCGGCGGCAATCGGCAAGCTGATTAAGGAGAAGAATCCGCAGTGTCTGTATCATGTGGATGCGGTGCAGGCCTTCGGGAAATACCCCATTGATGTGGAAAAAATGAAAATTGACCTGCTGACGATGAGCGGTCATAAGATTCATGGACCGAAGGGCGTTGGGATGCTCTATATGCGCAAGGGCTTGAAGGTGAAACCGCTGATGCTCGGCGGCGGACAGCAGAGAGGACAGCGCCCCGGTACAGAAAACGGCCCCGGCGCGGCGGCATTGGGCGTGGCATGTGACGAAGCCTTCAAGAGCATGAAGGAAAGCATTGCGCATGTGAGAGAGGTAAAGCAGACCTTGCTGGAAGGGATTCTTGCTCTGCCCGATACCCAGCTGAACGGGGACAGTCTGGAGGAGGCAAGCCCCTATGTGCTGAATGTGACCTTCAAGGGGCTCAGAAGCGAAGTACTGCTGCACGCACTGGAAAGCAAGGGCATTGTGGTTTCTGCCGGCTCTGCCTGCGACAGTAAGAAAAAGGTTGGCAGCCCTGTTCTGACGGCAATGGGTCTGCCCTTCTCTGAAATTGAAGGGGCAATCCGTTTCAGCTTCTGCCGCTATAATACAGTGGAGGAAGCAAAGGAATGTCTGAAAGCGTTGGAGGAACTGGTTCCCTTCTTCAGAAAATATAACAGATAAGCGAGAAAAGGAGAAAATAATGGCTGAAAAGGTTTTAATCGTGAAATACGGTGAGATTGCCATGCGCGGCAATAATAAATATATCTTCATCAACCGCCTGATTTCCGCGATTCGCAAAAATCTCGACCCTTACGGTAACTATTATGTTGTGCGTGACCCCGGTCGCCTGATTGTGGAAAATCGCGATGGCGAATTGGACTATGATTTTACCATTCCCAAGCTGGAAACCATCTTCGGGCTGCATTCCATCTGCCCCGGAGTGCGTCTGGAGGATAACAGCTTTGATACCATCTGCAAGGAAGCATTGGCGCACATGCAGGAATTTTACGGCGATAAGGAAATGACCTTTAAGGTAAATACACGCCGTGCGAATAAAAGCTATCCCATGCATTCCATGGAAATGAGCATGGAGGTGGGGGCGTATCTTCTGGATCACATGCCGAATATGAGGGTGGATGTGAAGCATCCGAATGTGACGCTGAATATTGAGATTCGCAACAGCACCTACTTACATTCCAAAACAATCCGCACCTACGGCGGCTTGCCCTATGGTAGCAACGGCAAGGCAGTCAGCCTGCTTTCCGGCGGCATCGACAGCCCTGTTGCAACATGGATGATGGCAAAACGCGGCGTTGAGGTGGAGGGCGTTTATTTCCACAGCCCCCCGTATACAAGCGAATGGGCGAAGGAAAAGGTGATTGATTTGGCGAAGCGCATTGCGGATTTTACAGGGGAGTTTCGGCTGTATGTGGTTCCCTTTACGGAATTGCAGCTGTACCTTCTGGATAACACGGCACATGACCGCCTGACGATTCATCTGAAACGTGCGATGATGCGTGCGGCGGAAATGATTGCACACAAGGATGATGCACTGGCACTGGTGACAGGCGAAAGCGTGGGACAGGTGGCAAGCCAGACCATGCAGGGGATTCAGGTCATCAATGCAGTCTGCGATTTGCCTGTACTGCGCCCTCTGGCAGGGATGGATAAGGCGGAAATCATTGAACGTGCGGAAAAAATCGGTACATTTGAAATTTCCATTCGCCCGTATGAGGACTGCTGTACTGTTTTTGTGGCAAAGCATCCTGTGACAAAGCCTCGTCTGAATTATATTGAAAAGGCGGAGCATAAGCTGACCGAATTGGACAGACTGCTGGAGGAAGCGGTTGCCAATGCGGAAATTATCGATTTGTAATGGCGTAAGGAGGATGAAAGATGTTTGAACAGGCAACCCCTTTGACAAAGCGTATCAATGAACTGGCGAAGAAAGCGAAAACCGTTGGTCTGACCGAAGCGGAAAAGGAAGAGCAGACCTTATTGCGTCAGGAATTCCTGATTAAATTCCGCGCGAATTTCAAGACACAGCTAGATAACATTGAAATTGTGGACGAGGACGAAAAAGAAGAAAAATAAAAAAAATAAAAAAAATAAAAGCGAAGGAACTGCTGTTTCAGAAGGATGAAATAGCAGTTCTTTTTGTTTGGAAAAAGAAACAATAAAAATCTGATAATTTTTTAAAAAAAACGGAACTTTTGCAAAATAGATTACGTCTGATTGGTATACAACGAAAACAGAAAAAAATACCACACCATTTAGTTAGGAGGAAATGAATATGAAAAAGAATATGACAAAGGTTATGGCAATGGGTATGGTGCTGACAATGCTGGCAGGCACAACTGTGTTTGCGGTAGACAGAACAGCAACAAATGATATGGCTGCAACAGGCAGTGAGATGGACGTAAAGGAAGAAGGCTTTGTAACGGATAGCGGTAAGATTATTTCCGTAGAGAAATCCGGAACAGACGGTGTTTCCGTTGTGGAAATCGAAAACAAAAATGGCGGTCTGCGTTTTGCAGTTGATGCAAACAGCCTGATTCTGGATAGAAAGGACGGCAGCTATAAAACAGTGGCTGATTTGACAGAGGGCATGGAGATTGCAGTGGTTTACAGCGCAAACAGCCCTATGGGTATGAGCTTGCCCCCTTATCTGGGCAGCGTGACAGCAGTGGTTGCCAATGCAGATGCGGACAATATGATGGTTGGACACTTCGGGGATGACCTGACAGATGAGACAAATAAGCTGCAGCTGAATATTTCCGATGAAACAAGAATTCTGAACATGGAGGGCGCAAAAATCAAGCTTTCCGCTGCGGATGTAAAGAACCGAGATGCACTGGTATTCTATGATATTACAACAAGAAGCATTCCTGCACAGACAACCCCCTCCCTGGTGCTGCTGCTGCCACAGGCGGAGGAAGTAGGGGAAGAAATGGAAAACGAGCCTAAAATGCAGGTGCAGATGATGGTTCCTCTGAGAGAGGCGGCAAAGGAAAACGGCTATACCGTAAAATGGCAGGGCAAGCAGAAGCCTATCGTTCTGGAAAAGGACGGCACCTCCATTGAAATTACGCTTGGCAGCGCAGAATATGTAGTTGAGGGCGATATGGTGATGAAGGCGGCAATGCCCAGTGAGCTGAAGGACGGCAAGACATACGTTTCCAGCGAGATTTTTAATTAACATAAAATCGGTATTTTAAGTTGAAAAAAGGGAGTCCGAATGGACTCCCTTTTTCGTATTATAATGTACCTTTTTTCTTACTGTTTTCTCTTGCATCGACTGCAATGAAATCTACAATCTCATCGCCGCGCACGCAGGTATACCAGCCGGTATTATTTGCGGTGGAGCAGGAATGATTCGGGATGATTTCGACCCGATCACCGATCTGCAGAGTACATGTGCCGTCTGCCTTTACCTTTGCGACCTCCTCGGAAAGCCCGACAATCGTCAGCTCAGGATGCCCGACAACATGCCCGAAGCCCTTGATAGCAGAATTTCCGTGTGCCCCCTGATCCAGACCCAGACATTTGGAGCCGGCATCAAAGAGATAGAATTCCTCGGAGGGATGGGAAACAACGGTTGCCAATACGCGTAAGGAGCAAGCATCCTCGCCGCAGGTGCCAAGGGAAATCTGGATGTTATCGAAGAAGGTATAGTTGCCGGGATGGCTTACGTTGAGGGTTTTATCCTTTACGGCAATCTCAAAGGTGGGAGTAGAGCCGGAGGAAATGATTTCACAGGGGAAGCCTGCCGCAGCCAGAGCATCAGCAGCCTTTTTCATGGTATCCTTTTCCAGCTTGGCAACCGTCTCCAAAGCGGCTCTTGTGGTGCAGCCATAAACCTGTCCGGGATGGGTGGAAATGCCGCGGAATTTCAGATTTTTCAAGGAGGAAAGCGTTTTCACGAAATCCACAACGGCATCTGCGGGCATCCCGAAGCGGTGGAAATCCATATCCACAATGACGGTATAGGAAACGGTGACACCTGCTTTTTCCGCTTCGCTGTTTAAAATTTCTGCCGCGCGGACAGTATCCAGACGGATAATCAGCTCTGCATCCTTGGTAAAGGGCAGCAGGCGGCGGATATTGACGGGGTTTGCGGTGGGGTAAGCATACATGATATGCTTTGCGCCAAGCTGATAAACCATTTCACATTCATCCAATGTGCCACAGAGAAAGCCTGTTGCGCCTGCGTCCAGCTGCATTTTCGCAAGGGCGGTGCTTTTATGCGTCTTAATCATGGGCCACAGCTCTTTGCCGTTTTCGTTGCAGAGTGCTTGCCAGGATTGGATATTGTGTTCCAGCTTATCCAGATCCAAGAGGATAGCGGGGGTTTGTAATTCGTGTTTTTTCATGGGTATCATACCTCCTTTAAAATCGTGTTTCTATAGAAATACATTACCGAAAAGAAAGCCGTCTGTCAATCGGCAGAATCACGATTGCAGAGGGGCTTTTTCTATGTTAAAGTGAAGAAAAGCCGATGTTTTGTATAGGAAAAATGGCGAAAGGGCTTTCAGCGGAGAAAGAAAAAATGAAGTGACGATTTTAATGGATAACCGGATGGCTTCTGTTTATCCGAAGCAGGGGACAGGGGTGGAACAAAACGGAAAAATTTTCGTCTAAAAGAAAAGATAGTTCGTAAAAAATGCGAAAGATTAAGGAAATTGAAAGAATTTTTTCCTGAAATTTATGATACAATTATGGTAGAGAGGTTTGTCCTTTTGGAGACAACAGAGAACAAGAAGGGGGCAGAAGGTATGAAAAAAACAAAGCAGATTCTAACCTTGGCAACAACAGCAAGCCTGTTGATGGGCAGTATTTCAGTGCCTGCCTATGCGGCAACAACCTTTGTGGATATCAACACGGTGACGTGGTCGGGCTTTAAGCCGTTTCTGAATCAGGCGGCAGAGCTTGGGCTGATGAGCGGCTACGAGGAAAACGGCAAGCGTTACTGCAAGCCGAGAAACAACGTGACCTATTGCGAAGCGGTGCAGCTGATGTATTCTATCATGAAGGCATACACGAAGCAGGATGTCAATGATGCAACGGTGACAAAATGGAAGCCTGTAATCAGCGCGTATAACATCCCGACGTGGGCGTATAAGGCAACGGCATACGGCTTGGAAAACAGTATTCTGACAACGGCGGAGCTGAATAAGCTGCAGGGCGGCACAAAGGCGGCAAATCGCGAGGATGTCGGCGTGATTTTCGGGAAGGCGATGGATACCGTAAAGGGGTATGACGTGAAATCCGGTGCAACACTGGGCTATGCCGATAAGGATGCGATTTCCGCAACGGCAGTGCCCTATCTGGAGCTGTTGTATAGAGTGAATTTGATGGTGGGGGATTCGGATAATAAATTCAATCCAAAGAAGAACATCACTCGTGCGGAGATGGCGGTGCTTTCCGTAAAATCCTATAATAAGTTGGTGGAAAACAAGGGAACGGAAACAAACCAGAAAACCGCAACAGGGACAGTGACCGACTGCAAGACGATGCAGAATGGGGATATTTTCCTGACGATGACGGCAAGCGGTTCCTCTTTGAGCCTGTTTGGGGTGAAAGGAAAGGTAACGGCGAAATATAACGGACAGACGATTGCTCTTTCGGATATCAAAACAGGGGATACTGTGAAGGTGACCTACGAAGGGCAGTATATGAGCAGTATCACGGTGACATATTCCAAGAACGGCATCAAGCAGACAACTGAAAAGAAATATGAGCTGAAGGATATCACCGATTCCAAGATTACGGTCAAGGATGGCTCGACCGAAAAGAAATTTTATCTGGATGATGATGTGGAAATCAGACTGGATGGGAAGAAATCGACCGTCAGCAAGCTTTCCAGAGCCTTGGAGGATACCTCCTATGACGTAACACTGACTCTGGATAAGGATGAATATGTGCTGAAGGTTGTAGCGGTGGTGAATGCAAACAACCCCACTGACGGCACTGTGACGGATGTGGAGGATGACGAGATTACCATCAAATCCGGCAAGAAGGAATATACCTACACTCTGGCAAGCGATGTGGAGGTTACCTATAACGGCAATACGATGAAGTTCAGCAAATTCCAACGGAATTATGATGACAGCAATTTTGTGGTTTCCCTGAAGCTGGATAAGAATAACAGGGTTTCGGAGATTAAGATTACCTCTATGGAGGATGATTACAACGGCACGCTGACCTTCCTCAACAGCAAACGCATTGAATTTACGGCAGGAAGTAAGACATATCAGTATAACCTGAGTGATGATGTGACAGTGCGGATTGACGGCAAGAAGAGCAGTGTTTCTGCCCTGCGGGAAAGCTATCGCGATGGCAAGGCGTACACCGTTTCGGTGGACACCAACAGGGATGACGAGGTAACGGAGCTTCTTGCGGTATCGAAATTCAGCAGTAATAACAAGGGCAAGCTGAGTAAAATCAGCAAGAGAGAGCTTACGATTGTAGCGAAGGAAAAGGACTATACCTACGGTTTGGCGGATGATGTGGATGTAACCATCAATGGCAAGAACAGGGATGTTTCCGATTTGATTGACAGCTATAAGGATTACAGCTTCAATGTTACGTTGGGGTTCGATAAGAATGGTGATGTTTGCGAAATTACCGCGGAGATGGCGGACGCGAAGGAAGGCTATCTCAGAGACTTGGTTGAGGATAAGAGAACCATTACCGTTACGGCGGCAGGGCTGAATATCAAGATGGATTTGGCAAGCAGTGTAACAGTGAAATTGGGCGGCGAAAGCATCAGTCTGACGAAGCTGAACAGCGAGTTGGACTATGCCTATGGCGATTCCCAGATTTATGTGGAGCTGGGCTATAACGGTAGCGGTGAGGTAAAAACGATTACGGCGTTCTGGGAGGATGCACGCGGCGAGCTGGTATCTGTTGACAGAAGAGCAGATGAAATCGAGGTAAGGATAGACGGCAGCAAAAAGACATTTGAAATCAGCACCCGTGCAGAGTTTGTGTATAAGCTTTCTGCGGCGGCGGATGCGGATGATTATAAGAGAAACCTCAGATATGATGAGGATTTGTATGGACTGCAGGACTTTCTGGATGCCTGCTCGGATGCAAGGGATGACTGCACGGTTGCATTGACGAAGGATTCTAAGGGCAAAATTGTAAGAATCTGTGCAATCGCAGGATAAAAAAGGAATAGAAAAGGACGAAATTCCGGAAACGGGGTTTCGTCCTTTTTGATTGCAGAAAAGCAAAAGAAAAACCTCCGGTTTTTCTTGGCTTAAAACCGGAGGTCTGAAAGAGGAGCGGAAGGGAGCAACCCTTCCGAGTTGTAAGCGCTTATGATTTATTTATCAAGCTCGGACCAGTCACGAGTTTCACGCAATTCTGTCCACTTTTCATACTGAGAATTTTCTTTGTATTCATAATAGTGGCTGTTGGTTGCTTCCTGTACTGCCAGATAGTACCAAGCGTTGGTATCGGCATTATCTGTCCATTTTGTCATGTTTTCCAGGAGATCCTCGGCTGTCTCAGGTTTGCGGTTGAGCACGCGGTTTACCAGAGACATTGTTTCGGCACGAGTGATTTTGTTCTGAGGACGGAAGGAACCGTCTTCATAGCCGTTTACCCAGCCGTTATTGGCTGCTACAGCGATTTCGTCCTTTGCCCAGTGGCCTGCGATATCGTTGAAGCTTGCGGGTGTTTTATCGCCGTTTACATCGAAACGAGTTGCGATTGCGGCGAATTCGGCACGAGTGATGGATGCGTTGGGGCGGAAGGTAGCATCGGGATAACCGGAAATGATACCCATCGCGCTCAGTGTGGATACTGCGCTGCAGTACCAAGCATCGTTGCTTACATCTGTGAATTTATTCTGACGAGTGTAGTTTGCATCACGAACGTCATCCTCAAGCAGGCGGAAGAAGATAGCCGCAACCTCTGCACGGGTGATGGAGTTCTGAGGTCTTACCTCGCCGTTGCCGTAGCCAACGATGTATGCGAAGTGGTCTGTGTTATTCAGACCCAGTGCATCATCATCCTTGATTTCTACGGTAGGTTTTTCCTCTTTTTTGCCGCCGCCATTACCACCGTCGCTGGAGGAATGGTGACGCTTGTAGGTGTAAATATTGTGGAATGTGATTGTTGTGCCTTCTACGGGTTCTAGTTCAGGATGATCATTCTCACTATCCTTCTCTTTTGCAATCCAGATATAGTCCACTACAGCATTCCCATCTGTTTCAAATCCGAGGATGTATTTTGTGGTGTCATAGGTTACTTTGGAAAGGTCGCCTTTATCCTCGGAGACCCTGACTGTGTAGCGTGTGTTAGGTGTTAATACATCAGCCATTTTGTCTTTTGCGGAGAAGTCGAAGGCTTTTGTTTCGCCTGTTTTCAGAGTAACCGTACCATCGTAGATTCTGGCTTCTGTGGGTTCATCCATTTCTTCAGCTGTGTAGGAAATTGCTATTGCAACAGGTTCTGCGATAACCTCTGCGGTTGCAGTGAAGGTTCCTTCTGTGCTGTAGTTGTACTGCGATTTGAAGTCTTTCTGAATCAGCTTGCTCAGTTCAGTGGCAACAGTACCACGTTCGTTGAAGGTATAGATGAAGTCTGTATTTCCTTGAATAAGGATGCTTGTAATATCCTGACCTTTGTCAATTTTCCAGTACCCTGTACCGATGTGGTTTGCATCGGGGGTATGAGTACCTTTGGGCAGTTGTTCTTCTTTTAAATAACCTGCTCCATTTGTTAGAATAACTGTTGTGGTCTGATCTTCGCTGTTAGTGCCATCCCATGTGCCGCCTTCGATTTTGAAGGTTACTTTAACTTCAACGGGTTTCTCTTTTTCTGTGAATTTCCAATTACCCGTGAAGATGATTTTTGTACCATCATCAGATCTTAAGGGAGTCCAACCAACGAGTGTCCATTCACCATATTTACCATCTTTGTTGGTTGTGGAAGTAGTGGTATAGGTTTTCTCTGCGGCTTTATTGAGAGCGTTAATTTCAGTTTCCTCAGTAGGAGCTAAGCCATCTTTTGTAGTAGCTGGGGGAAGCTGAGTCTCTGTAATATCAGAGGGACGATCTGTGCTCCACTGATATTCGATGGTGTACTGCTGTTTATCAAATTTCAGAACGAAGGTTGTATCACTGTCGATATTTACATTTAAAATGTTGACAACAGAAACGAGGTCATCATTAACTTTTTTATACCATTTGCCTTCAGGGCTGTAGTTTTCGTTTGCAGTACCTTTAGGAGCGGCAGAAAGTTTATCAGAAAGTTTTGCTGGACCGTTTTCCACGTCGAGAACTATGGATTCAGGTGCTGTAGAATTCCATGTACCACCGTCAATCTCGAAAGTTACAGTAGCGGTCTTTGGAGGTGCTTTAGGTTCGAATTTCAGGATAAAGATAGCACCATTTTCAACAGACTGATTTTCGAAGTCACCGATAATAGGGTTACTATCCTTGTACCATTTACCATTGCCTGTGTGGCTGTCATCTGCTTTGCCTTTAGGAGTATAGCCAATGTTAGCTAATGTCGCATGACCGTTGTCCAGCTTAATTGTTTCTTTAAAAGCGTTTGCTGTATCCTTTACAGCTTCAGGGGCAGTCCATGTACCGCCATCAATCATAAAGGTTACATTTGCGTTGCTCAGTGTCCACTGTGCAACCAGAGTTACGTCTCCATTAAGAGTGAATTCCTGATTTGCCTCGTAAACGTTATCAGTGCCTTCTGCCTTCCAGCCTTGGAAGTCATAGCCTTCACGGCTAGGTGCAGCGGCGGTTGTGTAGCTGCCGAAGAAGTAGCCTTGGGGGTTAGTGGGCATATTTGTAACGCTAGCATCATCAACGCCGTCATCGTATGCTACAGTGTAAACATTGATATTACCGTCCATGTGCCAAGCAAAACCCTCGTTGGTATAGCCTACTGCACCGGGACAAGCGTGAACATTACCCCAGCTGTTAACATTGCTCAGAGAAACATTGTTAGAAGCAGCACTGCCTGTACCAGAGAATTCTTCATTCAGAGTGATGCTATCCGTGCTGAATAAAAGATCAGAAGTTGTTGCACCTTCTGTAGCTTCTACCTTTGTACCTTTTTCGATTTTACCAAAGGTGATGTAATATTCTTTAGCGTTTTGGTTTGCACTATCTGCGTTCCACTGAATCTTTTCGTTGTTTACAGTTACATCGCCTTTCAGATGATCGTTGTTGTGCATGTAACGACCGTAAACATAAACGGGGTAAGCAGGTGTGTATGTATTTGTGAAGGTGATGGGAGTAGTGACAGCTCCTTCAGTTGCATCTGTAAAAGAAACTGTAGCTACCAGATTGCCATCTTCCAATTTGAGGTTTACCTTCATTTTGTAGGTTGCATTATCAAATTCGATATCATCAGAAGAACCAGATGTTTCTTCTTTTACAGTATAGGTGTAATCTACGCCGTTCTCAGGCACAGTGCCGTCTTCACCAATGCCTGCATCGTCGATATCGAATACCATTTTCTGGGTTTCATCAAATTCAAAGGGTGCAGTGGGATTTTCTTTGCTTACAGTGGCTGTACCTGTGTATGTTTCATTAGAATCGTCATCATTGGTAATGCTGATTGTAAATTCGCGTTTAGCGTCATCAGAAAGCTTTTCTGCATTAGTCAGAGTTTTTTCAAATCTGTTGGTATTGCTGTCATCCTTGTTCAAATCAACTTCAACAGCCGCAGAAGTCCAACGACCATAGAAGGTGTAGTTTGTATCGGAGACAGTGATAGAAGTTACGGGGCTACCTTTAAACTCGGAGTTATCATACCAACCGGAGAACATATATTTAACACCGTCTTTGCCTTCTTTAATGAGGTTAGGCGTAAATGCTGCTGCTTCATCGGTTAAGTTTGCTGTGGTATCCCAGTCATATTCTGCATTATCAGTAGGCAATGTTACCGCAAGGTTTTCTGCACCAATCCAGTGGTACTGAACTTTGGTTGTTTCTACGCTTTTAATGTAGAAGGTAACTACATGGGGATTTTTACGGTCAATGGAGACTTCTTTGTCGAGATCCTGTTCGGCACCATCAACAGTGATTTTGGAAATTTCATATTTAGGGTTCAACTGTGCACCAATACCTTTAATGAGATAGGGTTTATCTGCATACCAGTAATCTCCGCTTTTCAGTATAGTAGTGCTGCCATCATTGTTTTCCTGTGCAAATTGGTAGGTTATCTTTGTAGGAGCATCATCATGACTACCATCACTATATCCCCAGTCAGTACCGTAGATAATACCGTAGTTGGAATCTGTAACAAATACCTGTTTGTAATAAACAACTACAGTTTGGTTCGCGCGCAGGGTACCTGTTTTCCCATCTGCTGTAAGATAATTGTACTGGTATTGATACCACTGAAAAGGTATCCACTTCCATTCACCCCAAATGGAAGTGATTTCAGTACCTGTATCGGTTTTATTGACATTTTCACCACCGGTCTGCTTGTTGTTATTATTCTGAACCATTACTTTCCAGAGTTTGCCTGTTAAACCGGAGCCGTTTTTAAGAGTCCCTGTCTGCAAAGCTGTTTCCTGCGAAAAACAAGCTGTTTTTTTGCCGGAAAGCAGACTGTCGAGGGATGTAGATGTTTTGCCGCCTACATTAACGTTGGAGTTGGTACACCAGAACTCCACATTGTTATTGCTTTGGTTGGCGTAGGTGTCAATTCCGCCATAGTCGTTGTCATCCTTCGCAAACGCATTCGCCGGCATCAACGCAATTATCATTACGGCAGCCAAGAGCCAGGACAGAAAGCGTTTGCCTGATTTCTTTTTCATCATAAAAAATCCTCCTTCTTTGTTCTTGTGAGACCCGAAGAAGGAGGATACGATATGTCTTTTGGCAACCGGCTGCCTTGCGAAGAAAAATTCGGTTAGGCCCTTGGCTTTGCGACACCGGCTTTCGTCGGCTGTGCCTTTGTCTGTACACACGCTCTTTCAACGAGCCGCACAGATAATACTATAATGTATTTATATAGATAAAATACATTGCAAAGTTCTGTTACAATGTATTATATCACAACTTGATAAAATTTCAAGTATTTTTGTGGATTCTCAACATATTTGTATGCAATTATATGCAAGTTTTGTTGAAAAAATATGGAAAAATGATGACGGCACGGAAAATGGGGACATGCCGCTATCTAAATATAGAAAACTTGTCTGTTTTTAATGAAAAATAAGCGTTGCTTTTATGCAAAACACCTGAATCGAATTTATTATAATCATCTTAATCCGATTCAATCAAGTGTTTTGCGCAAGCCTGTCCATTTTTCATAGGCAGAGTTTTCCTTGCTTGTGTTGTAGTGGCTATTGGTTGCTTCCTGTACCGCCAGATAATACCATGCGTTTGTGTCTGCGTTATCTGTAAAGGTAGAAATGGTTTTGTTATAGGAAACATATAGCGAAGAAAAGACTTCCTGCTATGTGTTTTTTCTTTATTACATTATTACAATCTGTTATGCTGCGATTGCAAGAGAATCGCTCTGCTGTGCGTAGTGCAAAGGAGATACGCAATCGGACAGGCTGTTTGCGTTCAGTACACGCTCTGTTACAGCGTAGGTCAAATCAATCTGATACCAAGCACCGTCTACGTTTACCTTGTTCCAAGCATGGTAGCTTCTGCCGGCATAGCCCTTTGTCAAAGAGCAAGGGATGCTCTGGCTGCGGCACATAGCTGCAAACAGAGAAGACAGGTCATAGCAGATGCCCTTGCTACTGTTCAGCGTAGCACTTGTGTCAGGGATATATTTGCTTACCTTGCCGGATGTGATTTCATCTGCAAGCTTTGTATCGTAGGTGTAATGCCCTGCAATGTAGTTGTAGATTGCGGTTACCTTTTCTGCATCGGTTGCTGCGCCCTTGCAGATTTCAGCCGCCTTTTGGCTGACTGCATCACCTGCTGCAAACTGCACATCTGCGGTGGAGATAAGGTAGGGAGCATATTCGTTTTTGATTTTTGCATTTACGGTTTCTCTGCTGACAACCTGATAGGTTGTACCGGAAATGTTTTCACATACGGTAATGGTGTATGTGCCATCGCCCTGATCCAGAGAGAACTCTGCAGTTTTGCCGCTGGGGCAGTTTTTATAGGAGGTCTTATTGTCACCGTACTGGATGCCGACCTTCAATTTGGAATCGGAAGTGTAATTTACGGTAACAAAACCATCTTTTGCATGGGAAGTGTCAATAGAACCTGTAGAAGCGCTGGCTGTTACCACGCCTGTCATAGACATTAAAATAAAGGCTGCAACAAATGTGCAAACACAAGAAAAAAGCCGTTTCATACGGAATCTCCTTTCGGTAACTGGCTGCCAGCCCTTTTTCAAGGGGGAAGGCCCTATAGCTTTGCGTCGCCACCTTTCGATGGGTTTGCTATTATCGTTTGAGATGCTGTCGACTACGGCTGCATCTTTTACTGATATTGATTGTATTATTTTTTATACCTACACTATATACCTTTTTTCGCGTTTGTCAATAGAAAATCGCAAAAAATCTGAAAAATCGACAAAAACTCGGCGTACAGACGGATGGGAGAAAGAGGTGGCAGGCACTGCACACAGGGCATGAGAGGACTTGTGTATTTTGCATAAAAAATAAGGAAGAAAAAGCAGATTCTTTTGCTTTACTTTAGCGTAGCAATGTGATACTATGATGAAGAACAAAGGAGCGGCGCTCCGCAGGAACGAAAAAACGATATGAAAAAGGGGACGATAGCGTATGAAAAAGTATTTGGCACTGTTTTTGACAATGGTTATGGGTGCGTCTGTTCTGGCAGGCTGCGGCGGCTCTGACAGCGCAAAGACCTTCACTGTAGGCTTCGATGCGGAATATCCTCCTTATGGCTACAGAACAGAGAGCGGCGATTATGCCGGCTTTGATCTGGATCTGGCTGCTGAGGTCTGCGAAAGAAACGGCTGGGAGCTGGTAAAGCAGCCCATCGACTGGGATGCAAAGGATATGGAGCTGAACAGCGGTGCAATCGACTGTATCTGGAACGGCTTCACCATGACAGGCAGAGAGGATGAATACACCTTCTCCAAACCCTATGTTGACAACAGCATCGTATATATTGTAAGAGCGGATTCCGATATTCAGACAGAGGCTGATCTGGCAGGCAAGCACGTTATTACACAGGCAGGCTCCTCCGCACTTTCCGCTTTGCAGGATGAATCCAAGGCAGATGTAGTAAATTCCTTCGCATCTCTGGATGAAATCGCAGATTACAACACAGCATTCATGAATCTGGAGGCAGGCACAAATGATGCCATCGCGGTAGATATCGGCGTAGCACAGTATCAGCTGACAACAAAGGCAGATAAATTCAGAATGCTGGAAGAGCCCCTTTCCACAGAGCAGTATGCAATCGGCTTCAAGAAGGGCAATGAAGAACTGAGAGATCAGGTACAGGCAACACTGGACGAAATGGCAGAGGACGGTACTCTGGCAGAAATCGCAGCAAAGTATAAGGATTACAATCTGGATCAGATGCTTTGCCTGGGAAAATAAGAAAGAGACAGTTATGAAAAAAGCTGGGAAAGACGGTGGGAAAGCTCCTGCCGCCTTTCCTGCGTTTTAGGAATTTCTCGGATTCCTGCATTTTACGGTTAAGAAAGGAAATTTACTATGAATTTTGCGATTATTGCACAGCAGCTGGTAAGCGGCATGGGCTCCTCCCTGATGATTTTTGTGCTGACACTGCTGTTTTCCATGCCCTTGGGGCTTTTGGTTGCCTTCGGGCGTATGTCAAAAATAAAGCCCTTACAGGCAGTCATTAAGGTTTTCATTGCCATTCTGCGCGGCACGCCTCTGATGCTGCAGCTTCTGGTGGTGAATTTTGCACCTTATTATCTGTTCCGTATTTCTTTGCCCAGATGGTACCGCTTCGCTGCGATTATCATCGGCTTTTCCATTAACTATGCGGCATATTTTGCGGAAATTTACCGTTCCGGTATCGAATCCATCCCCAAGGGACAATATGAGGCGGCATCCGTTCTGGGGTATAATAAAAACCAGACCTTTTTCCGCATCATTTTCCCGCAGATGGTGAAGCGCGTACTGCCTCCTGTGACGAATGAGGTTATCACACTGGTAAAGGATACCTCTCTGGCGTTCGTACTGGCGTATGAGGAAATGTTCACCGTAGCAAAACAGATTGCATCTGCAAGAACAAGTATTATGCCCCTGTTCGTTGCGGGTGTGTTCTATTTCATCTTCAATGCTGTGGTTGCATTCGCAATGGAACGCATTGAAAAGAAACTGAGCTATTACCATTAAGAAAGGAGGGCATACAATGAATAAGGTATTGGAAATTAAGCACTGCAATAAAAGCTTCGGGGAAAACGAAGTGCTGAAGGATATTTCTCTGTCTGTAACAGAAGGACAGGTTGTGTCTATCATTGGGCCTTCCGGCTCTGGGAAATCAACCCTTCTGCGCTGCGCAACCATGTTGGAAACCATGGATGGCGGCGATTTGATTTATTTGGGAGACTATGCCGCAAAGGCGGACGCACAGGGCAAGGCGGTTTATGCCGCAAAGGAAACCCTGCAGGGCATCAAAAAGCATTTCGGTCTGGTGTTCCAGAATTTTAATCTGTTTCCCCATTATTCCGTCATGAAAAATATCACCGAACCGCCGATTCTGATCGGCAAGCGCAAAAAAGAGGAAATTTATGCCGAGGCAAGGGAGCTGCTGAAAAAAATGGGACTGGCGGACAAGGAAAACGCTTATCCCTGTGAGCTTTCGGGCGGACAGCAGCAGCGTGTTTCCATTGCGCGTGCATTGGCAATGAAGCCGAAAATTCTTTTCTTTGACGAGCCGACCTCCGCGCTTGACCCTGAGTTGACGGGCGAAATTCTGAAGGTTATCAAGGATTTGGCGGCGGAACACATGACAATGGTAATCGTGACACATGAAATGTCCTTTGCAAGGGATGTTTCCGATCATATTATTTTTATGGATGGCGGCGTGATTGTGGAGGAGGGCGAACCCGAACAGGTCATCAATCATCCCCAGCAAGAACGTACCAAAGCCTTCCTGAGCCGTTTTCAGCAGTAAGGAAGTGGTCGGATGGAAGTGAAATTCATCAAAGCAAGCCCTACGGAAAATATGACACTGCTCATCGAAACGCCTGTGGCAAGAGAGAAGCAGCTTGCTGTGGCAGAAAGGCTGATTGCCTATGGCAGTGTATACGCTGAGCAGGCAGGCTATATCGAGGAAGCGGAAAATCCTGCGGCAGAAAAACGCCTGCAAATGATGGCGGGGGAATTTTGCGGCAATGCCAGCCTTTCTCTGGCGGCATGGCTGGCGCAGAAGAAAAATCTGCAGATTGGCGAAAAAACGGAAATTACGCTTGAGGTTTCCGGTGCGGAGGAGCTTGTTCGCTGCGAAATGAAACGAGAAGCGGAGCATCGCTTTCTTGGCAGAGTGGCAATGCCCTTACCGCAGACAATCGAAAAGAGAGCATTTACGCTGGACGGCGAAAGAATTGAGCTGACCGCAGTTGTTTTCGCAGGCATTACGCATATCCTCGTCCCTGCGTCCCTTTGGGGCGAGAATGCCGCAAAAAAGGCGGAACACGCGGCAAGGGTCTGGGCGAAGGAGCTGCCGCCTGTGTTTGGGCTTCTGCTGTTTGATGAGCAGGAGAAAAGCTTGAAACCGTTGGTTGCGGTGGAGGATGTCAGTCTCATCTGGGAAAGAGGCTGCGGCAGCGGAACCTCTGCTGTCGGGGCATATCTGGCGGCAAGGGAGAAGAAGGATGTTACCGTTTCCCTCAAGCAGCCCGGCGGCGTGATGCGCGCAACAGCTTCCTATCAGAATGGAGCGGTTACGAAAATTGAAATTACGGGCAGCGTTGCTATCGTGGCAGAGGGTACGGCATATTTATAAAAAAAGCGCAGATGAAAATTCTGCGTTTTTTTGTTATGTGAGGGGGAAACCGTGTAAAATAAGCATTTTCCTGCATTTTTTTGGCAGATAGCTTGACAGAAAGAAGGGATTTCCTCTATACTTTGCCAATAAGAACAGCGAAAAGGAGTGAAATCCTATGGTTGCAAATATTCCGAGAGTCGGTATGCGTATGGTGAAAACAGCATTGGCGGTTGCCATCTGCTTTTTTCTTTATGTTCTGCGCGGAGAGGAAGGCGTACCGATTTTTTCTACGATTGCCGCGATTATCTGTATGCAGCCCTATGCGGAAAACAGCATACAGGTTTCCATAAACCGTATTATCGGCACACTGCTTGGGGCGGTCTTTGCGCTTCTGGTGCTGTATCTGATCCAATATATTCCCTATCAGGTGCGTATCCTGCGATATCTGGTGATTTCCTTTGCGGTCATTCCTGTGATGTATGTGACGGTTTTATTGAAGCGCACGGGTGCTTCTGCGCTGGCAGGGATTGTACTGCTGAGTGTCTGCCTCTCTAATGTGGGGTATACACCGCTGGAGGGGGCAATCAATCGTTCTGTTGAAACGATTATCGGGATTCTGGTTTCTCTGGGGGTCAATAATCTGCATCTGCCACGGAAAAGGACAGAGAACTATCTCTTTGTGACGGGCTTTGACGGGGCATTATACGATGAAAAAAACGGTATTTCGCCCTATGCCTCCTTTGAGCTGAATCAGCTTTTGCAGGATGGCCTGCCGTTTACCATTGCGACAGAGCGTACACCCGCTTCGCTGATGGCGGATTTAAAGGGGCTTGATTTGCGCCTGCCTGTTATCGCGATGGATGGGGCGGTGCTGTATGATGTGAAGGATAAGCGATACCGTGCGACAAGCGGACTGCCGAAGGAATGGGTGGACAGAATCTGCACCCTTGTGAAGGAGAAGGAGTATCATTATTTCCTGAACGTGGTCTGGCAAAATGTGCTTTTGATTTATTTTGGCGAATTTAAAAATGAGGTGGAACGAGAATTGTATCTTTCTAACCGCCGATCGCCTTACCGCAATTATATTTATGGAGAAATGCCGGAGGATGGTGTTGTGGTGTATATCCTGCTGGTGCTGCAGGATGCGGATGCGGATGCACTGGAGGCAGAACTAAAAGAGATGGATACCGAACAGGAGCTGCTTTTCCTGCGGGATAAATCGGAAACGCCGGAGACATACTGTCATTTGAAGATTTATCATAAAAATGCAACGAAGAAATATATGCTGGAGCGGCTGATGGAGGAAATCCCGCAGAAGAAATGTGTTGCCTTTGGCAGCAACCGAAACGATCTTTCCATGCTGACCTCTGCACAGCTTTCCTATGCAACTGCGGATGCCGAAGCGGAAGCAAAGGCGGCGGCGAAGCGGCAGTTAAAGGGACATGGCGGCGACAGCATTGTGCGAAAGATTTTCCGTTTGTATGAGCGGCTGCCTTGGGAAAAGCTGCCCAAGGAGCTGAGAGAACCAAAGGAATGAGAGGAATGATATGAGCGAATTGAATGAATTTTCCAGAGCGGAGCTGCTTCTGGGAGAGGAAGGCATAGAAAAACTGAGAAAGGCGCGTGTGGCAGTGTTCGGTATTGGTGGTGTCGGCTCCTTTGTGGCAGAGGCACTGGCAAGAGGCGGCGTGGGACACCTTGCCCTTGTGGATGGAGATGTGGTAAGCCTGACAAATATCAACCGTCAGCTGATTGCAACGCAGAAAACGATTGGCAGAAGGAAAACGTCTGTCATGGCAGAGCGAATTCATGAGATTCTGCCGGAGACCGAGGTGGTGGAATATCCTGTGGTTTACGGTGCGGAAAACAGGGATTTGCTGGATTTTGCTTCGTATGATTACATTGTGGATGCGATTGATACGGTGACCTCCAAGCTGATTCTGATAGAAGAAGCGAAAAAAGCGGGGACAGAGGTTATCAGCTCCATGGGGACAGGAAATAAATTTGACCCGACCCGTTTTGAGGTGGCGGATATCTCCAAAACAAGCGTCTGTCCGCTGGCGAAGGTGATGCGGAAGGAATTGAAGGTGCGCGGCATTCGCGGCGTGAAGGTGGTTTATTCTAAGGAGCTGCCCCAAAAGCCGGCAGAATCGCAGGAGACGGGCAAACGACAGATTCCCGGAAGTCTTTCCTTTGTGCCGCCGGTGGCAGGCATGATTCTGGCAGGAGAGGTTATCCGGCATATTGCTGGCGTGGATTTGGCATAAGGGCATAAGAAAGGGGATTGACAGCACCTTTATTTCTGTTACAATAGTCATCATCAAATAAAATATATCTTCATCGGAGAACTTGTAGTCGCAATTACAAAGTTGAAAAGATGTCGAGTGCGCTCGGTTATGCAAATAACCGGGCTGTTTTTTTGAATTGAAAAGGAGAGAAGACGTATGAATATCCAATTATCGGATCATTTTACCTATCGCAGGCTGATTCGGTTTGTCATCCCTTCGGTTGCCATGATGATTCTGACCTCGATTTATGGCGTGGTCGATGGGCTGTTTGTTTCCAATTTTGTTGGGAAAACCGCCTTTGCGGCAGTCAATCTTGTGATCCCCTTCACATTGGTTTTGGGTGCCTTCGGCTTTATGCTGGGGACAGGCGGCACTGCCCTTGTGGCGAAAACCTTGGGAGAGGGCAAGCAGGAGGAGGCAAATCGGATTTTTTCCATGCTGATTTATTTTGCGATTGGCTTGGGGCTTGTGCTGACGATGCTCGGCATTGCGGCGTTGAAAAAAATCCTTCTTAAAATGGGCGCAGATGATGCCATGCTTGGCTACGGCATGATTTACGGGAGGCTTGTGCTTTTGGGGATTCCCTTTTATATGCTGGAAAATATGTTCCAGAACTTTCTGATTGCAGCGGAAAAGCCGCAGCTTGGCTTAATTGTAACGATTGCCGCAGGGCTGACGAATATGGTTTTGGATGCGCTGTTTATTGCGGTGCTTGGCTGGGGCGTGGCAGGTGCGGCGGTGGCAACGGCATTGGGGCAATGTGTCGGCGGCTTGATTCCCTTTGTTTATTTTGCAAGGAAAAACAGCAGCAAGCTTTCTCTGGTGAAAACAAGGCTGATGGGCGGCGCATTATTTCATGCCTGTACGAATGGCTCCTCCGAGCTGGTGTCGAATATTTCCATGTCCTCGGTGGGAATGCTCTATAATGCACAGCTGATGAAGGTTGCGGGGGAAAACGGCGTGGCGGCGTATGGCGTGATTCTATATGTCAATTTTATTTTTATTGCGATTTATCTGGGTTATGCCTATGGCTCTGCGCCCATCGTTGCCTTCAACTATGGTGCGGGGAAGAAGGCGGAGCTGCAGAATGTGCTGAAAAAGAGCCTGAAGCTGCTTTTGGGGACAGGCATTGTGCTGCTTTCGATAGGGGTGCTTTTTGCCGGCGTGCTTTCGGGGCTTTTTGTCGGCTATGATGCACAGCTTTATGCCATGACTGTGAGAGGACTTCGCTTTTATGCGGTTTCCTTCCTTTTGAGCGGCTTTAATATTTTCGGTTCGTCCTTCTTTACGGCATTGAACAACGGGATGGTTTCTGCGGCAATTTCCTTCCTGCGTACAGTTGTTTTTGAGGTGGCGGCAGTTTTGATTTTGCCTCTCTTTTTTGGCTTGGATGGCGTTTGGTGCGCCATTACGGTGGCGGAGCTTGCCTCTATCCTGATTACCATAGGTGCTTTCTCCGCCCTGCGAAAGAGGTATCAGTATCTGTGAAGTGGAGAATTATCCCTCAATTCTTACAATTTTCTTAGAATTTTATGAAGAAAGGGGGAACTTACTTGCAATGAGTGGAGATTTACGCTACAATCGGATTGAGAAAAGCGGTGTTCTGTTGCCTTTTGTCGGGCTGCGGCGCGAAGGCATGAAGGAGGAATCCCTATGAAGAAACAAAGAAAAAGCAGAGGATTGGGTATGACTTTTATTATTGTCTGTCTGGTTTTATCCGGCTGTGGCGCAGGTACACAGGAGGCGGCGCTCGGCTCTGCGGAGGAATATGTGCAGGCGGCAAAAACGGCACTTGCAGGACAGGACAGCTTTACGGCGAATTTTGATGCCACGATTGCAATGAACAACGCAGGAAGGGGCAGCATGACTACGAAGGGAACCGTAACCTTCGTGAAGGAGCCGCTTTATATGAAAGTGGATACGGATATGGGCTTTGATAATGGCAGCCAGAGGTACATTCTTTATCTGCAAAAGGGCGAAGAGGAAAAGAACGAGGATGGCGTGAATCAATACATGAATTATGACGGACAATGGACGGAAATGACCTTGCAGAAAACCGATGCCATGAACAGCGTGCAGATTTACAACACGGCGGAAAACATGGAAACCCTGCTTGCGGCGGCAGAAAACTGCACCATGCAGGAGAACGGCGGCAAGGCTGTCATTTCTGCGGATATCTCTGCGGAAAAGCTGTATGATGTGGAGGCGGCAGGACGTTTCTTCCAGATTGCAGGCATGAGCAGCCTTTCTGAGGTTTATTTCAAGGGTACAGGGGATGTGCCTGTTACCTTTGTGTTGGACAAAAAAACAGGCGCGCCGATTTCCTATGAAATAGATCTGGCGCAGGCCTTGGAAAAGGTCACGAATAATGTGCTTTCGGAGCTGAGCAGTGATAATGAAAGCAGTGGTATCACCGTGCAAACCTACCGCATTTCCTCCGAGCTGACACAGCTGGGCAATGTGAAGGCGGGAGAGATTCCGGATGAGGTCAAGAGCAGTGCTATCAATTATGAAAGAGAGATTTCCATGTTGGAATCCGATAAATAAGAAATAAGAGACAACAAAAACCCGTTTTGCATAGCGCAGGGCGGGTTTTTCTTTGATTTCAGTGGATTTTATGGGAATAGGGCTTTTATTTTGCATGACATTCGTGTTATAATCAAATTTAGTTTGTTTTTTGAACATGGCGGCGAAGGTGCCGTAGCGTAATAAAAAATGGAATGAGAAAAAGGAGAGAAAAACATGATCGCTGCACAGGGTGTCAGCCTCCAATATGGCGGCAGAGTACTTTTCAACGATGTGAATATCAATTTCACAAAGGGCAACTGTTATGGACTGATTGGTGCCAATGGTGCCGGTAAGTCCACATTTCTGAAAATTCTTGCAGGGGAGTTGGAACCCAATAAGGGCTCTGTATTCATCACCCCCGGGGAAAGAATGGCAGTTCTGAAGCAGGACCATTTCCTGTTTGATGAGTTTGATGTGGTAGAGTGCGTGTTATATGGGCATAAAAGACTGTATGATATCCGCAAGGAGAAGGACGCACTTTATATGAAGGAGGACTTCACAGACGAGGACGGCATTAAGGCGGCAGAGCTGGAGGGTGAATTTGCGGAGCTGGACGGCTGGGCTGCGGAATCCAATGCGGAAATGCTGCTGAACGGTCTGGGGGTTACGAATGAATTCCATTATGCGAAGATGAAGGAGCTGACAGGCGGACAGAAGGTGAAGGTGCTTCTGGCACAGGCATTGTTCGGCAATCCCGATATTCTGCTTCTGGACGAGCCTACCAACCATCTGGATATTCATGCGATCAAATGGCTGGAGGATTTCCTGATGAACTTTGAAAATACGGTTATCGTGGTTTCCCATGACCGTCATTTCCTGAATAAGGTCTGCACAAATATTGCGGATATCGATTATGGCAAGATTACCATGTTTGTCGGCAACTATGATTTCTGGTACAGCTATACCCAGATGACACAGCGTCAGCTGAAGGATCAGAATAAGCGCGTGGAACAGAAGATTAAGGAGCTGCAGGACTTCATCCAGCGCTTTAGTGCGAATGCCTCCAAGGCAAAGCAGGCAACCTCCAGAAAGAAGCTGTTGGATAACCTGCAGATGGATACCATTAAGCCTTCCAGCCGCAGATATCCCTTCTGTAGCTTTAAGCAGGACAGAGAGGTCGGCAACGATGTGCTTTTGGTGGATGGGATTTCCAAAACCATTGACGGCAAGAAGGTGCTGAATGATGTTAGCTTTATGATTCGCCCGCACGAAAAGGTTGCCTTTGTCGGCAAGGATGAAATCGCAAGAACTACGCTGTTCCAGATTCTGATGGGCGAGCTGGAGCCGGATGAGGGCAGCTTTAAATGGGGAATTACTACAAAAACCGCATATTTTCCGAAGGATAACACAGAATATTTTGAGGGCAACAAGGACAGCCTGATTGAATGGCTGCGTCCCTTTGCAAAGGAAGGCGAGCAATACGATTCCGATATTCGCGGTTGGCTGGGCAGAATGCTGTTCAGTGGTGAGGAAGCGCTGAAGGAGGCCGGCGTGCTTTCCGGTGGTGAAAAGGTAAGATGTATGCTTTGCAAGATGATGATGAGCGGCGCAAATGTGATGATTCTGGATGAGCCTACCAACCATTTGGATCTGGAATCTATTACAGCACTGAATGAAGGGCTGACGGAGTATAAGGGGACACTGCTGTTTGATTCCCACGACCATCAGTTTGTGCAGACCATTGCAGACAGAATCATTGAAATCCTGCCCGGCGGCATCATCGACAGACAGATGACCTATGACGAATATATCGAGGATGAAAGCATTGACGCAATCCGCGAAAAATTATCCTAAACGGGATATGCTAAAAAAATAAGTTCTGTAAGCTTACTGCCTCTGCGCTTTGCGTAGGGGCAGCTTTTGGAGGGATGAAATATGAGATATATCTTTTTGGCAATCGGATTAGGGGTTTTGATTGGCTATCAAGGTTGGATTCGGGAGAGGGGAATCCGCTGGAACAGCAGATTGCAGACGGTTTGGCTGCTGCTTTTGATTTTCTGCATGGGCGTGAGTATCGGCAGAAATGGTGAGGTGGTCAGAAGCCTGCCGCTTTTGGGTGGTAAGGCAGTGCTGTTTGCAGTGATGACGGCGATTGGCAGTATTGCTGTGGTTTATATTCTTTCCACGCTGTTTTTGGAGAAGGAGGGGAAGAAATGAGCCTTGTGATTTTGATTGTTCTGGTGCTTGGCGTTGGGGCAGGATACCTGATGCCTGCGGATGTGAGCGGCTTTCTGGATAGCGCATCCACCCATATGCTGCTGCTCCTTTTGTTTTCCGTCGGGATTGATACAGGGCTGAATAAGGCTGTTTTCACACGCATTAGGGAATTGGGCTTTCGGATTTTGCTGATTCCGTTCGGGGTTGCGCTCGGCTCCCTTTGCGGCGGTGTGGTGACTGCCTTTTTGCTTTCCCTGCCTGCAAAGGAGGGCTTGGCGATTTCCGCAGGCTTGGGCTGGTATAGCCTTTCCGGCGTGCTGATTACGGAGGCAGGCAACCCCGTCGGCGGTACGATTGCGTTTCTCGCAAATGTGTTTCGTGAAATGCTGACGTTTGTCATTGTGCCGTTTGTGGCAAGCCATTTGAATTATTATTCCGCCATTGCGCCGGCAGGGGCTACCTCTATGGATACCACCTTGGGCATTATCAGCAAGAACACGAACGGTACGATTGCTGTGCTTGCCTTTGTGAACGGCATTGTGTGTACGCTTCTGGTGCCGCTTTTGGTGCCGCTGTTCCTGTAAAAGAGAAAAATGAAAAAAATATAAAAAATGTGTTGACAAAAGTGTTTCGGTGCGGTATTATAATCAAGCGCACTGAGATGTGCGGATGTGGCGGAACTGGCAGACGCGCTAGATTCAGGTTCTAGTGGGCATTGCGCCCGTGCAGGTTCAAGTCCTGTCATCCGCAGTAATTGCGGAAAAGACCATTGTGGATTGCAGTGGTCTTTTTTATTCTCCAAAAAGAAGTTGTATTTCCGGAGATAAAAGAAAGATTTAAAAAAAAGAAAAAATTTTATCGAAAAATGCTTGACATTTTTCTTCTGATGCAGTATTATAGTCAGGCACACTAAGTTGTGCGGATGTGGCGGAACTGGCAGACGCGCTAGATTCAGGTTCTAGTGGGCATTGCGCCCGTGCAGGTTCAAGTCCTGTCATCCGCAGTATTGCGGAGGAGACCATCGAGAAAATCGGTGGTCTTTTTTTATGTAAAATTATTATGTAAAAAACGAAGGAATTTCGATTTGAAAAAGAATGTATTTTTTTGTGAACAAATTTCAAAAAAGGTGTTGACAAACTCTTTTTGATACGGTATTATAGTCAAGCACACTAAGTTGTGCGGATGTGGCGGAACTGGCAGACGCGCTAGATTCAGGTTCTAGTGGGCATTGCGCCCGTGCAGGTTCAAGTCCTGTCATCCGCAGTAATTGCGGAAAAGACCATCGAGAAATCGATGGTCTTTTTTTATGCCGGCAGAATAAGACATACCTTTAGCGGCTGCCTGAAATAGGAATGCAGTGCATACCACCGATTTATCGGTGTCTATGATTTGTCAGCTGTTGCAGCCGTTTTTCTGCATGAAAAAATAATGCTGCTGCTTCAGATAATCTCTGGCGTAGTCCAGAGCTTCTCCGAAACGCTGGAAATGCACGATTTCCCGTTCTCGCAGGAAGCGCAGTGGCGCGAGCACATCGGGGTCATCCGTCAGGTCGATGAGATATTCGTAGGTGCTGCGCGCTTTTTGCTCTGCTGCGATGGCGTAAGTGCAAAGAAAAAGGCAGGGGAATCAAAGGATTCCCTTGCCTTTTTGAATTTTGCGATTATTCGGTGGTAGGATTCCCGGTGTTATCGGAATCCCCGCCTGCCGTATTGCAGACAGTTATGCTATCCCCTACCTTGACCCACGTATCCGTGTCATCAACCTGAACCCAAACAGCATAGGTACCTGCTGTGACATTGTCGAATGTTGCCGTATAGCACCTGATGGGTATACGGTACTCGTACTTTTGGCTGCCGGATAGGGCGAAGTAGTAATGCTGCTCTTTACTTTCCGTATTGCGCATATCTGTGCCGGAAATTGCATTATTGTCTTTGCCGTCGTAGGATGTTGTGCTCGTTGGTACAAGAGCCACATTCAGAGTCTTACCCTCATTCAGAAACAGAACTTGGAGCGGCACTGTCACTGTTGTATCCGCAACGCTAGCTTTTTCGGCAAGAACCTTGGGTTGGTACACCCGCACATCCTCCGCTGTCAGCTTCAAGCCACCCTGCGGGATATACCAGCCGGCTGTTTTCCCCTCATTCGTGAGGGAAACTTTGTCGGACGGGATGGTAAATGTCACTGAGGTTGTTTTGTGGGGGTTCTTTTCCTCTCTATCGAAGCTATTCACTGCAACCGCAGGAAGCTGCTCCGATGTGACTGTCATGCCTAAAAATACAACAAAATTTGGTGGAGTGGTATCTGTTTCCGTAGTGGCTGATCCCACGGAGATAGAATCTTGAAACAATCCGGAATTGCTAGAATTGACGGTCTCTTCCGCGCTTATGTCTGCTTCATCGGACACTGTAATCACAGAAGCGGTTCCCGTGCCTTTCAGGCGAATATGGACATTAGCTTTATCTTTGCCGGAGGTAAGCAGTGTGGGTAATTCGTCTGCTTTGCTGACCGGTGCCCCGACTGTGCAGGTGTAAGTCGCAACCTCTTGGCCCAAGTTCACCGTGCTACCGTTGGAATCCGTATAATTTAGTGCCGTAACGGTCAGCTGTACGCTTTCCTGCACATATTTTACCCCTTGAGAAACATTCCTTTCGTCGTCGTTTGTCGGCAGCAGATAGATTTTGTCCGGATTCGCCAGTGCCTCGGCTTCCGAATTTGTGGTTCTATCCAACTGCACCCATGCCGCATTAAGTGCTGTCTGCTTTTATTTCCTTGTCAATCTCAGTGTACGACTCTATTCGTCCATACTGCACAATGGTGTCCGTTGGCAGTTGTTTCTTCGTTGCATTGTTTGCCACAACCGTAATGGTGGCTTTTGCGGTCAGTGTGCCGTTGCTGTAGGCGTAGCCCTCGGGGATTTTTACCGTCCCGACAAAGGTATAGCTGCCCGCGGTATTTCCATCGAAGGCACCATTTTTGATTTTCGCCGTAACATCCTTGATTTTCTTGTTATCCACCAACAGCGTTACCATGCTCGGCAGGGATTTTTTCGCCTCTGTCTCGTCCTTGAGGTCGCCGACATTCATCTGAATCTCACCGATGGGGTTCTTCAAACCGTTGATTGCAATCTTCGGTGTGGATGCTGTGCCACCACCACCACCACTGCTGCCGCCTGTGATGGTGGGCGCTTTTACCCCTGTGGCGGTTACCGTCTTTTTCACGCTTAGGCTGCTATCCAGCATTACGCCGTTTGCGCCGCCAGCGCCAGAGGCAGGAATTTTTGGGTAAAAGTGTGTCTTCCCATCTCGTTCCTCCTTTTCCGTGAAAATCATAAAATTCTAATTGTGATTTCACATTCGTTATAGCGGGAAAAATTCTTTTTGTATATCCTACTAAAGTAGGATTGGAAAAAATTTGTATATTATTTTAACAGGCGGATTCCTGCTTCGGGTTGCGTATAATCTCCATTTGTTGGGAAACACTAGCTTGCAAAAGGAAAAGAAGGGACGGTTGATTTATGAGCAACAATATGGATTTAGGCTATGAAATGTTTTGCTATCAATGCGAGCAGACGGCAAATGGTAAGGGCTGTACGAAGCTGGGCGTTTGCGGAAAAACGGCGGAGGTTGCCAATTTGCAGGATTTGCTGATTTTTCAAATTAAGGGTATCAGCTGTTACGGCAAGGCGTTGCTTGCGCAGGGGAAGGAGATTGACAAAAGCGTGATTCGCTTTATCGAAAATGTGCTGTTTACCACGCTGACGAATGTAAACTTTGATGAGGCGGTTCATGTGGAGCTGCTGAAGGAATCGCAGGAAATCAAGGATACGCTGAAAGGCATGACAGGGGAGATTGACAATCATACGGCACACGTTACCTATACCCTCCCCGAAACCAAAACCGAAATGCTCAAGGATGCACCCATGGCAGGCATTATGTATGAGGATTTAGATCCCGATATCCGCTCCTTGCGGCAGACGGTGCTGTATGGCTTGAAGGGCATCAGTGCCTACGGGCATCAGGCGAGGGAGCTGGGGTATTACAGTGACGAGGTGGACAATTTCTATATCGAGGCATTGGAGGCAATTACGGATGATACCCTGACGGTAGAGGAGCTGATTCGCTTGACGATGCGCACAGGCGAGATGGCGATTGCCGTTATGCAGAAGCTGGACGAGGCAAACACCGAGGTTTACGGCAATCCTTCTCCGCATACCGTTGATGTTCACATGAAAAAAGGTCCGTTTATCGTGGTTTCCGGGCATGATTTGAAGGACTTGGAAATGCTTTTGGAGCAGACGAAGGGCAAGGGCATCAATATTTATACGCATGGGGAAATGCTGCCCTGCCATGGCTACGAGGGCTTGAAAAAATATCCGCACTTGGTCGGGAATTTCGGCGGTGCGTGGCAGGATCAGCAAAAGCAGTTCGACAATCTGCCGGGGTGTATTTTGATGACAACCAACTGCCTGATGCGCCCGAGAGAAAGCTACAAGGACCGTATTTACAGCACGAATGTGGTCGGCTGGGAGGGCGTGAAATATATCGGCAAGAAGGAAAACGGCGAGAAGGATTTCAGCGAAATCATTGCGCAGGCGTTGGAATTGGGCGGCTATCCCGAGGATGAGGAGGCACATGAAATTTTGGTCGGCTTCGGGCATCATGCCACATTAGGCTATGCCGATAAAATCGTGGAGGCGGTCAAGAGCGGAAAGCTCAGACATTTCTTTTTGATTGGCGGCTGTGACGGCGCAAGGCCGGGGCGAAATTATTATACGGAATTTGCGAAAAAGGTGCCGCAGGATTGTATCATTTTAACCTTGGCGTGCGGCAAATACAGATTTAATAAGCTGGAGTTCGGCGAGGTGGCAAGTCTGCCGAGATTGCTTGATGTGGGGCAGTGCAACGATGCCTATTCCGCCATCCGCATTGCAACGGCTTTGGCAGATGCCTTTGGGACGGATGTGAACGGCTTGCCGCTGTCCATGATTCTTTCGTGGTATGAGCAGAAGGCGGTGGCGGTTTTGCTGGCACTCTTGAGCCTTGGCGTGAAGGGCATTTATTTGGGGCCGACACTGCCTGCATTTTTAAGCCCGAATGTGCTGCAGTATCTGGTGGATACCTTTGATTTGCGTGCTGTCAGCAACCCCGAGGATGATATCAAAACCTGCTTGAAGCAGAATATGTAAGAAGAAAAATCGGTTTCGGCGGAAGCCGATTTTTTTATTACAAAAACGGCGAAAAAATAAGGTTGCCGTCTCATACTTTGGTAGGATGTTCATTGCGAAAAGAATCTGCTATAATTTTGGCAAATGCAGTATTTTCGCGGGTTTTGTCGAAAAATACAGCGTTCGCAGGATATTGCTTGATGGAAGGACACAAGAGAAGGAAGGGATTTTATGAAGAAAAAGCTAATCAGTCAGTTGGTGTGCGTGACAATAGCGCTTTCTCTTACGTCTGTGTCGGCGCTTGCTGAGGAAACAAACGCAGCGGCGGAGGTAAATGAGGGTGCCGCAGAGGGCAAGGAAGAAGGAAAAACAGAGCCGCAGGAAGCACCCAAGGAAGAAGTAGATGTATCTCAGGGTGGCATCTATGCTGAGGCGCTTTTGTGAAACATTCGTAAAATAAAATTGATTTGTTAAATGGAGGATACCCTCTTTGCCAAATGGCAGGGAGGGTATTTTTTTATTGCAGTGCCAAAATGAGAACACTTATCAAGAAGGAAAAAAGCGGTTGCAAATGAAAAAGAGGCAAATTATAATGGAATTTAGTTAGCCGCAGCTAACAATATAAAAATCACTAGAGAAGGGTGGAGGAAAATGAAAACAATTTACAGCAGCATCAGTAAAAGAGTATTCAGTCTGCTTGTTGCACTTATTATGGCAATTTCGACAGTTCCTTTTGCGGCAGCTTCGGCATTTGCGCAGGAACAGGGAATTTCCATCACAACAAGCACCATTACACCGAATACAAAATCGATTGAGGTTACACTTGCACAAGGTATTACAACCGGCTTTGCAAAGGTCATACAGCTTGACAGCGGAGAAGAGTATGACACGACTAAACTTTTCAGCTATACGGACTTGAGCGGTGTGATTGGATATACAGCTTTGAACGAAGGAAGTAATACGATTACGCTTACAACAGCACCAACGGAAGGCAAAGAGGTAATAGCGGTACTGCATGATAGATCAAGCGGTGAAATGCAGGAATATACTTCTGCACCGATTACGGTCACTGCCTCCGAAGGTTCTTCCGGCGGAGAAACAACCAAACCGACACAGGCGGAAATTTTGGCAGGCTGCGAGGTAACAATAGATGGTTTTGCAGACGGAAAAATTACAGAGGATGCAACATCCCTTACGGCAAATGTGAAGCTGCACAGCAGTGTGAAAAGCTGCTACATGATTGTTGCGGTATACCCCGCAAATACAGTCTTTGATCCCGACAGCACCGCCACAAAGCAGCTTTATTCGGTACGGGTGGAAAACGGAAAAAGCTATACCTGTAATTTCGCAGGGTCCCTTCTCCCTTTGAAGGTGGGGCAGAAGGTATGCGCTTATCTGAATGTGCCTGTTGCAGAAACGAAGAATGATGTTTTTTACAAGCAAAAGCAATCCCGTGAGCTTACGGTTGTGGATAAAAACGGCGAGGGCTTTCGGGATTACACATGGCCCGAGGTAAGCATTGCGGATACGGATTTAAAAGCAGGCGATACCAAGCTGCACATCAATTTTTCCGCAGATGAGAGATTGCTTGCATACGCAAAGGATGAAAATGTAGATTTCAATATGACAGTTTCCATCCAGCAATATCCGCAGGATAAAACATTCGACTTTGAAGGCAGCTATATGCGCAGATTGACGATTCCGCTGCAGTTTACGAAAAATCTGACAAACTATGAAATCAATCTGGAGGAACCGCTTCTGGCAGGCTATCGTGTGCGTGCCGTTGTATATTGGAACCAGAATACGGCGCTGTATATCCCCAAAGGCAATGACTATGAGGCGGAGAGCATCCCTGATGATTCCGTTTTGATTCCTGCTGTGCCTGTTGCGCCGACAGTGAAAATCAACGCAGATAAAATTAAGGCAGGTGCGAGCGCAGTAAGCGTTGTGGTTGCCGGTGATGTGGAAGAAGGCTCTAACCTTATCATCAGACAATATGCGTCTGCGGATGCGGTACAGGGGGACGATTGGGAATTTTTCGGCAACAAGAGTGTTTCCGAAGCAGGAACGGTTTCGGTAGAGAAAAATTCCGCTATAAAAAAGGAATTGGCAGCAGGCAAATATGTTGCGGCAGTGCTGATGAAGGGCGGAACGGTTGTTGCATATTCCAATGCGGTTCCCGTTGTTTTGGAGACAGAGATGGAAAAGCCCGTACTGATTGTGAACGGGAATGTATATGAAGGGGATACCAAGGTAAGTCTTGCGGTGAGCAAAACGGATTTAATCCCCTCCGGCAAGGGAATGATTATCCTATATAAAGCAAAAGAAAACGGAGACGCTGATGTATATGGAGACCCCGTTTCTGTCGGCAGTAAAAGTCCTGTTATCAGTGGGGATAATGTAGAAATCACTATTACAAAGGCTTTAACGGCAGGGGATGTGATTATTCCTTATATCTATTATGTTGATGATGAAGATAAAACGCATTATTACCCCGGCACAGCCTTTACGGTAAAAGCGAAAGCGGAAGGGGACAGCATCAGCGTTTCCCCCGAAGCACTCACAGCAGATACGGAAAGCATTACGGTTTCCGTAAACGGATATGACAGCTATAAGGGCGGCTATGTGTTTGTAAGGCTTGCAGACAGAAACAATACACATCCGGATGATGCGGCATCCCTCAAGAGTCAGAGCTTTACGGGAAGCGGCAGCTATACCTTTGATGTAAAGGGAAATCTTACGCCTGAAAAATATGTATTGGTATATCTTTACAAATATGATGTTGACACTGGCAGAACCCATTACAGTGATGATAAGGTTTATATTCTGATTGGTGGCAAGGTGGTAAAAGAGCCTTCTGTTGAAATTACCTCCTCCAAAATTCTTTCTACGGATAAGAATCTTTATGTAAAGGCGGATTTCGACAATGCGCTTACAGGCAATTTGAAGCTGTATACCTACCGCTATGGTGGTGCATTTGACAGTGCAAATGTAGGAAATGCTTTGCTGTATTCCGGTGCGGTAACGCCTTCCGCATACAGCAGTAAAATTACATTTACCAATGATTTGACGGCAGGAGATAAAATCGTTGCGGTGCTTACGCTGCCAGGCGGCGAAAGCGAAGTGGTAAAAATCTCCGATGCAAAAACCATTCAGGCACCCCCTCAGATTATAGAACCCTCTGCTTATATCAGAGAGGAGCATGTATCCGAAGGCGATACAAAGATGGAAACCTATCTGAACTTTGAAAGAAATTATTATGATTCCGTAAGCTATGTACTGTATAACTACACAGGCGAGGAATTGGATGAAAGCAAAGCAAAAATTGCGGCAGAAAGCAGCATTTACAGCCCCGGCGTAACAACCATGGGCTTTAGAGAAAGCGTAAAGCCGCTGAAAGCAGGCTCCAAGCTGATGATTAAGCTGACGCTTGTGAAAAACGGCGTAAGCAAAGTGGTATATTCCAATGCGAAAACCGTTGAGGCGGCACCCGATTGGGCAACACCTACCGTTTCTATTGATGTTGCCGCAGTCAGAGTGACAGATACTACCATTCCTGTAACAGTGACATACGATGCAGGCTATACGGAAATGAGCGACTATTATTGCAACGTAACAGCATATCAGTTCCCCTCCGACTATACAGATGATGAATTTGAGAAGAAGGAGTTGCATGAAAGCTCGATTACACAGCGTATCGGTCAGCGTGATGCGAATAAAGCAAGCAAGGAGCATTTCACAACCATCAATATTCCCGTTAAGGCGAATACGTTTGAGGCAGGAAAACGATTGATTGTAAAGCTTAGACTGCCTCATCCCGAATGGGCAGGAGAGGAAGCGGATTATCTTTCCTATTCCGTTCCCATTATTGGTGCGGAGGAAGAAATCCCCGCAGCAAAGGTACTGCTGTTCAACCTCGGTGCGGATACCGTAAAGGGCAGCAAAATCAGAGCAATTCTGGAGGAAATGGGAATTAAGGCAGTTACGGTTGAAAAAAGCCAGATTAACCAGTCCGTTGGATATCTTGCAGGGTACAAAGGCTTTGCAGGGGATGCAGAGGCATTTACAGGCAGTGGCTACACAGCGGAATTTATGCTGATGAGCGGCTTGAGCGAAACACAGCTTGACCAGTTTCTTGCAAAAATGCGTGCGGCAGATGCGGTGATTGACCATAAGGCAACAGTGACAGAAACCAATAAGCAGTGGAGCTTTAAAGAGCTGATTGGTGAAATCGAAGAGGAGCATGAAGTAATGCAGGCTTGGCTTGCACTGAAAAATGCAGTGAAAGAGGCAGAGGCTTTGCAGGAAGCGGATTACTCCGCAGAGAAATGGGCGGCATTTGCAAAGGTTTTGGCGGATGCAAAGGAGGTTTCCAAGGTTGAAGCGACGGCAGAGGAATATAACAATGCCACAAAAGCCTTGCAGGATGCCTATAAAGCACTGACTGCCAAGCCGGAGAGCGGCGGCGGTTCTTCCTCCGGCGGCAGAAAATCCAAAACACAGAAAAACGAAACAAAAGTAGAGGAAACGAAGGAAAACAACGAAACAAAAGCAAAGGAGAAAACAATCGTCGAAATGCAGATTGGCAGAAAGAGCATTTCTGTTAACGGGAATCTCGCCCAAAAGGATGCGGCTCCCGTGATTCAGAATAGCAGAACCTTGGTTCCCATCAGATTCATTACAGAATCTTTGGGCGGTGCGGTTGCATGGAACGGCGAAAGCAAAGAGGTTACCTTGCTTTTGGATGGAAAGGAAATTAAGATGACGATTGGGAAAACGCTTGAAAAATATGGCGTTGCACCTGTCATCATGGATAGCCGTACCTATGTGCCTGTTCGCTTTGTAGCGGATGCGCTTGGCGCACAGACTTCTTGGAATGAAGCGGAAAAAACAGTTACGCTCGTAAGGGAAGGCTAAAGCGGAAAATAAAAATGGTCTGAATCCTTGTGGTTCAGACTATTTTTTATGAAAAGGTTGAGTCAAGATTGACTCTATGAGTTAAAATAGACTCGATTTGAGTAAAATAGGGCATTGAACTGACCCCAAAAAGTTAGACAAATATTTTGAAGTAAAAATTGTTCAAGCAGCCGAAAGGGCTTGTTGTCTGTGAATTGCAGGCGGCAAGCCCTTCAGTTTTGCCTTGATCCTGCGGTTGTTGTAGTAATCCAGATATGCAACGAGTTCCTGTTTGAAGTGCTCCATGGACTGAAATTCCTGCAAATACAGCAGTTCGCTCTTGAGCAGTCCAAAGAAATTTTCTATCACAGCATTGTCCAGACAATTCCCTTTTCGGCTCATGCTCTGCCGGATGCCTTTCTCCCGGAGCATCCGTTGATACTGCCTGTGCTGATACTGCCAGCCCTGATCAGAATGGAGAATGTGATTTGTTCCGTCCGGAATTTTTGCAAATGCCTCGTTCAGCATAGTTGTCACCATGCGCAGCACAGGACGATCCGATATGGTATAGCTGACCAGATCGCTACTGTGCAAATCGAGAATTGGGGACAGATACAGTTTCTCACCAAACAGGCTGAACTCTGTCACATCCGTGACCCATTTCTGATTCGGTTTTTCGGCATGGAAGTTCCGATTTAACAGATTTGGTGCGATTTTGCCCACTTCACCCTTGTAAGAACGATACTTCTTCATCCTGACACGGCAAACTAAGCCCAACTTCTGCATAAGACGCTGAACAGTTTTATGATTTAAATAAATATTCCTATTTCGAAGTTCTGCAGTAATACGTCGATAACCGTATCTTCCTTTATTCTCATGGAAAATAGCAGTGATTTCTTCTTTCACAGAATGATATTTATCTGCTTTCTTCAGTTGTTTTAGATGATAGTAAAAGGTTGCACGAGGCAGTTGAGCGACATCCAGCAGGATTGCCAGTGAAAATTCTTGCCTTAGTTTCTAAATCACCTGTGTTTTCTGTGATGCTGTCGCTCGTTTTCCAAAACCAAGGCTTGCAAGTTTTTTAGGTATGCGTTTTCTGCGCGCAATCGCTGCACCCCTGCGATCAAATCCTCCTCTACCTCTTTTTGTAGTTTCATTGGCCGTCCGGTGCTTTTGCGTCCACGACGCTCGATAGCCAGCCCCTCTGAACCTTCTTCGAGATAAATTCGCTCCCAACGTTGAATGATTCCGTGATCATTTATTTCAAATTGTCTTGCCGCTTCACTGTAGCTCAGTTTTTCTTCCAGCATTGTTTCTACCACCAGTTTCTTAAATTCTGGAGTATATCGTTTGTTTGGTGCTCCTTTTGGCATAAAAATCACCCCACTTGCTAAATAGTATATCATACTGTCTAACAAATGGGGTGCAGTTCACTTATCTTTCATTAGGGATATAAGGTATTAAATCGAGAGGAGATTATTCAAATTTTAAGAGAAAGCTTGTGACAGAAGCATATTTTCGGCAGGCTTTCGGAAAGCGGATAGACAGAATCATAGAATTGGGAAGGAGTCGGAACGCAGATGGAATATGTAACCTTAAATAATGGCGTGCAGCTGCCGATGATTGGCTTTGGTACATGGGATGTGCGTGGAGAGGCAGGCAAGAAAACGATTCTCACCGCATTGGACAGCGGATACAGGCTGATTGACACAGGGCAAATGTATGAAAATGAAGATATCGTCGGGCAGGCGGTAAAAGAAAGCGGTCTGGAGAGAAAAGAGGTCTTTCTTACAACAAAGCTGTACCGTCCCTGCGTTACCTACGAAAAAGCAAAGGCCGTAATCGAAAAATCTCTGCAGGCATTGCAGACGGATTATATTGATTTGCTTTTGATTCATGAGCCGTATGATTCCGCTTTGGAAATGTATGAAGCCATGAAGGAGGCCTATCGGGCAGGAAAGGTAAGAGCAATCGGCATTTCCAATTTTAATGAAAAGAAATATCAGGCGTTTGTTGCCGCCTGTGATATTGTGCCTGCGGTCAGCCAGGTGGAATCCCATGTGTACTATCCGCAGCTGGCATTGCAAAAGGAAATGGAAAAGCATGGAACGCAAATGCAATCTTGGGCATCCTTTACGGAGGGCAGAAAAAATATTTTTGCGGAGCCGTTATTGCAGGAGCTTGGGAACAAATACGGAAAAACATCTGCACAGATTGCACTGCGGTATTTGGTGCAGAATAAAATTGCGGTAATTCCGAAATCCGTCCATCAGGAGCGCATGAAACAAAACCTCGCTGTCTTTGATTTTGAAATTTCGCAGGAGGATATGAAAAAAATTGAGAAATTGGATGGCGGAAAAACCCTGTTTGGGTGGTATTGAGCGGAAGGGTTCGGGAAACGAATAGCTCATTACTTTGCTCCGCAAAGCAGGCTTTGCCTGCCGCCCCTTCTTGGACGGTAAGTATTCTCCGGAATGGAATCCGCAGAGGGAGCTTTGCCCCCTCGAGGAAAACAGGGCGTTTCAAGGTGCTTGCCACCGCCGGAACGCATCTGTTTATTCTTCTGTTTCAATAAGTCGAAATCCTGATTTCGACTTAGGGGTCGACTTTGTCGACACCTTAAAACGGTCTGAACCCTGCGGTTCAGACCGTTTTTATATCCTCAGCCTTCGTAAATGAAGTTATCAATCAATCTGGTTTTGCCGATATAAACCGCCATGGCAACCAATACGGGCGGCTGCATTGTGCTGACAGGCTCTACTGCTGCGATGGCGCAAGGGCAATCAATCCTTGTGGGAATCAGTGCTTGGCTGCCTGAGAATACCATTCCAGTGTTTCATAAACAATGCTCATGTGTTCTTCAATAATTTTCTGTAAGGCGGCTTCGTCCTTTGCCTTCAGCGTATTGAGAATTTCTTTATGCTGATGGAAGGAGGTTTTGAGCTGATCCAGAGGGAGGTTGGTTGCGCTATACATATAAAACATGGTGCCGATGCTCCAGTTGGATTCATAGAGCTTCATAATCTGCGGATTGCCACAGAGGGAGATATAGAGGGTATGGAATTTTGTTTCCAGCTCTGCCGCAGCGGGATATCCGGCTTCCAGTGCGGTTTCAAATTCCTGTACAACGGTCTCCATCTCCTTGATGATGCTGGGGTGATACTCAATATTGCGGATACAGAGTTTTACACAGAAAAGCTCCATCATCTGACGCGCTTCAATGATATTTCTAATCTGGGTATCGGAAAGCTGTGCAACGGTTGTGCCCTTTCTCGGCGTTGCCTCTACCAGACCAAGCGCAATCAAGCGGTTGATTGCAGCAAGGACAGGGGAGCGGCTGATGCCCAGTGAATCGGATATTTCCTGCGTATTTAATTTTGTTCCGGGGGCGTATTCCCCGTTTTGAATTCGTTTTTTAATTTCTTCATAAGCGAAATCCTGTAAAGAATCTGAAGGTTTCATACTATCTCTCCTAAAATAAAAAAATAAATAAATCATACCTCGACAAATGTGAGCGTATCCCCTTAAAAACAATTTTTATCATTATACATCAAAAAGCAGATTTTGTATACAAAAAATAGGATTTCTTTCAAAATAAGAAAACTGTGAAAATTTGATAAATTTCGACAATTCAAAAAAGTTGGTTTTTAGCAATACGCAAAAATGCGTTTTTGCAAAAATATACAAAAATAAAGAAATTTTAAAAATTAACAAAAAATGGATTGACATTTGCAAAAATGAATATTAGTATCAAATTACAAATTCAAAAAAGAAAAATTGAATACAAAAATAACGAAAACAATACAAAAGCGAAAGGGGAAATAAGTATGGATTTCACAGGAAAGAACATTATTGTGACAGGCGGTGCGAGCGGCATCGGCAAAGCAATCGTAACCGGCGTGGTAGAAGGCGGCGGTCATGCGATTATTGTTGATCTGAATCTGGATGCAGCCGAAAAGCTCAGAGAGGAGCTGGGCAAGGACAAAACCTCTGCTTACAAGGTAAATCTGGCGAACAGTGCTGAAATCAGAGAGGTATTTGGCAAAATTGTTGCAGATTTTAAGCAGATACATGGGCTGATCAACAATGCAGGCATCGTAAGCACGGTACCCTTTGATGAGGTAACACAGGCAGAATGGGATAAAGTAATTGCCATTAACCTGACAGGTGTTTATACTGCAATTAGTGCAGTTTATCCCTCTATGAAGGCAAACGGATATGGCAGAATTGTAAATGTAGCCTCCGTAGCGGCAAAAAGAGGCGGCGGTCTTTTGGGAACAAGTGCCTATGCGGCATCCAAGGCAGGCGTAATCGGGCTGACAAAGGCAGTTGCCAGAGAAGGCGCACCTTATGGGGTTGCCTGCAACGGCGTATGCCCCAGCTTGACAATGACACCGATGACTGCCAATATGGGAGAAGAAAAGACAAAGAAGATTATCGCAACCATTCCTTTGGGACGAGGCGCACAGCCGAGAGAAATTGCAAATATGGTTCTGTTCTACGCATCTGATCTGGCAAGCTTTGCTACCGGTGAAATCAGTGATGTGGACGGTGGCGTAACAATGGACGGCTGATATCGGTAAGAAAAGGTTGAGGAGGAATTTTCATGAAAAAGAAAATTTTGGCGATTGCAATGACAGCCATTGTTGCGGCATTGGGCTTGACCGGCTGTAATAATGGTATGGGTATCAATGATGACGGTACATATACATGGAAAATGGCATTGAACTCCACAGAAGGGGACAATGCTTACGATACAGGCGCAGCCTTCGCGAAAAAGATAGAGGAACTGACGGATGGCAGAGTAGAGGTTGTTCTTTATGGCGGCGGCAGCCTTGGTACAACTTCTGAGGTTCTGGAAGGGATGAAATTCGGCGTTGCCAACGTGATGTGTGAATCAATAGGTACACTGGCAACCTTTACCCCGATGGCGAATATTGACGCAACCCCGTATCTGTTCCGCGATTATGATCACTTCATGGAAACATGGAACAGCGATGTCGGCGAGGAAATCAAGGAGACTGTCGGTGAGGAAAGCGGCTTTAAGCTGCTGGGCGGCACATACAGAGGTCCCCGTATCGTAACGGCAACAAAGGAAATGAAAAATATCGAGGATTTCAAGGGCTTTAAGCTGAGAGCACCAAATCTGGAGATGTATCTGGAAACCTGGAAATGGATGAAGGCAGCACCTACACCCATTGCGATGACAGAAACCTATACAGCTTTGCAGCAGAAGACGGTAGACGGGCAGGAAAACCCTATGACGGACTCCCTGAACTATGCATTTGATGAGGTCTGCAAATATTGGATTAAGACAAACCATGTTTACAGCAGTAACGTTATCATCATGGATAGAGAATACTTTGATGCATTACCTGAGGATATTCAGCAGGCAGTGCGGGAGGCAGCTGAATATGCAGGCGTAACTGTCAGCGAACAGCAGCTGCAGAAGGAAAAGGAAGCAGAGCAGGAGCTGATTGATAAGGGCTGCCATATTATTGAAGTGGATACAGACCAGTTTATCGAATATTTCAAGGACTTTACAGATGAAAAATTCCCTTATTTGGCAGATTGGGCAGCAAAGATTCGTGCTGTCGGCAAAGAGGAGTAAATACAAAGGAAAATCATTAAAATCGAGGTGAATCGAATGAAAGGGTACGGAAAATTTCTGGACGGAATTGAAAAGATAGAAAAATTATTTCTGGCGGTAACGGTTGCAATCATGATTATTGTCATTACCTATCAGGTTATTTTAAGATATGTTTTTTCTGCGTCCAATGCGTGGAGTGAGGAACTGGCAAGGTATCTGTTTATCTATGATGTTATGGTAGCAGCAGCCATTGCCACAAGAAGAAACAGCCATTTGCAGGTGGATGCGTTTATCGGTATTCTTAAGCCCAGAACGAAGGCAATCTATACAGTGATTGCAACCATCGTAGGGATTGTATTCCTGGCATTTCTGTTCTGTTATTCTGTTGTATTGTGTCAGGCAGCGGCAGTGAATGTTTCTGCCGGCTTGAAGATTCCGATGTCTGTGCCGTATGCATGTATGCCGATTGGTGCAGTATTGATGATCTTGACCTCTATTGAGGTTATTATGAAGCAGCTTGTGGAAATTGCGGAATTAAGCAGAAGGGAGGCGTAACACATGAATGCCGGTTTGATTGTAATTATTTTGTTATTGGTATTATCCATTTTGGGTATTCCGATTTATCTTGCGTTGGGTATTGGCACACTGGTTGCCCTGAATATGGCAGATATGCCGTTTATCGTGCTTCCACAGAAGCTTTTTGCAGGCATGAACTCCAGCTCACTGCTGGCAATCCCGTTCTTTATGCTGGCAGGGAATATTATGTCTCGCAGTATTACAGGGAAGCTGATTGATGTTTCCAATGCCTTGATCGGTTGGATTAAAGGCTCTCTGGCGGTTGTTACCGTACTGGCATCTGCGCTGTTCGGTGCGATTTCCGGTTCCGGTGTTGCAACGGCATCTGCGGTTGGCGGCACAACCATTCCTGCCATGAAGGAGGAAGGCTATCCCGACCATTTCGCAGCGGCGATTTCCGGTATTGCGGCTATTCTGGGGCCTATCATCCCGCCTTCCATTACATTGATCGTATATGCGAGCATTACGGATTTGTCCGTATCCAAGCTGTTTGTCGGCTCTGTCATTCCCGGTATCCTGATGGCAGTCGGTCTGATTATTTATGCGCTGTTCTATGGTAAGAAGAATGACCTGCCTGCGCATGAGAGAAAATCTGCAAAAGAGGTTCTGCTTATTTTCAAAGACAGTATCTGGGCTCTGCTGATGCCCGTTATCATTCTGGGCGGTATTTTCGGCGGTATTTTTACACCAACGGAATCCGCAGCGGTTGCAGTTGTGTATGCGCTTCTGGTCAGCCTGCTGATTTATAAGGATATTAAGATTAAGGATATCCCCGGCATTTTCGTGGATGGTGCGATTTCTACAGCAACCATTCTGATGCTGGTAGGGATTTCCAAATCCTCCGGTTATGTTATCACAACATCCGGTCTGCCTCATCAGGTTCTGGAGGTATTCAGCTCCTTTACCAATAGTACAGTTGTCATTCTGCTGCTGCTGAATATTCTGTTCCTGGTTATCGGTATGCTGATGGAGGCAAATGCAGCGATTATCATGATGACACCTATCCTGCTGCCTCTGCTGGATGCGTTTGGCATTGACCCTTTGCAGTTTGGTATCATGATGAGCTTCAACCTGTGTATCGGTCTGGTTACACCGCCGGTCGGCATCTGCTTGCTGATGACAAACCAGATTGCCGAGGCACGCTTTGTGCAAACGCTAAAATCGGTTATGCCAATGCTGCTCATCGGTGTTGTGGTGCTGATGCTGGTTACTTATATTCCGCAGGTTACAACCTTCCTGCCGGGATTGATTAAATAAGATGTAAAAAATAAATAAGATGTAAAATAGATCTGAAAATGTAATTTTGAGAAAAGAAAATGCTGCATACTGCTTGGGTATGCAGCATTTTTCAGAAGGAGGGAACAGAGATGCAGGAGCAGGTAAAGGCAACGTTTCTGGTAAATGCGGCGGTGCTTCTGGAGTTTCGGGGGACGAAGCTGCTAATCGACGGGATTTATGATGAAAACGGACATTGCTTCAGCAATCTTTCCGAAAGGCAATGGGAAAAGCTGAAGGCGGGCGAGGGAGAATTTGCGGGTATTGAGTATCTGCTGTTTACCCATGAGCATGGGGATCATTTTTCGCCGCAGAGGGTGGCGGAATATCTGGAGTACCGGCAGCCGAAGGCGATTTTCATGCCGAGAGACGGCTCTGCTGCCTTGCGGGCGTTGCAGAAAAAGGCGGAGGGGATGGGGATTCCGTGTGTTCTGCTGCATCGGGAATTATGCAGGAAAACCGTTTTTCGTCCGGAGCAGGAGATTCGTATCCGTGCCTTTCAGACCAGACATCTGGATAAGCTTTACTGGGATGTGCCGCATTTCTGTTATTTATTAGAGTGCGGCGAGAAGAAGCTGCTTTTTACGGCGGATGTGGATTTCACACAGGAGGATTTTTCTGCGGTACGAGGCATGGCGCTGGATGCGGTGTTTGTCAATCCGCTGATGAGCCACAGCGAGGAGGGCAAGGCATTATTTGCGGCAGGCGTATTGCAGACAAAGACGAAGATTGTTTATCATATTCCCTTTGCAGGAGAGGATAAAATGATGATACGGAAGATTGTGGAGCAGGAAATGCGCGCAGGAAGGCAGGAAAATGCGCTGTTCTTTATGGAGGAAGGACAGACCTGCCTGATTTAAGAAAAATAGGATTCTGAGGTTTTGTGATAAAAAATTCTGACAAGAACCTCTTTTTTTAGACATCATTTTGTATACAAAAGTAGTTTTATGAATTTTAAATAAAAATCAGAAATACATTCTGTAAATTACGCCAAAAAGGAAAAAAATGGCGGTATTGTATTGACACATAAAAATTCTAATGATAAAATTTGAATACAAAATAAATAAAAAGAATACAAAATAAAGAAGGAGAGATACAAATGATGCAATCCATCGAACATGCTGCAGGCAGCATAAAAAGAGTCGTTGCATTCCGCTTGAAGCCCGGTATGGATGTTTTGAAGGGCATCGAGGAGATTTGCAAAGCAGAAAATATTAAAAACGGCGTAATCCTCAGCGGGATTGGCAGTCTGGACGGTGCAGCCTTTTGTAATCCTGTTCCTTTGAAGGATAAAAAAGCAGGATACGGCTACGGAGAACCTACGATTCTGTATGGTCCCATTGAGCTGACTGCGGCAGCCGGCATGATCTGCCACGATGATGACGGCAACCTTCTGCTTCATGTACACATGAGCATGAGCGACCAGCACGGCACAGGGCATGGCGGTCATCTCATTGAAGGCACAAAGGTTCTGCTGACCACGGATATGGTGATTGCGGAGCTGGATGGGCTGGTTATGGGCAGAAGATTTGATGAGGAACTCGGGGTGCCTCTGTTTGCACCCAAGCAAAAATAAAAAACATAAAAAGAATGAGAAAAAAGAAAGGTGTGAATCACATTGGCTTCTAAAGGTAAAAAATATCCCAAGGAAATGCTTTTGGATATGTACAAAACAATGTTGAGTATCAGAGCATTTGAAACAAAAGCGGCAGAATGCTTCACAAAGGGTATGCTGGCAGGGAATATTCACCTGTGCATCGGGCAGGAGGCAGTGCCCACAGGTGCTTGCTATGCACTGGAACCCGAAGATTATATGACATCTACCCACAGAGGGCATGGTCACTGTATCGCAAAGGGCGCATCTCTGGATAAAATGCTAGCAGAGCTGTTCGGTAAGAAAACAGGGTATTGTCAGGGTAAGGGCGGTTCCATGCACATCGCGGATGTAGCAGGACTGCACAGCCTTGGTGCAAACGGTATCGTAGGCGCAGGTATTCCCATTGCGGCAGGCTCTGCACTGGTGTCCAAGATTAAGGGAGATAAGCATGTTACCCTGTGCTTCTTCGGTGACAGCGCATCCAATCAGGGTACCTTCCACGAAGCGGTAAATATGGCGGCGGCATGGAAGCTGCCTGTAGTATTCCTGTGTGAAAACAACAGCTACGGCGTTTCTGTTAATATCCATTCCGTAACCAATACGGATACGATTGCAGTGCGTGCGCAGGCGTATAACATCCCCGGGAAAACGGTTGACGGCAACGATCCCGTTACTGTATATGAAGCAGTAAAAGAAGCGGTAGATTATGCAAGAGAGGGCAACGGTCCTTCTATCGTAGAGTGCATGACGTTCCGCCATCAGGGACATTATTGCGGTGACCCTGCAAATTATCGCCCTGCATCCTACATGGAGGAGGCGCATAAGAAGGACGCAATCCCCAATATGAGAAAGAGACTGTTGGATGGCGTGGCAACAGAGGAAGAAATTCTGGCTGTGGAAAAGGCAGTAGAGGATGAGATGGAAGCGGCTTATCAGTTTGCAAATGAATCCGCATATCCTGACCCTTCCGAAGCAACAACAGATGTATATTTCTCTGATAATGAAAGGAGCGTTGTAAGATGAGTAAAAAATTGAGCATCAGTAAAGCCATCGGCGAGGCTCTTCATGAGGAAATGGCAAGAGATGAAAATGTAATTATCATGGGCGAAGACATGGGTAAGATGGGGAATGTTTTCGGCATTACGGTTGGCTTTCAGGAGGAATTCGGTGAGAACCGCGTGTTTGATACCCCGATTTCCGAATCCGGCTTCTGTGGCATGGCAGTGGGGGCTGCAATGAGAGGGATTCGCCCTGTGGTAGAGTTGATGTATGATGACTTTATCACCGTTGCGGCAGATCCTATCATCAATCAGGCTGCAAAGATGAGATATATGACAGGCGGACAGGCAACCGTACCCATGGTATTGAGACTGCCCATGGGCGCAGGCAGAAGAAACGCAGGACAGCATTCGCAGTGCTTTGAAAATATTTTCTGCCACACACCCGGTCTGAAGGTTGTGGCACCCTCCAGCGCGGAGGATGCAAAGGGCTTGCTGAAATCCGCGATTCGTGATGAGGACCCCGTTATCTTTATTGAACATAAGCTGCTGTATGCAAAGAAGGAGCAGATTCCCGAAGGGGAATACACCATCCCTCTGGGTGTTGCGGATGTGAAAAGAGAGGGTACAGATATTACAATCGTAACCTGGAGCCGTGAGGTATACTTCGCACTGGAGGCAGCGGAAGAGCTGGCGAAGGAAGGCATCAGCGCAGAAGTTCTGGATTTGAGAACACTGGTTCCTCTGGATTGGGATGCCATCGTGAAATCCGTTTCCAAGACACACAATGTAATCGTTCTGTCCGAAGAGGTAAAGCGTGGCAGCTATGCGGCTGAAATTTCCGCACAGATTGCAGAGGAGCTGTTTGATGAACTGGACGCACCCGTAGAACGTGTCTGCGGTCTGAATATTGTTTCTCCCTTCAGCCCTACATTGGAGGATGAAAACTTCCCTCATCCCGCAGATATCGTAAAGGCAGTGAAAAAGGTTCTGAATAAATAAGGAGGGAAAACCATGGCTTTTGAAGTAAAGATGCCTCAGTTGGGGCTGACAATGGAAGAAGGCACAGTCACAAAATGGGTAAAACAGGAAGGCGACACGGTCAAGGCCGGTGATGTCATTCTGGAAATTACAACAGATAAATTGACAAGCGAAGTAGAAAGCGAGCATGACGGCGTATTGCTGAAAATTGTAGCGCAGGAAGGCGAGGATATCCCCGTAAAGGGTCTGCTGGCATATATCGGTGAAGCAGGCGAACAGGTTGGGGATGCACCCGCGGCAAAGGCAGAAGCACCTGCGGCTGAAGCGCCCGTGCCCGCAGCAGCACCTGCAGCACCTGTTGCACCTGTGGCAGGCGGCAGAATCAGAATTTCCCCTCTGGCAAAGAAAACAGCAGCAAAGCTGGGGGTAGATTATACAACAGTGGCAGGCTCCGGCCCTCTGGGCAGAATCGTGCAGAAGGATATTCTGGCGGCGGCAGAAGCTGCAAAAGCCGCACCTGCACCCGTAGCACAGGCGGCAGCAGAAAAGGCAGCGCCGAAGAAAACCGCACTGGAACTGATGGATGGCGACGAGGTTGTAAAGCTGGCAGGGATGAGAAAGGTCGTTTCCGAAAGAATGACAAAATCCGCACAGGAAATCCCTACCGTTACGCAGAATGTCCGCATTGATGTGACAGAGCTGATGGCATTCCGTAAGAAGATTAACAATGACCTTGGCGTGAAATATTCTTTGAATGATTATGTGCTGAAAGCAACGGCAAAGGCACTGAAAAATAACAAGCATATTCTGGTATCTATCGACGGTGACCAGATTATCAAGCGTGCGCATGTGAATATCGGTATGGCGGTTGCGCTGGAGGATGGTCTGATTGTGCCCGTTATCAAGGACGCGGATAAGATGAGTCTGGGCGAAATTTCCGAAGCAGCGAGAGATCTGGCAGAACGTGCAAGAACAAATAAGCTGTCGATGGACGAATATAAGGGCTCTACCTTCTCCATCTCCAATCTGGGTATGTTCGGCGTAGAAACCTTTAATCCTATCATCAATCAGCCGGATGCAGGCATTCTGGGTGTCTGCGCAGTGCAGGATGAGCTGGTAATGGATGCAGAAGGCAACATCACAAAGAGACAGTTCATGCGCATTTCCTTTACATTCGACCATAGATTGATTGACGGTGCGACAGCAGCAAAATTTGAACTCGCTATCAAAGAGCTGTTGGAAAACCCCATGCAGATTCTGCTGTAACATCGGAAGAAAAAGAAGACAGAAATCAAGAGAAGAAACCTGAACGGACAGGAGGAATAGACTATGGCAGTAGAGGTTAAAATGCCTCAGCTTGGGCTGACAATGGAAGAAGGCACGGTTTCCAAATGGGTAAAGCAGGAAGGCGATGCCGTAAAGGTTGGCGATGTTCTGTTGGAAATTACAACAGATAAGCTGACCAGCGAGGTGACAGCAGAAGCAGAAGGCACACTGATTAAAATCGTGGCACAGGAAGGCGAGGATGTACCCGTAAAGGGGCTTCTGGCATATATCGGCGAAGCAGGCGAGCAGGTTGGAGCAGCACCCGCACAGGCAGCACCCGCACAGGCAGCGGCTCCTGCGGCAGAGAAAAAGCCTGCCGGCGAAACGAAAGTAGCAGTTATCGGCGGCGGCCCCGGCGGTTATGTGGCAGCCATCAGAGCGGCACAGCTGGGCGGCAAGGTAACGCTGATTGAAAAGAATAAGCTCGGCGGCACCTGTCTGAATGTCGGCTGTATTCCCACAAAGGCAATCCTGCATGCGGCAGAGGCGCTGACAGAAGCAAAGGAAATGGCGGAATACGGCATCCATATTGAAGTGAAAAATGTAGACTGGAAACAGGTGCAGGCAAAGAAAAATGCCATTACCGCACAGCTGGTAGGCGGTGTTACCGGTCTGATGAAGGCAAATAAGATTCAGGTTGTGGAGGGAACAGCATCCTTCGCATCCAAGGATACTCTGGCTGTCCTGAAAAAGGACGGTACAAAGGAAAACATGACATTTGATAAAATCATCATCGCAGCAGGCTCCGTCCCCGCGGTGCCTCCCATTCCCGGGGTAAAGGAAAATGCAAACTGCGTAGATTCGACAGGCGCTTTGTCTTTTGAAGAAATTCCCAAAAGCCTTCTGGTCATTGGCGGTGGCGTAATCGGTATCGAACTGGCAACTGCGTACTCCAAATTCGGTACAGAGGTAACGGTGGTAGAAGCCGCACCTAAGCTGCTGCCCATGATGGATGGCGAGCTGACAGCACAGCTGCGCAAGCTGATGGAGGCAAAGGGCGTAAAGATTATGACAGATGCAAAGGTGCAGTCTGTAGAAGCGGCGGCAGTCGGTGCAAAGGTCAATGTAGAGATTGGCGGCAAGGTGCAGCCCTTTGCAGCAGAAAAGGTACTGGTTGCTGTCGGCAGAAGAACAGATACAGAAGCCTTGGGCTTGGATGCGGTTGGCATTGCGAATGACAGAGGCCGTATCACAGTCAACGATAAAATGGAAACAAATGTACCCAATGTATATGCCATCGGTGACTGTCTGGGCAAGGTTATGCTGGCGCACGTTGCATCTGCGCAGGGTGAAGTGGCAGCGGAAAATGCACTGGGAGAAAATGCGGTTTACAACGGTGCAACCAACCCCTCCTGTGTATATACAGACCCCGAATTTGCAGGCGTTGGGCTGACAGAAGAAAAAGCAAAGGAAATGGGGATTGCATATCAGGTAGGCAAATTCCCTCTGATGGCAAACGGTAAATCTCTGATTATGAACGGCGGCGTTGGTAGCATTAAGTTCATCATCGGGACAGAATATAAAGAGGTTCTGGGGGTACATATTCTTGGCCCCAGAGCAACAGATCTGATTGGCGAATGTGCGCTGGCCATCGGTATGGAAGCGACCGTAGAGGATATTATTGCGGCAATCCACGCACATCCCACCGTAACCGAAGCGGTCAGAGAAGCGGCTCTGGCAGCAGAGAAAAGAGCAATTCATATTCCCAATAAATAAAAATCAACAGTATAAATACAAAAAAACAAAAGATAAAGGATAAACAAAAGCTTGATGAACATAAGTGTTCACTTTTGAGATACACAGCGGCTGTGAGTCGGATTTGCAGCCGCCCCTCCCCTCTAAAGAGGGAGCAGGATTTAGCAAGACAAAATCTCCTTCATAACTCTTTTTTTGCGGCTGTGCTGAGCCCATAGCCGCATCCCTTTTAAGTTGTTACTTTAGACATATAACTATAATAAAAGAAGATGCCTCGGCTGATTTCGTATCGGTCGGGGCATTTTCTTTTGCAAAATTTGGAGATACCAAAATAAAAAAGCCGCCCTGAAGGTGCGCCCGGATAAGAAACCTTGCATTCTGAAATGCTGAAAGCTACGGCTACTGCATCAGTTCCCCTTGACAGCCTAAGTCAAAGGATGCCTGCGAGAAACTTCCTTGTATCCGCAGCCTTTCAGCTATTTCATTTTTTTCCTGTTTTCTTATTGGGACACACCTAAGGCGGCAAATCATATTATTCACTTTGCAGCAGAAGATTGAGAAAATCATTCTTCTCCAGTCCATGGAAATACTGTGCGATATCGAAATCGGCAAGGCGGCTTTCCAGAGCCTGATGCTCCAGCTTTGTGCCAATCAGTGCCTTGGCAAGGTCGGCAGAGTCCTTTACGCCGAAGAAATCGCCGAAGAACTGCAAATTGGTAATGCTGCCGTCCTCCGTATTCATATGGACCTCGATTTTTCCGCAGCCCTCAAAGCGGCGGCTCTTTTCTACGCTGTAGGAGGGAGAAAAGCCGTAATTCCATTCCCACTTATCATAGCGTTCCTTTTTGATTTTTTCGATTTCAGCCAGCTCCTCTGCGGAGAATACATAGGGCTGAACATTTTCTTCTTTCAGAATGTATTTTAAGAGAAGCGTCTTGAATTGTGCCAGCGTAAAGCCCTCAGGCAGATAAGGCGCAATATTTGTCACTCTTGCTTTTACGGATTTTGCAGCCTTTGATTGGAATTTATCTGCGGAAACATTCAGCACATCCGCAACAACGGAAAGGTCTGAATGAAACATCAGCGTGCCGTGGTGCATGATGCGGCCCTGCTTCAGATACTGGGAATTGCCGGAGAATTTTTTCCCTTCAATGCTGATATCATTTCTGCCGTTGACCTCAGCAGGCACATCGAGAGAACGCAGCAGCTCTGCAATCGGCTGACAGAACAGACGAATATCCAGATCGGTTGCATCCTTTGCGTTGAGAATAAATGTGAAGTTCAGATTCCCCAAATCATGATATACGGCACCGCCGCCGGAAAGTCGGCGGACAACGGAGATATGCTTTGCATCGGCAACCTTTTGATTGACCTCTGCAAAGGCGTTCTGATTTTTACCGATGACAACGGTGTTATCGTTCTGCCAAAGCATGAAGTATTCCTGACTTCTGTCCATTCGGTCGAAAACATATTGCTCCAGAGCCAGATTAAAAGCAGGATTTGTGCTGGGGGATTCGATATAGACCATAATAGTACCTCCTTTGTATTTGTATTCAAAAATAATATTGTGAATACATTCTAACATATAAAAAGACAAAATGGAATAGTGTTTTGCAGATTTTGTCAGATTTGCTGCAGAATTTTCGGGCGGCACTGCTTTCGCCCATTTTTCAGAAGCGCCAGTATATGGTGATGGGAACCTCCCTTGTCCCTGCAATCCGTCTGCCGACAGAAATAGAATCAATCAAAATTTCGACCATTTCCCTTGTCAGGTGTGTCGGGTTGATGTATTTTTCAATGATGGCGCGGCGGTTATCCCCTGCGGCAATGCGTGCGTCAAGGTCGATGATTTTCCGCTCTGCGTCCGCAATCAGCCGCTCCTGCTGCTGTAGTTCCGCTGAAAAATGCTTCGATAAATCGAGATATTCCGCTTCGGAGAGAACACCGCGCACCTTATCCGGATACAGCTCCCGCACTGCTTTATGCGCTTCCTCAATTTTTTTCTCATGGGCGTGGATGCTTTTCTGTAAAGAAGCCCTCTGCTCCTTTAAATGACTGCAAAAATCAAGCTGCCGTTCCAGCTCCTCCCAATTCAGATAGGCATCGGAAATCGTATGTAATTCCTGCAAAACCATCCGCTCCAGCCGCTCCACAGAAATAAACGCCCCCCTGCAGCTCTCCTTGGAAATGTGATGATTGGGGCATTGCAGATAATATTTCCCCTTGGTTTTCGAGGAACGCAGCGTGTAGCCACATTCCGCACAGCGCGCCTTCCGCGCAAAAAGCCCGATTGTTCCGGATGGAAAGGGCTTTGCCCTTTCGGCAAGCATTTTCTGTACGCGCTCCCATAATTCCTGTTCGATAATCGGCTCGTGCGTCCTCTCTGTCCGTATCCATTCCTCCTTGGGGCGCGGCTTGTTTTGCTTGGTTTTGTAGGAAATACTGCCGTATTTTCCCTGCACCATGTTGCCGATGTAGATTTCATTTGTCAGCATATTGGAGATAGCGAAATATTTCCAGAGCGTACTGCCCTTGCCCTTCGGCTGCCGATAGCGAATCCCCTGTAAGCGTTTATATTCCGTTGGATTTGGGATTCCTCTTTCGTTGAGCATGCGCGCGATGGCGGTCTTGCCGTAGCCCTGCGAGAAAAGCGTGAAAACCTCACGCACCACCGCCGCCGCCTCCTCGTCAATCAGCAGATGTCCCCTTCGGTCGGGATTCTTTTTGTAGCCATAGAGCGCAAAGGAGCCGATGTGAAAGCCGTTTTTTCTGCGGTGCGTCAGCACACTGCGGATATTTTTGGATAGCTCCGCCAGATAATGCTCATCCATAATGCCGTTGATTTGCCGCAGAAGCAGATTATCCTCGTTTGCGGAATCGGCATTGTCCACCAAACTCAGAAAGCGGATGCCCCATTGCGGAAGCAGGCGGTTGATGTATCGTTCCACCACCTCTAATTCCCTGCTGAAACGGGATTGTGTTTTGCAGAGGATGATGTCAAACCTTTTCTCCTCGGCGGCGTGCAGCATGCGCTTGAAGGCAGGGCGGCTGCGGTCTGCGCCGCTGTAGTCATCATCAATGTAGATTTCGTAGATTTCCCAGCCTTGGGAATGGGCATATTCCGTCAGCAGGGCGCGTTGGTTTTGTATGCTGTTGCTGTCGTTTTCGGCGGAGCCCTTGCCCTTGTCCTCCTCCGATAGGCGGCAGTAAATGGCGGCTCTTTCCCTTTTCATGCTATGCGTTTTCCCTCGCGAGGATGGTGCTTGCCCTTTCTGCCTGATTGATGAAAGCTGCCCAGATTCGCGTAACCTCTGCCTGCGTGGTGCGGTCTGTTCCGTTTTTGAAAATACTGCGGCAAGGTGCTTTTTCCATAAAAATCCCCCCTTTCAGTAGTAGTGTATTCCGGCAAAGGGGCGGATATTTCCGCTTCAGCCGCTTTTCCTGTTTGGGCGCACCCTTGGTTTTGTCTATTTTTTCCAAAAAGAAAAATTTACCGCATTTTTCCTTGCGGAGAAAAAGCAGATATGATACCATGTGATTATAATCACAAGTGAAATTTTTGCGGATGATATAGGGGCTTTGCCGTAGTCCGCAAAAGCGCATGAAGGAGGGGTAATATGAATTGGAAGAAATGGATAAGCATTGCGGCGGCAGTATGCCTTGCGGTAACGGCGGTGCCGATGCGTGCCGTGGCGCAGGAGGAGCTATTGCAGGAGAAAATGCTTGAGGAAATCAAGGAGGAAATCAAGGAGGAAATCAAGGAGGAACTGAAAGAGGAACCGAAAGAGGAAAAAGAAGAACTGAAAGAGGAAAAAGAAGAAAAAGAAGAAAAAGAGGAATTGCAGGAGCAGTCTGACGAGAAAATCGAGCCGCAGGAGGAAAGCAAGAAAGAGCTGCTGAAAGGAATTTCTCTGCTGATGGAAGGAGAAAACAGCACAGCGGTATCCGGAAATGAAGCTGCGGATTTTGCAGGGGAAGGCACAGAGAAAAACCCTTATGAGATTCGCAATGCGGAGGATTTGAAGCTGCTGGCGAAAAACGTAAACAACGGCGAAAAATATGAAGACAAACACTTCCAGCTGACCGCAGATATTGACTTGGAGAACAAAGAATGGACACCCATCGGAACAGAGGATACCCTTTTTCAAGGAACCTTTGATGGCGGTAGGCATCAGATTGCCAATCTTAAAATATCCAACGGCGTAGAGTATGCCGGCTTATTCGGCAATGTATGGGGGGCGACCATCCAGAACTGCAATGTCACAGGGGAAATCAATGGATATAACCATACAGGCGGCATTGTGGGATATGCAAACAATAATACGTATATTTTGAATTGCTCCTTCCAAGGCAATGTGGAGGGAAATGGTGAGGATAAAGGCGGCATTGTCGGGCATACATCAATAGGCTGTGATGTCAGCGGCTGCTATGTAACAGGGACAGTGACAGGTGGTAGTGCGGTAGGCGGCATTGCCGGATGGGGCGTTGGCACAATCAAAAACTGCTATGCCTTGGCGGATGTAACAGCAGCAGGATACAATGCAGGCGGCATTGCCGGATATTATTGTAGTAATTTTACCATAGAAAACTGCTATTACAGCGGCAGGGTATCCGCAAGTTGGTCTGCAGGCGGCATTGCCGGAACTGCATTGGGAGGCACAATCCAAAATTGCGTTTCTCTGGCAGAAAGTGTGACAGGCAGTAATGCAAACCGCATTGCAGGGTACAAAAATGGTGGAACATTAACAGCTAATTACGCTTGGAACGGCACAAAGGTAAATAACGCAACCGTTCCTGCTGAAAACGCAGGAGGGGTAAACGGCGCAGACCTTACCTATGCAGGCGGAACACTTTCTCCGCAGTTCTCCGCAATTTTCGGCAATAATTCCGCATGGGAATTCACAGACAACGGCTTGCCGATATTGAAAGACACAGGCGGCACGCAGTCTGCATATCTTCCGCCTTATCTGACAGGAGAAGGCTTTTACGGAAAAGGCACAGCGGAAAACCCTTATGAGATTCGCAATGTCAATGATTTGAAGCTGCTGGCGGAAAAGGTAAACAGCGGAACGGACTACGCAGGCAAGTACTTCAAGCAGACCGCAGATATTGACTTGGAGAACGAACCAAATTGGACACCCATCGGAAAGTCGAACAATCCTTTTAAAGGAACTTTTGACGGCGATGGGCATCAGATTACCAACCTTAAAATAACAGGAGGGAGTTATGCCGGTTTATTCGGCTATACGAAAGGTGCTGTCATCAAAAACTGCAATGTCACAGGGGAAGTCAATGGATCTAACTATTCAGGCGGCATTGTGGGATATGCAAACGATAATACGCATATTTTGAATTGCTCCTTCCAAGGCGATGTGGAGGGAACAGGTGCATATGTAGGCGGCATTGTCGGGAATACATCAAGCGGCTGTGAAGTCAGCGGCTGCTTTGTAACAGGAAAGGTGGAAGGCTCGGAAAGTGTAGGCGGCATTGCAGGATGGGGTGCTGGTAAAATCAAAAACTGCTATGCCTTGGCAGATGTAACAGCAGCAGGAGACAGTGCAGGCGGCATTGCAGGATACGCTTTCGATGTTACCATAACCATAGAAAACTGCTATTACAGCGGCAATGTATCCGCAAAAAATTATAATTATGCAGGCGGCATTGCAGGAACTGCATTGGGAGGCACAATCCAAAATTGCGTTTCTCTGGCAGAAAGCGTGACAGGTGGCGACCTTGTAAACCGTATTGTAGGGTATGTGGGTTCTAATGCGAATGTAACTTTAACAAACAACTACAGCTACAACAGAACCAAGCTTGTGATTAACGGCAAACCAGCCTATCCGACAGGCGGTGCAGAGAACAACGTAAATGGTGCGGATGTTTATATTTCCAATGGTAGGGTTATGAAGGATGTGCCAAACCAAACTTTGTTTGATTGGGCGGCAAATGGCTTTACCGAGGAAAACGGCTGGTCAATCCCGACCAAAGCAGGCAAGCTCCCCTCTTTGCGTGAGGGTGAATATCCCGCCCTGCCCGACCGGCCCGAAGAGCCTGTGCCGACGAAAAAGCGCAGTGGCGGCGGCGGTACAGCACCCCAGACCTATACCGCGCAGTTCGATACAAACGGCGGCAGTGCGGTCGATAAGGTAAAAACGGATAAAAACGGCAAAATCGAAAGACCTGCCGACCCGACAAAAGAGGGCTACATTTTCGTCGGCTGGTATAGCGACAGCAAGCTGACCAAGCCCTTTGATTTCAGCGCAGAGCTGACCGCGAATAGCACGCTTTACGCAAAATGGAAAGAAAATAACGAAATTATCCTCACGATTGGCAGTCAGAAGATTTCTGTTTTCGGCAGAGAAATCCAAAATGACGTTGCCCCGAAAATCGTGAACGATAGAACCATGCTCCCGATTCGTATTGTGGCGGAAAGCCTTGGCGGAACTGTAACATGGAACGGCGAGCTGCAGCGCGTCACCATTCAGAAGGGCGCAGATGTCATTCTCATTACCATCGGCGCGGATACGGCGTATGTCAATGGCACGGCTGTGAAGCTGGATGCCGCGGCATTCGTGGAAAACGGCAGAACCTATCTGCCCCTGCGGTTCGTTTCCGAAACCCTTGGCGCACAGGTGGCATGGAATGAAGCCGAAAAAACAGTAACCATTACAAAATAAAATTTTGACAGATACCCTCTTTGCCAAACAGCAGGGAGGGTATTTTGCTTTTCCAAAAAGCGTATTTCGGCGCGTTTGCCCTTGCGGCGGAGTGAAATAGATGATAAAATGTGATTATAATCACAGGTAAAACGGAAAGAGGGGTATGATTTTGTCTCCAAGAGGAAAACAAACGAATGGCTTGCTTACGCAACAGAAAATGCTGCGTGCGGCAGTAGCACTGTTTCTGGAAAGCGGCTACGAAAAAACCACAACGGCAAAAATTGCAAAGGCGGCAGGCATGACACAAAGCTCTTTCTTTCGGGCATTTGCGAGCAAGGAGGCACTGCTGCTGGAGCTGGTGCGGCGGATGTTCGGGGGACAGTTTGCCTTGGCGGAGCAGCATAGCGGCATCGAGGACCCGGTGCTTCTCTATGCGGTGGAAACATCGTTGCAGCTGCATATTGCGGAGCTGACAGAACCGCTGCGTGAGCTGTATGTGGTGGGGTATTCCCTGCCGACCACCTCGGCGTATATCTATCAGAGCATGGCAGGGCGGCTGCAGTCCATTTTCGGGAAATATATGCCCGATTTGGAATTGAAGGATTTCTACGAAATGGAAATTGCATCGGCAAGCATCATGCGGGGTTTCATGGCAATGCCGTGCGATGTTTATTTTACCATGGAAGCGAAAATTTCTCGCTTTCTGGAATGTTCGCTCAAGCTGTATGATGTGCCGCAGGAGCAGAGAAAGGGCGTAATTGCGGCGGTGATGCAAATGGATTTGCGGCGCATGGCAGAGGAAATTATTCAGAAGACAGTGGCACAGGCGGAGGAAGGCTTTGCGGCACTGCCTGCCCTCAAAAAATAAGAGGAAATGCAAAAGAGGTCTGTATCCTTTGGTACAGACCTCTTTTCGCTTATCGGGATTACATATCCTCCAAGCGTCCGTGCTTTTCATATCTGGAAACACGGCTGATTTTATTTTCCTCATCCACGAAAACAACCTTCGGCGGATTCACAGCCGCCTCCTCAGGTGTCATCTGGCAATAGCACATCAGAATGATTTTATCACCCTTTTGCACACAGCGCGCCGCCGCACCGTTCAGACAAATCATGCCGCTGCCTGCTTCGCCTGCGATGGTGTAGGTTTCAAAGCGTTCTCCGTTGTTGATATCTACAATCTGCACCTTTTCATATTCCAGAATCCCTGCCGCGGCAAGCAAATCGGAATCAACGGTAATGCTGCCAACATAATCCAATTCTGCCTGTACGACAGTCGCTCTGTGAATTTTTCCCTTTAACATATTCAAATACATATCGTTTTCTCCTTACCCTTCGTAAATAAAGTTATCAATCAATCTGGTTTTGCCGATATAAACCGCCATGGCAACCAATACGGGCGGCTGCATTTTGCTGACAGGCTCAACGGAAACGGCATCCACTGCTTTTACATAATCAATGCGTGCCAGAGGCTCTTTTTCAATCAATTCCTTCATAGCTGTTGTGATGGCATCTGCGGATGCTTCGCCATCTGCTGCCAGCTTCTGCCCCAGCTTCACTGCCTGACTCAGCACCAGAGCGGCCTTGCGTTCTTCTGCATTCAGGTATGTATTTCTGGAGCTTTTTGCCAGACCGTCTGCTTCACGCACAATAGGGCAGCCGATGATTTCAATATCAAAATTCAAATCACGCACCATGCGGCGGATAACGGAAAGCTGCTGTGCATCCTTCTGCCCGAAATAAGCACGGTCGGGTGCTACGATGTGGAACAGCTTGGAAACAACGGTGCAAACGCCACGGAAGTGAATGGGTCTGCTCTTGCCGCAAAGCTCGCCTGTCAGTCCGCTCATATCCACAAAGGTACACGCATCCTCTGCGTACATTTCGGAGGGTTCGGGGTTAAAAAGAAGCGCAGCGCCTGCGTTTTCGCAAAGTGTGGCATCGCGTTCCAAATCTCTGGGGTAGCTTGCCAGATCCTCTGTAGGCCCGAACTGTGTGGGGTTTACAAAGTCACTTACAACAACTCTGTCATTTTCCTTTACCGCTCTGTCGATCAAGCTCTTGTGTCCTTCGTGAAGAAAGCCCATTGTGGGAACTAATCCAACGGAAAGCCCCTCGGCTCTCCATGCCTTCACTGCTGCTCTGACTTCTGAGATAGTTTTTACGATTTTCATGGTTTGCCTCCGTATTAGTACAATTTATTGATAATGTCATCTGCGATTTTAAAGGTATGCTCTGCGGCAGGGAAGGTGCCTTCCTTAACCTCTTTGATATAATCCGTAAAGCCCTGCTTCATCACTTCGCCTGCGTTTGCAAAATGCTTTACAAATTTCGGCTTAAAATCGGAGAAAAGCGCAAGCATATCCTGATAAACCAAAACCTGACCATCGCAGTCCGCACCTGCGCCAATGCCGATGGTAGGGATGGAAACGCTTTCTGTAATCAGCTTTGCCAGCTTTGCGGGGATACATTCCAGAACGATGGCAAATGCGCCTGCTGCCTCAACTGCCTTTGCTTCTTCAATCAATCTGCGTGCATCTGCCTCGCTCTTACCCTGCACCTTAAAGCCGCCGAAGGCATTGACAGACTGGGGGGTCAGCCCGATGTGTGCCACAACGGGGATAGATGCCTCTGTGATTGCTTTAATCTGGGGACAAACAGACGCGCCGCCCTCCAGCTTGACAGCCTGACATCTGCCTTCCTTCATCAGTCTGCCTGCATTCACAACGGCATCATAAACGGAGGTCTGGTAGCTCATAAAGGGCATATCGCCGACAACGAGTGCATTTTTTGCACCTCTGGTAACAGCGGCGGTGTGGTGAATCATATCCTCCATGGTAACGGAGATGGTATCCTCATAGCCGAGCATAACCATGCCCAAAGAGTCGCCAACCAAAATGGTATTTACGCCACATTCATCCACTAGCTTTGCTGTGGAATAATCATAAGCGGTCAGCATAGTGATTTTGTCTCCGTCCAATTTTTGCTGCTGCAGGGTAGCTACTGTGTTTTTCATTGTTCCAACTCCTTTTCCAAATGCTTGTAATCCTTCTGCGGGTGCTTTTGCTGAGCAATTCTGATAAGCTGTTTGGAAAGGGCGGTGTAGGCTGTCAGAATATCCTGACCTACAGTGCTTTCCACTGCAAATTTCCGTATCTCCTGCAAATGCTTCGATACGGTTTGGGCATCTCCACGCTCGATGGGACCTGTAAGTGCATTTACCGCACCCTTTTCTGCCACGCTCTGCGCATTTCCCAGAAGAAGGGGAGATAAAGCCTCTGCTGCTGCCGCTTCGGAAAAGCCGCATTTGACAAGCAGGGCGGTGCCCATATCTGCCAGTGCGACAATCTGGTTGCTGACCATAACTGCGGCTGCATGGTAGAGGGCTTTGCTGTCGGGCGAAATGGCAACTACGGTGTTTCCCATTTCGCTGAACAGTGCTTTTAGCTCCGCAAGATGTGCGTCACTTCCTTCGATGGTAAAGCACGCCTTCCCCAAATCCAGATAGGAGGTAGCTTTGCTGCTGATTGCATACAGGGGATGAATTGAATACCGATAGGCTCCTCTGTTTTCTGCATCAAAAAAAACGGTCGATGGAATCGAACCGCTGCAATGACATATATTTTTATTTTTGATAGGCAGATTACGCATGTCATCCCATATCTCACCGATTGCGCCATCCGGCACAGTGAGAAAAAGGGTATCACTGTCTTTCGTAATTTCTTCTATACTTGTATAGTATCTGCTCTGTGTAAATTCTGCGGCCTCCTTTGCGGAGGCGGGTGTGCGGCTGTAATAACCGCTGATTTCGATGCCGTGCATCGCAAGATATTTACCCAGTGTGAAGCCGACCTTTCCGGCTCCGATAAAACCTGCTCTCATACCTATCACCTTCCTTCACAAAGAAGTGATAAGACAAGATACATCTGCTGCCATTTGTGCCGTTCCGAGGATACAGCCATCCGGCGAATCAAAAAAATAAAATATATAAAATTTGCAGTATAGCTTCTTTCAGAATGCCATCCGTCAGTTAATATAGCACATTTATCCCGATTTGTATAGAGGAAATTGTGAAAGAGTATCAAAAGCCTTTAAAGCGAAAGGGATTGGCTTTGTTTCCGAAGGAAAAAGGAAAAACGGCTCGTATTCGGAGGGAGGCTTCGGAAGAAAACGAACCGTTTTTTGGAGAATTTTCATTGGAAAGGAAAATAGAATTTCAGCGTTTTTGCGGATAGCACCAAAACAAGCAACGGTAAAAAACCATTCCTTGTTTTGCATGTGAAAAATATGAGATAAGAGTTATTTTTAGGGTACCATTCTGTGTGCTACATTCCCAGAGAAACCAGAGGAATGAAGATAAACAATGTCAGAATGGGAATCAAAATCTGTGTGACAGCAATATCAAAGTACACCTCCTTATGTGTCAGCTTACAGATTCCGAGTAACGTGATTTGTGCGCCCTGATGAGGCAGGTTATCGGAGGAGCGTTCCTCCAATTCCTCTGCGGAAAGCTGCATTTTCAGGCTTGCGTCATCAAAGAGCTTGCCCTGCGCCGTAAATTTTCTGGCTCTGCATTCCAGCCAAACGAAAATCATCAGGAACTCTGCTACGGTAGCAATCAGGGAGGGGAGGAAGGCTGCCGTTGCAGTTGTGCCTAAGCTTTTCATGGCGATGGTGTTCTGAATGGAGGGAGAGCCGGGTGCTGTCATGGACCATGTCCAGCAGCCGGCCGAAATTGCCGCAGGAATCAGGCGGCGTGTCAGATTGGCACGCTTGAACATCTGCAAAGCAATGGGGTAAACCACGAAGAATACAACAAAGCCGCTCACACCGCCGAAGGTCAAAAGACCTGTGATACACATAATCATGGGAGCGACAAAATGATTGCCGCAGAAGCGTCCCATGGTGCGTGCAATGGATTCCGCCGCCCCTGTGAACTGATAGACTGCACCAAAGAGCGCGCCGACAAAGAAAATCAGAAAATACTTCGTGATATAATCCGATGTGGCAGGCATGAAGTGCTGCAGCAGGGTATCCAGAATGGGCATACCGGAAAGCACGATAACAAAGATGGTAACAACCGGTGCCAGAATCAAGGCACTCATTTGTCGAAATGCCAGCACGCCAAAGAGGATGATGGCGATCAGCAAAATCAATACGCTAAAATTCATATTCCCTTCTCCTTTCCTTTATGAAAGCCGATTAACGGAAATTGGGTTTGCGTTTTTCCAGGAACGCCTGCATCCCAACCTGCTTATCCTCAGTTGCGAAGCAAAGCCCAACCAAGTCCTTCTCTACCTCCAAAGCATTCATCAAATCCATATCTGCGCCCTTGTTGATAGAGAGCTTTGCATACTTGATTGCCATTGGGGACACCTTTAAAATATCATCCATCAGTGCCTTTGCTTCATCCAGCAGAGCCTCTGCGGGAACCACTCTGTTTACCAGACCGTAACGCAGGGCTGTCTGTGCATCAATGTGCTTGCCTGTGTAAATCATTTCCTTTGCCAGGCCTGTACCAATCAGACGAGGCAGTCTCTGCCCTGTTCACTTCTGTAGGGCTGCATCTGCACGATGTCTGCGCCTGCAACAAAGCCTCTGCCTTCGCCTGTGATGATAACGCCGTAGATGTCATTTTCTTTGCTTACATAATCGAATACCATCTGCAGCTCATCCAAGGTCTGATTGTTCAGAGCGTTCAGCGCCTTGGGGCGGTTCATAGTAACGATGAGTACATGGTTTTCCAGATCCAGCTTCAGGTTTTCCAGTGCGTTTGTGTTCAGGTTTTTCATAATAAATTCCTCCTTGATGTCTTGTGTTTTGTTTTGTGTTTTTTATTGGTTTTTGTATAGTTTTTATATTTTTTCACGGAAGGAGACAGCTTTTTTTGTACGCCGCTTGCTGATTTTTGGGTACAAAAAGAACACCTGCTGTTTTCGCATTTTTTCACGAAACACCCGATTTCTTCGGGGGACGGAAATCCGCAAAAACAGCCTGCGGTGTCTCTCCCGTTATAAACGTATGAAGTTATCTTTTTTGCAGCTCATATTTTGAAATCTCCTTTTCCTGCAGCACACGCAGCAGCTTTGCCTGCATCCCTAAGGGCATATCCCCGATTTCATCCAGAAAAAGCGTTCCGCCGCTTGCCAGCTCAAATTTTCCCTTTTTGCCGCCCTTTTTCGCCCCTGTGAAAGCACCCTCTTCGTATCCGAACAGCTCACTTTCCAAAAGCTCATTGGGAATGGCGGCACAGTTAATGCTGACCATCGGCTTTTCCCGCTGCTCTCCGTTGTTGTGGATGGCGTTGGCGAAAACCTCCTTGCCTGTGCCTGTTTCGCCTGTCAGCAGAACGGGGAACATGGTCTTGGCGGCTTTATAGCCTGCCTTTTTGACCTCTGCAAAGCGTGGGCTGTTGCCGACGATTTTATCGAAGGAATATTGCGAGCTGTTTCTGCTGCGGTATTCCTCTCTGTAAAATTCATATTCGGAATATTTCCGCATCAGCTTCTTTGCAGAATCCAGAGTTTGCAGTCGGAATTTTACCTGTGCCACGCCTGCAATGACATTGTGGTTTTCGTCATATACGGCGGAGCGGTTTACCAGAAAGATTCTGTCCGAATCATCGTCCGATTTTTCGCTTAGGCGAAGAATGGCGCCTTCCTCTTGGTAGGCATAATTGACAATGTCAATCATTTTTGTATTGGGGATAATCTCTGCAATACTTCTGCCGATGGCATACTCTCTGGTGGTTTTCAGGTATTGGCAGTATTGCTCGTTTATATCTGTAATCACATCATGGTTATCGACAACGACGAAGCCGTCATCGGTCAGCGTCAGTATCTCGTCAAAGATGTATTTGTATCGTTTGTCTTGATTTATTTCTGTTATGCTCTCTCCTCCTTTCTTTTTATTTTAGCACGCTTTTTTGCGGTTCTATTGAAATTCTCTGTTTGGGGACTGGATTCTTCTTTTAGAGACTTAATTCTCTTTTTAGAGACGGTGTTCTCTGTTTGGAAACAAGACTCTCCGATCGGAAACACATTTCTTCTTTTGGAGACATAGTCTCTAAATAGAGACAAAGTCTTTGCTTGAAAAAACAAATGTCTTTTTCTGTAGAAAGAAGCATTTTGCCCCCTTTTCCGTTGCTACGGAGGGTAAATCCGTTTTATTTTTCGGAAAAAATGTTGATTTTCGTCCAAAGCAGGTCGGTGAAAAGTCGCAGTTTTCCTTGATTTCTAAGGCTTTTTCCGGAAAGGGGGGGGATTTCCCTTTCCAAAGACTGCCGCCTTCCTTTTTTGCTTTGGGCAGGTGGTTTTATTTTTTTCTTTCTGCCCTATATAAGAGCAAGAAGTGTGCCAAAGTTGGAATTCTGTAGAATATTTTTTTGTAAAAGGCAGAAAAGCATTGATTTTTCGGGATTTTTCTACATTCGGAAAAATTTTCTTGTTTTTTCTAAATGAAAATCAAAAAGAGACTTTTGTCTCCAAAAGGAGAATGTTTAGAAAAAATGGAGAGAAAACGGAAGGGGAGAGACAGATTTGTTTCTGAATGGAAAAGAAGAAAAAGGTTGTGCTTTCATAAACGCACCCTCTGCTGCCATATCCTCATACAAATCGGTAATGGGGTCTCCCTTGGATTGCAGATACGCAGCAGTGAAGGGGACACCCGCGGCGGAGGAGGGGTATACGCCTAAGCCATGGTTCACATAATAGGGATCTAAGCCGGCGGCAAGAATTTCGTCCTTCGTTAGCCCCTGTGTCAGCTGATGCACGATGGTGCCCATCATCTCCAAATGGGCGAATTCGTCAGGGTGTTATATCTATCGGTAATTTGGGGTTAGTTTTCGGGTGATATTTTGGGGAAGAGGATGATTTCAAAATTGTCGGCAGACACATTCTTTTTCCCTTTTATTTTTTTATGATATTCAACGTGATCCAGCACCTCTTTTAAAAGCTTATTCTTTTCGGCAGGGGTAAGCGTTTCATAGGTATCCAGAATATTTTTGATTTTAGGAATCATGGAAACTTGATTTTTTCTTGCTGCTTTCAGATTGGAAAGCTCTGCCTGTGTTTCTTCGATTGCGGATCTGATTTCTGCCATTTTTTCAGACAGAGTTTTATTTCTGGCGGTGAATACTTCGGGGGTATAAATTCCCGTTTCCAGAAATTCAAAAATCTTTTCAAACTGGAATTGCAGACCTTGCAGTTCCTGTTCCATATCTGCAATGGTGTGCTCCAGTGCCATGATTTTTGTGGAGAATACATTTATAGAGGATTCATCTTCCCATGTCGGTTCATGCTGCTTCATCCACAAGGAGAGGGCTTCCAGAATTTTTCCTTCCACCATATAAAGGGGGGAAGAAATCTGCGGGCAAAAATGCGTGTGGCAGATAAGGGATGCAGGTTGTCCTGTTTTGAGATAAGGGCGGCGCTGCATGGCATTTCCGCAATAGGAGCAATGGACAAGACCTGCCAAAGGATTTTGCATGACTCCATTTACACCTGTTGGTCTATAATGCTGCCTCATTTTCGCCTGTGCAAGATTCCAAAGTTCTTCTGAGATGATGGGTTCATGCAGACCATCAACGAGCAAATAATTTTCTGCCAGAGGACGCGTTTTTTTGATTTTTCCATTTTCCGTATGTTTTTTTTCGGGGCGGCGATTCCAATGGACTTTCCCGATATATACAGGATTTTGCAGCATACGGGTGACGGATGCGGTTGCCCATGTGCCGCCTTTACGATTGCGGATGCCCATCTGATCCAGACGCTTAGCAATGGTGGCGCGGCCAATATCGGCAAAGGTACCATCCGGCTGCGGGTCTCCATAGGCGTACAATTCATAAGCCAGCCTTACTGCTGCGGCTTCAGCGTCTTCTATTTCCAGAGTGAAGCCTTTTTCCTGCGGCAGCTTTACCCGACGATAGCCGAAGGGGGCAATAGAGCCTGCAAACTTTCCCTCTTTTACGGATGCCTCACGCCCACGCTGCATGCGGCGGAGGATGGTTTTATATTCCCGACGGGACATAAACTGGGAAAATTCAAAATATTCCTCATCAAATTCATCATTTGGGTCATAAGACTTCATGGGAGTGATAATTTTTGTGGAGCTATACTTGAAGGCATTTAAAATAATGCCCTGATCCAGAGTATTGCCACGACCGAGACGCTCCACCTCCATGACAAGAACGCCCTGCCAGATGCCGGCTTCCACATCCTGAAGGAGCTGCTGCATGACGGGGCGGCCGGCGATGGTTTCGCCGGAGAGGATTTCTTTATAGATTTTAGTAATTGGTAATTTTAATTTTTTTGCCAAGGCAAGCAGAGTTTTTTCGTGGCGGGCAAGGGTTTCGCCTTCGCCCAGCAGCTCCGCCTCTGCATCTGCTCTTGATTTTCTCAAATAAATGCAATACGGCATAGGTTTACTCCTTTCTCATGATTTTCCCTTGCCTGCATGATAGCACAGAACGAGGGAAGAAAAAAGCGAACACAGAAAATTTCCAAATTAAAAAAGCACCCGAAGGGGGTGCAGGGGATGATTATTGGGGAGGGTTGCAATCTTTGCAAGGAGTATAGCCTTCGACTTTGGCAGCTTCAACATTATATATCCAAAAAGAATCATAATTCAGATGGTAACAACCGTAGCTATGGTAGCGAGAGCCGCTTTCGGTAACGATAACAGCATGATCATGATAAAAGTGATACTCATCCGAGATTGCACCTAAATTATTTTGGTAGCGTTTTATTTCTTCGAGCTTTCTGCGTTCTCTATACTCTGCCTGCGTCAGAAGAAATTCCTTATCTGAAACTTCTGTTTTCAGGGTGGAGCATTGATAAGCCAGATAAGCATTTGCACAAAGGCTTACGCATGCAACAAGGATGCAGATTATGAAAGAGCGAGAGGGTGTACTCTTTTTTTCGGGTTGCACCTCCGAGGTTGGCTGCGCGGCCGGCGGAGGGGTTGGCTGAGAGGGTTCGGCAGCTGCCTCCTGCGTATCTGCGGGGGGTTCTTCATGCTCATCCAGAGATTTATCCCAAGCGGAAATAATTTCATCATAATATTGTGCTACTGCATCAATGATTTGCGGCAGCAAGGATGCAAATGTTACGCCGGCAAGAGTATAGCCATTGTAGTCCTTGCAGGATGGAATTTTAGACAGGATGGTCGAAACATATTTAATCAAATCATCTGAACCGTTGCTGTTATGCATGAAAATCCAATGTTCTTTTAAAAAGTCATTAAGAACAGCATTTGAATCTTTTGCCAAATCATAAACTTCATCCGGAGGAAGTACCTCATTTTTCAGCATGGAAGTATATATATCCATTGTGGCATCATAAATTATTTTATCATTCAGCAATTTATCATGAACTTCATCATGAACTATGAACATAGCAAGGGCATAAAGCATTAGCTTTTCATAATCTTCCATCGTTGCAGGTTTTGGAAAGATATCCTCATTTTCTGTCACCAGTTTAGCAGTTTTATACGAAGAAAGAAAAAGTGCTGTGGATACTTCTCGCGTAGATAATTTTTTCATATTTATTTCCCCCTATTTCTTCATGAAACGAAACAATATCTTCACGCATCATAACACAGGGGAGGGGGGTATGGGAATTGTGGAAAACATACAAAATTTGACAGAATAATTTTACATAAAAATTGATTGATTTTTTGAACGGTGAATGATATGATATATGAACGAACAAATGTTCTTATTTTGCGTGAAAAAGGGAACAGAGGGGATGGGATGTTATGGATTATAGAGAGGAAATAAAAAAACTCATTGATAAGACTCAGAATCAGGAAAAGCTAAAAATTATTTATAGAATCGTAAAAAGATATTTAGGACTAGAGTAAAACACTAGTCCTTTTTTTCTGCCAATTTTAAAGTAATATTTTCAAGTAATTTCCATTCATCTGTAGATAGTTCTGCCAGTGCTTCGATAAGCCGCCTTTTGTATGAAGGTTCTTCTTCATTTAGCATATCTACCATAAAATCTGCAATGGTTTCACTTCTAGTTTTTCTGATGAACATTTCTCCTTCTCCAGTTCGGAGCCATTTTTCATTTGCATTAAATTTTTCGCAGATATCTTCAATCAGTCTATCGCTTGGAACATATCCAGAAATTATGATTTTTGAGATATAAGGTTGAGATACAGAGAGCTTTTCAGCAAATTTTGTTTTTGTAATACCTAATTGTTTAATTAAATTTTCTATTCTTTCGCCAAATGCGTCCATTAAATCACCTCCTTTAAAGTCATATTATCATGGGTTGTTATAAAAATCAATAAAAAATATAAATGAGTTATAAAAATGTTGACAAGATAAACTAGTTATGTTATGTTATAAATAAGTTATGGATGGCGGAAAGAGAGGTGAAAATATGAACCAACAGGAAAAGCAGATTATCAAAAACATTGTAGCAGTATTTCCGATGTTAGATGAAAGCAATAAAAAATATTTGCTTGGTTTAAGTGAGGGTATGGTTTTGGTTCGGAAACAGGAAAATGCAAGCTAAAAAGGCAAAGCCGCCAAGCGGCGGCTTTACAGGGTGAAGGAGGTGGTGCGATGGCGGCGGTGTTGGAAATCGTAAAAAGGATAACAGGGTTCATTGTCGGCGTTCTGATTGGCTGCGCGATGGAAGGATGGGCATACAAAAAAATATGGAATCTAAAGAAACCCTCTCGTGTGAAGGAGATTTCTATCAGATTCCTGCAATGGGTGATTGTGCTGCTTCTTGTATTCCTGTTTCTGGTTGCGATTGACCTTCTGGGATATGTAGCCATTACTTATTTGCCAGTTTTCTAACGGCTTTCTGAATATTCTCATAGGCTATTTTACAGCCTTCCGGATTGGGAGTTTTTTCGGTTACAAAATGGAACAATACGGAGAAATACACATCATCCTCTTTGTTACAGAAAAGGCGAAGCTTTTCAATGGCGGCAATAAGAATTCTTACATAGTCGGGATTTCGGATATCAGAAACAAAATCCGTATAGGCAGAAACAAATTCACTGTAATGGATGGCGATGGTGCGGCGTTTTTCTTCCCTGCGAATGTAACGGGCGGAAAGATGCGCACCAACGAGAGTACCCAGCAGGGTGCAGATGGCTACTGCAAAATTGGAATTTAGAACATTAAGGACAAAACCGGTCAAATGGAAATACCCCCTTTCTATTCGTAAAATGTGACAATTTCATTATAGAGGGGTGGGCTTATTTTGGCAAGGATGGCTACAAAATTTAAAAATTTAGAAGCAGAACAGGCAAGAAAAGGATACACAAATGAGCAGATGGCACAATTCCTTGGCATGAGCAGGGGGAATTATGAAGCAAAGCTGAGAAACGGGCGGTTTTACGCGAGAGAGGCATTGGTTTTATGCAGGCTGTTTGAATGTGATTTTGTGTATTTATTTGATGAGGAGGAAGAAAAGGCAGTGGTTTAAAAAGGAGGTGGTGTGATGGAAGTATCAAAATTTGCAGAGGAGGAGCTGCGGCGGACGGAAGCGATTAAAAGAGACAAGACGCTGCAGGCGATGATTCAGACAAGGGATATGCAGATTCAGCGACTGCGGCGCAAGCTGAGACGGTGGCGGTGCATGGGAATGGCACTAATCACTTTGACAGTGATACTGCTAATTTATTTATAAACGATATGAAGAAGCAGGGCGGCGCGAACAGAGACCGATGGATTCCCCCTTAATACATACATTTTCAATGATTTCGCCCTGTTTCTTTATATATACAGAAAAACGGACAAAGAGCGGCGCATAGATTGAAGAAGGAGGTGGAGCGAATGGCACTGGCGATGGAATACACCAGCGGAAATGCAAAAATCAAAATTATGGATGACTTCTGCAGTGCGCCGGATCAGAAGGAGAGAGACGCAAGGATACTGAAACGAGTGGACGCGATTGTTCTGGCTGCCATTCGGGCGAATCCGGAAAAATACTATGCGCTGCTGAAGCAGAAGGAAGAAGCTGAGGAGCAGCTGACGGCAACAAGGAGAAAGAGTTGATTTCAATGACAAAGGAAAATTCGGCTTATACGGCAGGGACAAGATGCCGGAGGAAACCGATGATACCCCAGATAACGAAAGCGACCGCGGAGGAATTGGGACTTACTCCGGGCTGCGAGGTTATCTTTCACTACACAGTGATTGGGACGGGGGAAGAAAAATTGCGGAAAATACGGAAAAGGCGGAAGGGAACCGTAACAGACCTTTACGCGCACCTTTTCCGCATTACATGGACAGGGGCAAAGTGGAAGGAATGCTTTGCCTACAGCATGCTGCAGAGGAGAGAAGGAAGCTGGATAGAGATTAAGGGGGTGAGATAGGGATGTACAGCGATCAGGCATTTTTACTTTTAAGCGCCGCAGCGGTTTTGCTTGAGATGGCGGCGGTATGCTGGGTATGGGAAAGGAAGATGAAGCAGGCGGAGCAGCGGGAGCGGGAGGCGGAGCAGCGCAGGAAGGCGCGCTGCCATGACGACTACTGCGCGCAGGAGGCGGCGCGGCTATACAGAGAAAAAAGGAGGATGTAACCATGAACAAATTTTTACTTGAGGACTTTGCCGGAGGGGCAGTGGCGGAGAGAATCCGCTGTGCAATACAGGAGGTCTACGAAAACATTGCCAACCCGAACATGGAGGCAGAAAAGGCGAGGAAGCTGACGATTGAGCTGACCTTTAAGCCGGACAAAAACGACAGAACGGACGTGGACGTGACAGCTATCGTCAAGACAAACCTGCAGCCACAGAAGGCAATCATGAGCAGAATGATTGTGGAAAGCGACGGCAGGGGCAATGTTTTGGGGGCAGAATGGAACAGAGAGACCATGAAGGGACAGATGGAGATTGACCGGGAGGAAGCGGAGACACAGGAGACAAGCGGCGGCGTGATTGATTTGCAGGCGCAGAAAAGAAAGGTGGAATAAGGAATGATTAAAGCAGCACTGGAATACATCAACGGACTGAAAGCACCGAGCATTGAGAGCTACGGTGGCGGAACATATTCGGACAAGCCCTTATATCAGATGAAAAGACCGGATTTTCCGACACTGGAAATGAATACACTGGAAAGCGTTGTGAGATACCTAAAGGGGATTGACGACGAAAGAGAGCAATTTGGCGAGCCAACGCCTACGATTATACATATTGAAAGCGAACGCTGCGTGACGCTGAAGGACATTGCAAACATAGCAGAGGGCAAGAGGGACTGCATGGTGCTTGCCACGGCGGAGGTGCCGAGATTTAACTACGGCGACTTCTACGATGCGGAGAGCTTCAACATTGCTTTGCAGAGCAAATTTCTTGACACAGAGGACAAGGCAACCATTTTGCAGGTGGTCGGCAATCTAAAGGAGGACGCTGTGCGGACAATGACGGACGACGGCGTGAGCCAAGTAACGGCGGTGCGCACAGGGGTTGCGACAGTGGCAGATGTGAAGGTGCCGAACCCTGTAACGCTGCGCCCGTTCCGCACGTTCATTGAGGTGGATCAGCCGGAAAGCAGATTTATTTTCCGCATGAGAGAGGGCGGCAGATGTGCCATTTTTGAGGCAGACGGCGGCGCATGGAAGCTGGCGGCAAAGAAGAACATTTACAACTACTTGAAGGAGCAGCTGGACAAGGAAGTGGAAAGCGGTGCGGTTGTTCTGATTCTGTAAAAGAGAAAGAGAGGATACGCAAGGATGAACAAAGTTGTTTTAATGGGGCGGCTGACGAGAAGCCCTGAGGTGAGATATTCGCAGGGGGCGGAGCCCTTAGCGGTGGCCCGTTATACCTTAGCGGTCAACCGCAGGATGAAAAAGAACGGGAACGGCGAGCAGGAGGCGGACTTCATCCCTTGCGTTGCCTTCGGCAAGAGCGGCGAATTTGCGGAAAAATATTTCAGAAAAGGGCAGATGGTTGCCGTGACGGGGCGTTTGCAGGTGCGGAGCTGGGACAAGGACGGCGAGCGGCGATACACAACGGAGGTTATCATTGAGGAGCAGCACTTTGCGGAAAGCAAAAACAGTCAGCCTGCGGCGGCGGAACAAGGAAGGAAGGACACCGGAGAAGGCAAGGCGGCCAAGGAGAACGGACAGGCCCCGGCGGACGGGTTCTATCCCATAAACGAAGGTGTGGAAGATGAGGATTTGCCGTTCTGACGGTTAAGGAGGAAAAGGATGGAGCTCAGAACAAGCGGCCCAAACGGGCAGTACATGGTAAAATGCGGTGCGGTTTATTTGAATTCCTTATATGACGAAATTGGGAGAATATGGAGGGAGGATTTTTCAAACTGCAAGATTTCTGCATTATCGGTGATAGACGGAAATCATGGGATTTATTATGCCTTTATTGTTTTTGAAGAAATGAGGGAGGAATAAAGGCGGTGTGAACCGGAAGGGAGGGGGAGTGTTGCCCAAAAGGAAGATTTACATGGCAGTGACGAAGGATGCGCTTTCCCTTCCGCTTGCGGTGGCAGACAGTGCGGCGGAGCTGGCGGAGCTGCGAGGGGTGAAGGTGGAAACCATACGATCCTTAATTTCCAGAGGGAGGACGGGAAAGATCAAGCGTCCCGGATACATTGTGGTTGAGGTAGAGGAGGACGCGCCCCGAACGAAGGACGCGCCGCCGGAGAAGAAGGCAAGCCGCCGCAAGCAGACCGGAGAATTTGACGGGGAGATATTCCGGGAAAGAATCCGACTACTGCGGAAGGAAAGCGGCATGACAAAAAAGGATTTTGCCGCTTTTACCGGGATCGCTTACATCACGCTATACAACTACGAGAGGGAGAAAACAGTGCCGGGGGCGGACATGTTGTTTCGGATTGCAGCGAAAACGGGGTGTTCGGTGGACTGGCTGATTGGGCTGAAGGAGGAAGAAGGAAATGCCGAAGGTAACGATTTATGACACGAAATTTTGTGTAGGCAGAGGAGACCTGCCGTACAGTTTCCAAAGAGAGGGGAACCCTCATTGGGAGAATTTTAAAGCCCTGATGTGTTTTCTTGGTTCGATTGGGTTTTATGTGAGCGAGGACAAAGAGATGAAAAAGAAGTTCCCTTCTTTGAGCGAGACAAACAGAGTAGGTGGATTTGATGATTTGCGATTTAAAGCGCGGTATGCACCCAATATTTTTAAAATTGAATTTTATCAGGATGTATTTCATGAAAATCCGCATGGTGGGTTTTATGATTTTGATAAATATGGAAAAATGCCATATTTGATACAGAAGCGGTATGACTGGACGATGGAAAAGCTTCTGAACTATTTTGAAAAATGCGGGTATTCCATAGAATTTGGGAAGAACACCTGCAAGGGTGCCGCATTTATTGTTCATGATTATATCCGCAGTTGGCATCATCCGCAGGAAAATTGGTTTTTTCTGAAGGCTGTGGACGGGCAGACTGCCAAATATGAAATTAACGGTACAGACAGGGACGGAAATACATTGCGAAATGGAGAAACGAAATATTTTCGCGACTGGAGCGGTTATCTGCTGCGGGGAAAGGTATACCACAATATCAACAACATGTGGTGGGTTCTGCTGGCGGATGGGAAAGTGAGAAATGTGGCTTGTTTTGATTTATTTGACCTGAAGGAGACGGATTTCAGAGGGAGAAGGAAAGAACACCGACCGCCGAAGGAATATGTGGAGCGGAAGGAGCAGCTTTCTCTTTGCAGTGTGAAGGAGCTGGAGAGAGAGTTGAAAAGGAGAAGGAGGAAGAAGAAAAATGAATGAAATCACTGTTTGGTTACCCTGGGTTGGGAATTTGCGGCTGGATGAGCCGCCGGAAAACTTAGAATTTTATGTGATGAAGAGCTTTCACAATTTTACGGAAGGAACGGCGAAGGTGTACGAATTCGAGGACAAGCTGCGCTATTTAGACAATCTGCGGAAAAGTCTGCACGCAGGGAGCACTGACGAGCATGTCAGAAGGCTTGTATGCAAGCGTGTGGAGCATATCATGGACGAGCAAGACGATTTCCCGGACAGAAAGGACTTTCTCTGCATTGAATTTATGGAGCACTGCTTTGACGAAGGATTTATGCCATTTCATGACACCTATTATTTTGGAAGCAAAAGCGGAAACGAGGAGTGTCTGCGGTCAATTTTACGGATTATCCGCACGGTTGTGAATTATTCCGAAGAGGAATATGAAAAGCTGTTGGAGGAGGAATGAGCATGGATGCGGTAAAGTTTTTCAAGGAGAAAGAGAGGATGTGCAAAAGCCTTGGGGAAGGCTGTACCGGATGTATGATTCACATAAAGTCGCATGAACTGCGGTGCTTTCAGTTTTGTGAAAAACATCCGGAAAAGGCGGTTGACATTGTAAAAGAGTGGTCTGCGAAACATCCGAAGGAAACAAGATTGACGCGGCTTTTGAAGAATTACCCAAACACGCCGTTAAATGATGACGGTATACCTGTCTACATTTGCACAACTGATTTGGGGCTAATGGATATAGATGATTGCGACGATGATTGTGTTATCTGCTGGAACACGCCGATTGAGGAGGAATAAGCATGGATGCGGTGAAGTTTTTGAAAGAAAGAAAACGGATGTGTCATTTTTCCGGAGACACTTCCTGCCACGGATGCCCTCTTTACAAGGAGCGTGGTATATTTCAGTGCTTGCAATTTCAGGACCTATTTCCCGAGCAGACGGTTAACATTATAGAAAAATGGGTGAAGGAACACCCAAGGGAAACAAGGAAAGATGATTTTTTTGAAAAATTCCCTCATGCGAAAAAATTAAGTGATGGCATTCCCGAAGTGTGTGCGGCCAAAGTGGGCTATTTGCGTGAATGTCCACATCCGAATGTTGAGGATTACTGTAAAGAATGCTGGAATACGCCATTGGAGGAAGAATAAGCCAAGAAGGAAAGAGAAGGAGAAGGAAAATGAGAATTTTGCAATGCAAACTGACAACGATTGAGGCACTTTTAGGCACGGCGAGCAACAATAAAGCGTTGCACAGCGAATTTATTGCGAGCCATGCGCCCGATGCGCCGAGCCGTGAGGAAGAAATTGCGGCGGTGGGTGTGGATGAGGTGATTGAGAAGGGGACAACGGTGTTCTCGAGAAACGAGGACGGGCGGCCTATCCTGTGGGACTACCAAATCAAAGGGTTTTTCAAGGATGCCTGCGGTGTGCTGCGGAAGGTGAAGGGCACAAAGAGCAGCAAAATCAAGGCTTACAAGAAGGAAATTGACGGGCTTATTTTTGTGCAGGAGCGGCAGATTTTGGTGCAGACGGCGGAGGAGCTTACAAGCTGCCAGAGACCCTTGCGTGCCAACACGCCGCAGGGGGAGAGAGAGGGCCTTGCAAACAGCGAGGAGATTGCGGCAGGAGCTGTGCTGGAGTTTTCCATACTGGTGATGTCTGACGATTTGGTGCCGGCGGTGAAGGAGTGGCTGAGCTACGGAAAGCTGCGGGGGCTGGGACAATGGCGCAACAGCGGCAAGGGAAGATTCCTTTGTGAGATTCTGGAGGAACGGGCGGCGGAGTTTTCGGACATCTTAGACTGAGCAAGGGCTAAGCAAGGAGAGGCACTGCTTGGCATAGCGAAGGCACAGCGGAGCTAAGAAAAGCATGGCGAAAGCACAGCAATGGCATTGTATTGCATGGCTCAGAAAAGCACAGCAATGGCGTTGCATTGCAAAGAAAGGCATAGCAAGGGCATTGCATAGCTGCGCACGGACAAGCATAGCAAAGGCTAGGCAAGGCAAAGGACAGAAAAGCACAGCGAGGGCAAGGCCAGGCACCGAAGCGCAAAGATCTGCGTCGCAAAGCAAAGGCATAGCAAAGCAACGCATGGCGATGGCATGGCGTGGCAGGGTAAGGCATAGCAAAGATTAGCATAGCAAAGGCATAGCCTTGAGGAGCAAAGCACAGCAAAGGCATGGCTTGGAGGAGCAATGCGGCGCAAGGCAAAGGCATAGCAAGGAAGGGCACTGCATAGCAGGGCGAAGGCATCGCAGGGCATAGCATGGCTTTAGTAGCGGTTGAGCCGTTCGGTTATGAGGAACGAACGTCTGACCGACAGGTTGGGTGAGGTGACGAATGGACGGCGAAATATAGCGGTTTCCGAAGCGAAGCGAGGAAAACTTGCCCTATCATTGCTTCGCAAGGGCAGAGGATACATACAAAGGAGCAGGAGAGAGGGCGGAGCAATGAGGAAAGAAGAAATCTGCAACATGGATTGCCTGCATTGCGTGCATCCGGACTGCATCAACGATGAGACATTGACGCGGCAGGCGAGATATTATCGGAGGCACAGGGAGCGTGTGCTGGAGAAGAAAAAAGAGGACTACCAAAAGAGAAAGGCGGAGAAGGATGGCGGACTACAAGAAAATGCAGGAAAACATCAAGCTGATTTGCGAGAGGGTCAGCATGGGCGAGAGAATGGCGATGCTTGCCGAGGAGACAGCTGAGCTTGCGGATGCGGCGCAGCTGCTGCTGGAGAGCATAACGGAGAGCAGGAGGAGGGGGCGGAAATTCGCCTGCGGCAGATATGCAAGTGAGGAAGTGGAGGAGGAAATTGCAGACGTTTTGGCGGTGATGCTTTGCACCTTTGACGGGGAGACGATTTACAAAGTGCTTGACTACAGCGACAGCCATGCGAAGCCGGCACGGAGTGCAGGGGAACTGAAGAAGAGACTGCGGGAGTTGATTGCGCTTAGCGGCATTGTGCGGTACGTTGCATTCAAGAGGCGGAGGATTGGAAACAAGGAGAACCCGACAGACTGGAGACAGGAGCAGGCGGAGGAGTTTTTGAGCGTGTTCGTCGGAGGTCTGCTTGCGGCGATGAGCGGCATCCTGCGGCAGTGGCAGCTTGCGGGAATTGGGTGCAAAATGGAGCAGAAGCTGGACAGATGGGCAATGCGGCTGAAAGGAGAGACGGAGAATGGGAATGACCTACAGCAAGATTGAAAGAAGCTTTTGGGAGACGGACGAGGCAAGGGAACTGACACCGGAGGAGAAATACTTCTGGATGTACTTACAGACCAATGCGAACGTGAACACTCTGGGGTGCTATGCCTTCCGGATGCGAAAGGCTGTGGACGAGACAGGATACAACAAGGACACGCTGGAGAAGCTGCTGGACATCATGATCCAGCGTGGCATGATTCTTTACGATGCGACAACGAGAGAAGTTTTCCTTCTGCACTGGGGCAAGACGAATTGGAACCGCCAGACAGCAACACTGCGCGCCATGAAAGCCGATTTGAAGGAGATCCGCTCCGAAATGATAAAATTCAAAATAAACACGCAGTTAGAAAAAAGCGGCATTTTTACGAAGGAAGGCGAAAATGATAAAGTTTCCGAAGAAAATGATAAAGCCGAAAATGCCGAGATTTCAGCAAAAACAGCGAACGAAGGGAACAATCGGGAACAAACGGGAACAAACGGGAACAATCAAGGCGGAGAAGGAGAAGGAGAAGGAGAAGGAGAAAAGAAAAAAGAAAAAGAAAAAATCCTCAAGAGCGATTCCGAAGCGTTTGCTGCCTTCTGGGAGGCATACCCGAACAAGAAAAACAAGGCTGTTGCCGTGAAGCGTTGGGACAGCCTGCGCGTGACGGCAGGGCTTTACGAGAAAATCATGGCGGGGCTTGCCAAGGCGAAGCACAGCATGGAGTGGGCGGAGAGAGGGGGAAAATACATCCCCTATCCCTCAACGTGGCTGAATGCGGAGGGTTGGGAGAACGAATACCGACCGCTTGCGCCGGAGCGGCCAACACCGCCGCCTACAACGCCCGGCAACGATGCCCTTGCAAGCCGCAGAGGGCTGGTCGGCGGCTAAGGGGAAGGAGCGTGAAGCAGGATGGACGCGTTCAAGGATTTACACAGCGAGGAGACGGAGCGCGCGGCTTTGGGGTGCATGTTTCTGGACAGGAGCGCGGCAGCACTGGGGAAAACGATGCTGCTGGCGGAGGACTTCTACACGCCGATGTATCGGGTGATTTTCGAGGCGATGCAGGGGGTAGAGGAGATCGACGCGGTGACGGTGATGAACGAGCTGGCGCGCAGGGGCGAGGCTGAGAGGATCGGGATTGACCGGATTGCGGGGATTACGCACGAAATATCCACGAGCGTTTACCTACGCAGCTACATAGACGACCTCAAGCGGCTTGCTTACCTGCGGCGGGTGGTGCGGACGGCGCAGGAGATGGCGCAGGCGGCATACAGGCAGGACATTGGCGGCATTGACCGGAGCATGGCAGCCATGCGCGGGGACGGCTGGGGCAGCGCGGAGATTGTGACGCTGGCGGATGCCACGGAAAAGCACATTCGCGAGATTGCGGCGTTACGGGAAAGCGGCAAGAAAATCGTCGGCTTGCCGACGGGCTTCACTGACCTTGACCTGATGCTTGGGGGACTGCGGAACGGGGATTTCTGCATTCTGGCGGCAAGACCGAGCATGGGCAAGAGTGCGCTTGCCTTAGACATTGCGAAGCACGCGCAGAAAAGCATGACGGAGCAAGCGGACAGGGTGGTTTTCTTCTCACTGGAAATGCCGGACAAGAGCCTCGGAAACCGCGGCTACACATCGGAATTTCTGATTGACAACGACCGTTTTGCGGTGGGGGCGAATGATGCGGCATGGCAGGAGACGCTGCGAGGGGTGGCGGAAAACCGCGCGGACTACGAAAGCGGCGCAGGGCGGCTGATCATCCGAGACGAGACGGGGCAGACGGTGGAAAAAATGAGCGCGTTTCTGCACGGCTTACAGGGACAGGGAATCCGCCCGCGGTTCATCGTGGTGGACTATTTACAGCTGATTGTGAGCAAGGGGCAGGACAGGGTGCGTGAGGTTGGGAACATCAGCCGCGGCTTAAAGCAAATGGCGAAGGACTGGGACTGCCCGGTTTTGGCACTTTCCCAGCTAAGCCGAGGACCGGAAGGGCGCGCCGACCACAGACCGATTCTTTCGGATTTGCGTGACAGCGGCGACATTGAGCAAGATGCGGACGTGATTCTTTTTCTTTACCGTGACGAATATTACTACCCGGACACGGAGAAGAAGAACACGGCGGAGCTGAACATTGCGAAGCAGAGGAACGGTCCGACAGGAACGATTGCGCTGACATGGATGCCGAGAAGCACGACCTTCCGCAGCGCGGCAGGGTTCCATGAGACGAAGGAAGCACCGCCAAAGGAATGGGTACAGGAACATCTTTGATTTCAAGGCGGACGAGGTGATAACATGAAAAACGAGAAGCAGGAAAGCCCGGCGGCAGAGATTCTCTGGCTGCGAGGGCTTCGCGCCTTTGTGGCGGAAAACAGCACAGAGCGGCTTTTGGCGGAGGCGGATGCCCTAGATGCGGCACGCGCGGAGGCGGAGGCGGACAAGCAGACGCTTTTCCTGCGAACGCTTGCGCTAATCGAAAAAGGGGAGAAGGCGGACTTTTACAGCCGGGTGCTGCAATATGCGGAGCTGAAGGAGAGAGAGGAGAAGGGCGGCGCAGAGAAGGCAATCCGCAGGCATTGGGGGGAGCTGCAGCAGATGGAGAGAGGGATAAAGCGAAGATATGAAAAGCTGAGGGAGGGGTGCAGGTGACGAGCAAGAAAGAGATGGCGCGGCTGATTGCGCAGATGGCAGACACGCCGGAAACAACGCAGTGGCTGCGGGAGCGGAACGAGGCAATGCGCAGAAGTTTGCGGGACATTTCGCTTTCCGCAGTGCAATATGACGCAGTGGGCGGGCGGAGCGGACACGGGGACAGCACAGCCGAGAAGGTTTTGAAGCGAGCGGAGACAGAGGAGCGGATCCGCACCAACGAAAGAGCGATTCGAGACAGGCTGCGCCTACATTCTGACTTAAGCCTTGTGATGGCGGAGGCACTGACGGCGGAGGAGCGGACGATCATCTGGGGGAAGCATGCGGAGCATCTGGCATGGGAGCGGGTGGCGAGGAAGGCGAGACTTTCCAGAACTGCCTGCTTTCGGAAGGAGGCGGAGGGGATGGAGAAGCTTTGCAGGGCTTGGGATGAGAAGGAAAAAGAAAAAAGCAAGGACACCTGAGGTGTCCTTGCTTTTTTGGTGAGACATTTTTTTATTGAGGCGGATTTTTATTTTATGGTAAAATGAAACAATAAACGGAGTTATATTATGGAGGTGAAGAATATGCAAGAAAGATGCGACATGAAAGAGATACAGAAGATGCTAGGTTCTTTCAGTTGTCCGGAGTTAGCAGAATTGAGTGCGCTAGCAACAAAATATAAAATGAATTTTGCCGATTTGGGAATAAAAAGAGATTTGATTGATCCGAAATTAAAGGATAACCTAGAGGAAATATCAAAAGTAATGCGTTTATGGAGAGAAAATATAGATTTTCAATCATTGGAAAAGACAATAGAGACATTCAAGACAAATAATTTTTTTGAAAGTCCTGAATATAGTGCTTTGATTAAGAAAATGGAGGAAATTGCAAAACCGGGTGCAGCTTTGCAAAAATACTGGAAGGGTGCACTGGATACGATGCAAGAAGTGGCTCTCCATAACCCGAATGCGGTGGCAGATTATCTCGAATCAGTAGGGAAAGAGTTTGATTGTTCTGTCATTCAAGAAGAAATATCTTTCAGCGAAGAAGAGATAGAGCATATTTCTTCGGAGGAATTTGCAGAGGCTTTTAAAGAACAGCTTGAAAATCCGGAAGGATTTCAGGAACGGGTTGCGAATTGGACAGAAGGAAAGAGAAAGGAATATTATATTTTAAGGGGAGTAATTAGTATTGTGATTCATATTATATATGATGTAGCACTGCTTCCTTGGTTGCAAAGTCTTGTAAATCTAAAGTGAAGTTAAGAAGAAAATGAAAAAGGCAAGGACTGAGGTGTCCTTGCTTTTTTGGTGAGACAGTCTATTGACATTATCACTAAAGTTAGTGATAGCAGTTTGTGCATATTGTCACTTGAAATAGTGATATGCTTTTGTTATGATAAGAATACGAAAGAAGGAGGTGCATAAAATGGGTATCAGCTATGACAAAATGTTGAAGCTATTTCAAGAAAGGGGTATCACAAGCTACACGATGAAAAAAGAAAAAATCATCGGGCAGGCAACCTGGAAGAAGATTCAGGAGGGCGGAAACATTGACACAAAGAGTCTGGGTGCCTTATGTGGGTTTCTGGACTGCCAGCCGGGGGATATACTGGAATATGTGAAGGATTGAAGGGAGTGGATGGAATGAGCGAAAGAGAAATGGCGGCAAGCTTACTGGAAAGAGTTCCTGATTACAAGATGGGCTATGTATTGGCATATTTGCAAGGGATAACAGCGGACGAGGCTGCGGATGATGCTTTTTGCGAAAGGATGTACGAAAGCTATCGGAATGATCCCGATCCGGAGAAGGATGTTACCTATTCTTTAGAGGAGTGCAAAAAGGAATGGGGGCTTGATTGATGTACAGAATCATCATCAAAAAGAGGGCGAAGAAATTCATTGACAAGCTGCCAAAGCAGGAGAAGCTCCGCCTTGTAACAGCCATTGAAGAATTACCGAACGGCAGCGACATCAAGAAAATGAAAGGGCATGACGACCTGATGCGGCTGCGTGTGGGTGATTATCGTGTGGTTTATACGGTAGACAACGGAGAATTGATTGTACTGGTAATTGATGCAGGGAACAGAGGAGAAATTTACAACAGATATTGAACGGAATGGGTGCCGAAAACGGCGGAGGAGTGAGAGAAAAGCGCTGCGAGGTGGTCAGTTTTCCTCGCTTTGCTTCGGAAACCGCTATATTTCGGCGTTCATTCCTCGCCTCACACAGCATTCGCTATACGTTCGCTCGTCATAAGCGAACGCCTCAACCGCTACTAGTGCAGCGTTTTTTTTATTTTAAACTAAAAAATGTACGATTTGGGACGATTTGGGACGATTTGGAACGATTTTGTACGATTTTGTACGATTTGGTACGATTGATATGATATAGTGGTATACAGGAGAGCTCGCGAGGGTTCTCCTTTCTTGTTTCCTCCTTAGTAGCGGACGTTGTCCTTGCTTATGACGAGCGAACGACTGACCGGCAGGTTGGGTGAGGCGAGGAATAAGGACAACGTGTTAGCGGTTTTTGAGCGTAAGCGAGAAAAACTTACCTACCGTTAGCGGAAGGCAGTTTTTCAGCTGCCTTCCCTGCATAAACAGGGGGAGGGGCTGCATAAAATGCGCCGGAAGGGGCTTTTTCGGGGATTATTTAACTCTTTGGGGAAGTGTTAAGCAGAAGCGGCGAAAAATGGATTTCTTCCTAATAAGGGGGAGAAAAAGAAATATTTAACACAATATGGTGTTATGTTAAATAAAAAAAGAGCGAGGAAAGCGGCGAAAAGTATTGAAATTTCGGGCTTTCTTGGCTCTTTTGCATTTATGCGGCGATATACGCACGGAAATTTATGCAGAAAAAAATCGGCACCGAAAACAGCAAAGTGCCGAAAAAAAAGGGGGTGAAAAGGTGGCGAGCAGCAACGAAAAAAAGATATACGAAAACATGGAAAGCCTTGAAGAATGGGCGTTTGCGGGACTTTCGCAAAAGGAAATGGCGGAAATGCTGGGAATGGCATATTCTACATTTCGGGATCTGCGAAAGAAAATTCCGGCACTTTCGGCACTCTTAAAAAACAGTGCCGATTTTTTGAAAGCGGAGCAGAAGAAGGAAGTTGAGAAGGTGGAGGTTTCGCTTTTGAACCGATGCCTGGGCTACAACGCGGACATCAAGAAGCACATGAAGGTGAAAAAGCCGATGCTGGGGACAGGCGGCGAGGTTTTGACGGACGCGAACGGGAAGGTCATCACCGAGGAAGTGCTGGAGGAAGTGACGGAGCAGCAGCACGTTCCTGCGGACGTAGGGGCAATCAAATTTTATCTTTTGAACAAAGCAAAGGACAAATGGAAGGAGAACCCCGACAGGCTGGAGCTGGAGAAAAAGCGCGTTGCCAACGACACGAAGCGCACGAAGCTGGCGGAACAGGCGGCAAGCGGCGGCAGCGTGAGCGGAAAGACGATAGAGGAAATCTTGGAGGAAGCGGAAAGCGGTGGTGCAGATGCCGAGGTATGACGTTTTACGAGATGCGAAGAAATACATTGAAGCCTTTCTTTGCATCAAGACAAAGGAAAGCAAGATTGTTCCGTTTCGTTTGAACTCTGCGCAAAAGCGGCTTTATGACTGCATCAAGGAACAGCAGGCAGAGGGCAAGCCGATCCGCATTATCATTTTGAAAAGCAGGCAGATGGGCTTTTCCACGCTGACGGAGGCGTTGATTTATTACAAAACGGCGACCAGAAGCAACGTGAACAGCTTCATCATCACGCACAAGGACGATGCGACCACGAACCTTTTCAACATGAGCAAGCTATTTCAGGAGAGAAACCCTGCGAGACCGCTTTTAAAGAACAGCAACGCCAAGGAATTGATTTTTGAAAACCCCACGAAGAACCCGCGCGAAAAAGAGCGGCTTCCCGGACTGAAAAGCAAGATAAAATGTGCGACAGCCGGGGGCAAGGGTGTTGGGCGAAGCGACACCTTAACGAATGTGCATGCCTCGGAGCTGGCGTTCTGGCCGGGGGAGATTGCGGAGACCTACGCCGGACTGATGCAGGCGGTGCCTGCGACAAGGGACAGCATGGTTATTATCGAAAGCACGGCGAACGGATTCAACTTCTTCAAAAGCATGTGGGATGACGCGGTAGCCGGCAGGAATGACTACATTCCCTTCTTTGCGGCATGGTTTGAAATGGACGAATACCGTAGGGAATGGCACGGGGAGCAGCTGACGGAGGAGGAAGAAGCACTCAAGGCTGCCTTCGGACTGGACAACGAGCAGATCATGTGGCGCAGGTGGTGCATCCGGAACAACTGCAACAACGACATAGACTTATTTCATCAGGAATACCCGTCGACACCGGAGGAGGCATTTATTGCAACGGGGGCAGGGGTATTTGACAACAGGGCGATTATCATACGGCTGCGAACGATGGAGGAGACACCCAGAAGGGGACGCTTCACCTACACAGAGGCACAGGAGAGGCTTGACCGTATTCTTTTAAAGGAGCGGCGTTTTACCGAGGACGAAAAGGGGGAGATTCTTCTTTTCAAGGAGCCGGAGCAGGGCAGACCCTACACGCTGGGCGGAGACACGGCAGGAGAAGGGAGCGATTCCTTTACGGTGCAGGTGATTGACAACATTACAGGGGAGCAGATGGCGCGGCTGAAATGGCAACGCTGCGACGAGGACACCTATGCAAAGCAGGTCTACTGCCTTGGCAGGTACTACAATGACGCACTGGCGGCGGTGGAGACGAACTTTTCCACGCACCCACAAAAGGTGTTGGAATACTTACACTACCCGAAGCTTTATGTGCGGGAGATCTACGACAACTACGAGGGCAGGCTTCGGAAAAGTTTTGGCTTCCAAACGAACGGGCTGACGCGCCCTGTGCTGGTGGCAACGATGCAGGAGTTCATGCGGAGCAACTTACATCTGGTACATGACAGGGACACCCTGCAGGAAATGCTTTGCTTCATCCGCAACGAAAAGGGGAGAGCGGAGGCGGAGCAGGGCGAGCATGACGACCTTGTGATGGCTTACGGGATTGCATTGATGGCAAGAGCGAGCGGACAGCAGCGGATGGATGTGCCGGAAGAAAAGAGGGAGAAGAAAGCGAAATGGACGGCGGACATGTGGGAGGACTACAGAAACGCCGGAGCGAAGGAGAAGGAATACCTGAAAGAGAAATGGGGTACGCCATGGTAGCTATGGTAGCGGTTGAGGCGTTTGTTTATGAGGAACGAACGTCTGACCGATAGGTTGGGTGAGGTGACGAATGAACGCCGAAATATAGCGGTTTCCGAAGCGAAGCAAGGAAAACCTGCCATGGTAGCGGTTGAGGTGAAAAGGGGGTGATGGATTGAAATATGTGATGCCCATTGAGGACAGGAAGATGGTGGGCGTGATTGGGGACTATCTCAGGGAGCGGAACGAGAGAGACTATGTGCTTTTTATGACGGGGGTCTACCTTGGGCGCAGAATCAGCGACATTTTGCAATACAGGGTACGAGATCTGAGAGGAAAAGACCGCATTGCCATTGCGGAGCAGAAAACAGGGGAGACAATCCTATTACCCATCAACCCACACTTGCAAAAAATATACAGGGATTTTTTCAAGGGAAAGAAGGACTATGAATTTGCGTTCCGCAACAGCAGGAGCAAGCAGAATACGCCGATTTCCAGAATACGGGTATGGCAGATTCTGAACGAGGCGGCGGATGCGGTGGGCTACAAGGAAAGCCTGAGCTGCCACACGCTTAGAAAGACATTCGCCTACTGGCTATACATGGACACAGGCGGAGACATTGTGATGGTGCAGGAGGTGCTGGGACACAGCGACCCGAGCATTACGAGAAGATACATCGGGATTGACCAGCAGAAGAAGGAAAAGGCAATCAACGGATTACATTTTTAATTTTTGAATTTGGAAAGGAGGGGACAGCTTGGACGGGAAGAAGAAAGCGCAGGGAAAACTGCCGCTGTGGCAGGAGAGACTACGCAGAAACAGCGCAGCGATGCGAGAGGAATTTGCGCAGATGGACAAGAGAACCGCCCTTTACAACGGGACGCGAGAGATTGACAAGGTGCCAAACGCGAAAAGCCAAGGCACAGCACAGGCAAGCGGCGTGCGAAACATTGTGGCGGAGCTGATGGAGGCACAGGTTGACAGCAGCTTTCCCATGCCGAAGGTGACGGCAAGAAGGCAGGAGCATGAGGAGCTGGCGAAAACGCTGGAGGACTTCCTGCGGAACGAAACAGACCGCCTGCCATTTGAAATGCTGAACGACATGGACGAGAGAATCACACCCATACAGGGGGGAGACATTTTCCTTGTGGAATGGGACAGCAACAGACACACCCACGAGACGAGAGGGGAGCTTTGCGTGAGCCTGCTGCACCCGAGGCAAGTGATTTTTCAGGACGGGGTAAACGAAATCAACGACATGGACTTTATCATTGTGCAGATGGGAATGTCAAAGAAGCATGTAAAGGAAAAATACGGCGTAAACGTGGATGACGAGACGGAGAGCGACCCCCAGAGCAGAGGCGGCAGAAGCACGGCTGAGGACGTTGTGACCGTCAATTTCGGGTATTTTAGAAACGAAAAGGGCGGCATCGGGCGATACACATGGGTGAATGACATGGAGCTGGAGGACTTGGAGGACTACCAAGCAAGGAAGATGAAACGCTGCACGAAATGCGGGGCGGACATGACAGGCTTGGACAGCTGTCAGCACTGCGGCAGCACGCAGGCGGAGGAATACGACAGCGACGAGATGGAGCTTTTCGAGGACATTGAGACAAGGAACGGCGTGATTCCCATGATGACTGAGGCAGAGACTTTTCCTCCGGAACTTCAAGAAGCAGCGAAGCTGGTTTTCGGAGAAAACTTCCGAGGCGTGAGCGAGAACGGCTTGATGATGGACGAATTCGGGAACGCTTACGAGGCTGAGCCGATGACGGTTGAGGTGCCGACAAGGATTCCGAGATATAAGCCGGACATTTACCCTATTGTGATACGCAAGAACGTGAGCAGCTGGGGGAAGGCACTGGGCGACAGCGACATTGACAAAATCATGGACCAGCAGAACATGATTAAGAAATGCGACAGCCGGATTCAGGAGAAGCTGGACAAGGGCGGCAGTATTTTCACCAGAAGCGAAAAGACGGAGGTTTCCAAGACGGACGAACAGCTGAGAGAGGTTATTTTTCAGGGGGCGGACGAGGCGAACCTTTTCGGGATACATAATTTACAGGTGGACACGAGCCAAGACCAAGCCATTGCAGAAGCGAACTACGAGCAGGCGCGGCGCACATTGGGAATCACAGACAGCTTTCAGGGCAGACCCGACCGCACGGCAACCAGCGGCACGGCAAAGCAGATTGCGGTGGCGCAGAGTGCAGGGAGACTGGAAAGCAAGCGCATTATGAAAAACGCAATGTATGCGGATTTATATGCTGTGATGTTTCGTTTTCTTTTGGCTTACAGCGACGAGCCGAGGAGCGTGCGGCACAACAACATTGACGGCAGCACAACCTACAGCGAATTCAACAAATACGACTATCTGGCGCAGGATGCGGCCGGGGAATGGTACTGGCTGGACGATTTCCTATTCAGCGTGGACAACACCTCAAGCCTTGCAGGGAACAGAGAATCTATGTGGCAGGAGATCCGCATGAATTTGCAGACGGGGGCATTCGGCGACCCGGCAGACCCTGAGACGCTGATTCTATTCTGGGAAATGATGGCAGGGCAGCACTACCCCGGCGCGGCAGAGATTCGGGAGAGACTGGAGAAAAAGAGACAGGAGCAGCTGGCGCAGATGCAGATGCAGCAGATGCTTCCGCCGGAGACACAGGCACAGATGCCGCAGGGGGCAGAGCCTATGGGCGTGCCGGACATGGCGGTGGAGGATGCCGGAGGTAGCACGATGGAAATGATGGGAGGTTTGACAGGTGGAATGTAAAGAATGTGGCGTAGAGCTGATGATCAGCGACAGGGGGAAGCTGCTGTTTGAAAATGACGACAGGGCAGACATGCCGACAAGGGCTTACTATATCTTCAAATTCAAATGCAGAAACCCTGCATGCGTGAACTATGACAAGGAGGTTCACGAGGAAAAGGTTTATATTGACGATTGATGAAAGGCTGGCAGCGAAAGCGACCGGCTTTTTATATTACCGCCATGCGCAGCGTAGGGAAACCAAAATGCGTAGAAATGGAGCGAGTGGATGAAAAAGCGAGGAATGACGGAAGGGGGTGAACGATATGAGAAAGCATGGAAACGGGCTGGAAGTTGGTAGAGCCGGCACGATGGAAGTGAAGGCAACAAAGGGGGCTGAAAGCACAAAGGCACCCAAGAAGCAGACAGGCGGCGACCTGAGAGGTAATAAGCGCTAAGCGCTAACTTGAAATCAGGATTTCAAGTTGGGAGACAGAGGAAGGAACAGAGCAGTTCCGGCGCAAGCTTGAAACTGCCTGTTCTCCTCGGCGGAAATAAATTCCGCCTGCGGAATGGATGCGGGGACACCCCTGCACCCCGTAGACGGCGAAAAGGAGGAAAGCAGAATGGCAGGATATGACGAAGATTTCTGGGGCGAGGACTTCTTGGAAGGCGAAGAAGGCGCGACAGAGGGAGAGGAAGGCACGGAAGGCATAGTAGCGGACGTTGGCCTCGACCATGAGGAGCGAACGTCTGACCGAAGGTTGGGTGAGGCGACGAATGAGGGCAACGTGTTAGCGGTTTCCGAAGCGGAGCAAGGAAAACTGACCGACAATGCAGGCGGCGAGGGCGGAGAGCCTGCGGACGATGACGAGGGGTTCAGCCCTGAGCTTTTGGCACGCATTGAGGCGGAAACGCAAAAGCGTGTGGATGCGAGCATTGCAAGGCAGTTTGAGGGGATTTTGAACCCCTACACAAACAAGCCGATTTTGACAGAGGCAGACCTGACTGCTTACCGCAGTGCATTTGCGGCAGAGGAGCAGAGACAGCAGCTGGAGGAAATGGGCGTTTCCAAGGAGGTTTTGGACAGCTACATTCAGAACCACCCTGCCATGCAGCAGGCACAGCAGGTGATCCACCAGCAGGAGCAGCAGGCGGCGAACGACTTTATGGCGAAGGAATTTGAAGCGATGAAGAAGGAGTTTCCGGACTGCGGACTGGAAAGCCCCCAGCAGCTGAACGAGACAGAAGCAGGCAGACGCGCCCTGCAGATGTGGGCAAACGCACCCGGCATTACGCTTGCGGATGCCTACGCGGCAACGCACAGAAGGGAAATCAGCAAGAAGCAGAGCGCAGCGGCAAAGCAGGCTGCCATGAATGAAATGAACAGCAAGGGACACCTGCGCCAGACGAAGGGAAGCAACGCAAAGGGAGATGTGCCGGCAGAGATTGCGGCGGAGTACGAAAAATATTTCCCCAATGCAACGCATGAGGAAATTGCGGAAATGTATTGGAAAAATCAAAAAGCAACGGAATGAAAAGGAGTGAGAGAACATGTTTAAAGTAAAAGACAGACAGAACAGCTGTGTAGAGCCTTTTGAGTTTTTGCCTGCGAAAAGCGGCGAGGTCTACGCCCTGGGCGAGGCACTGACCTATACGGACAAGGTGACAAAATGCGCGGCAACGGCGAAGCCTACACACATTTGCATGGGCCCCGGGGACGGAAACGTGGTTCCGGTGATGCCTGTGCTTGCGACCACAAGATTTGAAGTGCCCTATGACGCAAAGCCTACGGCAGGGACAGCGGTGACGCTGGGGACGGCAGGGCTGAGCGTGACAGCGACCACGACAAGCGGCGTATTTACTATCACAGATGTGGACGAAGCAAACGGAACAGCTTGCGGCTATTTCAGGTAACGGTTGAGCCGTCCGGTTATGACGAGCGAACGTCTGACCGACAGGTTGGGTGAGGCGAGGAATGGACGGCGAAATATAGTGGTTTCCGAAGTGCAACGAGGAAAACCTACCGACAGTAAGCGGCTGAGCCGCTAAATTAAACATAACGGATGCAGTCAGAGGATGACTGCTTTTTTATTGCAAAAAAAAGGAGTGAACTACATGAGCGGAATTATTTTTTCTCAGGCGAGCGGCCTGAACGACAGCGTTTTCGGCAAGAGTCAGGAGCCTATTAAAAGCATGATTACGGCCGGCGTAGAAAGTTTTGAGGAAACCAGCTTGCTGAGCAAGATTTTCTACATGGACAAGACAAAGAACTTTGCGGAGAAATATGCAACCATGACCTCTCTTGGCAACTTTCAGGATGTGGGCGAGAACGGCGCGACACCACAGGACAGCTTTCAGGAGGGCTTCTGCAAGGTGATTGAACCCAGCACATGGAAGCTGGGCTTTTCCATCACTGCGGAAATGATGGAGGACAACAAAATCGGCGATATCAGCAATGCGGCGAAGCGTTTTACCACAAGCTACGGCAGAACGAGAGAGCAGTTCGGCGCAGCACTGCTTTCCAACGGACACAATGCAAAAATGAAATGGGGCAAAAAGGAATACAGCATTACCTGTGCGGACGGCAAGCCCTTCTTCTTCAAGGAGCACCCCAGCAAGGTGGACGGCGTTTCGCTGAAGCAGAGCAACCTGTTCAAAGGGGCATTCAGCGTGCTGACACTGGACGCGGTGCAGGAGGCAATGCAGGACTTCAAGGATGACAAGGGGAACCTTTTGAACGTGAAGCCCGACACCATCATTATTCCCAACAGCGGCCCCTTGAAAAGAGCGGTTCTGGCGGCGGTCGGCAGTGAGCTTGACCCCAGAAACAACAACAACGCTTGGAACTTCCAGTGCGGCTTGTGGAACGTGCTGGTGTGGGCGGAACTGCCTAAGACCATCGGCGGCGAGCCTTACTTCATTCTGATGGACAGCGACTACATGCAGCAGTACGAATGCATGCCTTGGCTGGACAGAATCAAGCTGAAGGTGGACAGCTACATTGACCACAACACAGATGCCAATGTATTCAAGGGCAGAAGCAGATTTGCGGCAGGCTTCAACAACTGGAGAGGTGCGGCACTCTGTGGCGAAGGTTTAACCGGAGGCACAGACCTGACGGCACTGAACGCCTAAGTCAAAATCAGGATTTTGACTTGTGGAACAGAGGAAGGAGGCACGGGCGAATGAGCATTACTTGGAAGGAATTACAGGAAACGTGCCTGCGGAAGATGGACAGCTTGGACGGGGTGGCTCTGACGAAGGACAGCAACAACGCGGCATACCTTTACGGTATGCCTGCCGCCGCCAATGAAGCCCTGATGCTTTTGGCAACGAACGGGAGATACTGGAAGAAGCTGCTGACAATCACACAGGGAGAGGGAGAGACCGCCACAGAGGGAGAGCCTTTGGGCGGTTTTCTTGCCTACGACCTGCGGCAGCTGGCGGAGGGCTTTTACTGCATTGACAAAATCAAGCGGGCAAGCGGCACAGAGTACGGCACCTATTCAGGCTATTTGATGGAGGGTGACCATGTGCTGCTGCTGCCGGCAGAGGACGAAGGGACGTTCCGCATTTGGTACAACGCATACCCCACGCGGATTACGGCGGAAACGGCGGCAGACTTTCCCATTGACCTGCACGAGGAGGCGGCGCATTATGTGGCGCACTACATGGCAGGGCAGCTATACAAGCATGACGACATCAGCATTGCACAGATTTACATGAACGAATTCTTTGAATGGATGGAGCGGCTTGCGGAAAGCGGACGAAAGGCAGACGGCAGGAACGCCGGCAGCGGCGGCTGGACGAGTGTAAAAAATTACTATTAGGGAGGGGGCATAGGATATGGGGAGATTCAGTGTACCTTCCTCGCCTGCCCGAAATGTGGTGAAGATTGAGACCTTCAAGGGGGTTGACCTCAACAGCAGCCCCAGCAATGTGGAGATTACCCGAAGCCCCAACGCGCCGAACATGATGCGAGATGTGCCGGGGAAGGTGCGCAAGCGGCAGGGCTATGAACGGATTGCACAATTTTCCGGCAAGCGCATCAACGGGGTTCACATTCTCAGAAGCGCAGAGAAGAACGAGGAGAAGGTTCTAATTCATGCAGGAGACAGCCTTTATCTGGAGGGGAAGGCGATTTACACCGCCATGGCGGACGAGAGAAGCGTGGGGCGGCAGTTCTACGGCAAGCTATTCATTTTTGACGGGAAAAAGGCACTTTGCTACGGCGAATTTGAAACAGAGGAAACAGCCGCAGCCGAGACAGAGACGGACAAGGAGGAAAAGCCAAAGGCGTTCATGGTGAAACCCTTAGAGGATGCGGCATACATCCCGACAGTGATTATCAGCCGAAAGCCGACAGGCGGCGGCACAACCTTAGAGCCACTAAACCTCATCGGGCGAAAATGGAAGGAAAGCTTTCTTTCTGACGGGACGGCGAAGGTTTACCAGCTGACGGCGAAGGATTTGGATGCAGACAAGGTTACGGTGCGCATCATGACGAAGGAAGGCGAATGGACAGAGAAGAAGGAAGGCACAGATTTCACGGTGGACAGAAAGAAGGGAACTGTGACCTTTACGACCGCGCCGGGGGCAAGCCCTGTGGTGGGATATGACAACGTGGAAATCACAGCGGCAAAGACGAGAAAGGGATATGCGGACAAAATCAACAAATGCAAAATCATTTCGCTTTTTGGCGTGAACGGGGCAATGGACAGGATGTTTCTTTCCGGCAACCCGGACTTTCCGAACCGAGACTGGTACTGCAAGATGGCGGACGGGTTTTTCTGGGGCGACCTCTGGTACAGCACGCTGGGGCAGGACGGCAGCGCGATTGTTGGCTACAGCATCATCAACGACAGGCTTGCGGCGCACAAGAGCGACGCAGAGGAGGGGCGAAACGTCATCCTGCGCAAGGGGGAAATGGGCGAGAAGGACGCGACCTTCCCCATCATCGGGACGCTGACGGGCAGAGGGGCTTTAGGCAGCCACACCTTCGGATACCTTGGGAGCGAGCCTTTATTCCTGACGGACATCGGCATTATGGCAATTACGGCGGCGGACTTGACGGGGGAGAAATACAGCCAATCCAGAAGCTACTACATTGACAATGCGCTGACGGCGGAAAAGGGACTTGCGGATGCGTACGCATATATCTGGCGTGATTTTTACCTCATCAGCACCGGAGGGGGCAGGGTTTACCTTCTGGACGGCTTACAGAAAAGCTACGAGAGGGACAACCCCTACAGCAGCTTTCAATACGAATGCTATGTTTGGGAGAATGTGCCGGCAAGGGTTTTCTGGGAGGACAAGGAGGGGCGGCTTTGCTTTGGGGATGCAGAGGGAAACCTCTTCCGATTTTTTGACGATGTGACGAACCAGAAAAGCTACAACGACAACGGCAGGGCGATTTCTGCCAGATGGGACACGGCAGAGCTTTCCGGAAAGCTTTTCTACAAGAACAAAAACTTCCGCCGGCTTGACTTTGTGCTTGCGCCTGCGATTGCAACGGGGGCGAAGGTATTTGCACAGGTGAAGGGGGTCTGGAGTGAGATTTTCGACAGCGGCGCGCGGGCGATGTACTTCGATTTTACGCACATCAACTGGGAGAGAATCAATTTTTCGACAGACGACACGCCAAGAACGATTGGCGGCAAGATAAAAATCAAGAAGGTGGACAAGGTTGCATTCAGTTTGCGCAACGAGCAGCTGAACGAGCCATTCGGGATTTATTCTTTAGCCATGGAATACACAGAGAATGGAAATTATAAAGGATAAGGGGGTTATTATGGCAGATACGAAAAGAGAGGATGCGGCGGCATACGTCATTTTGGACAGCGCGCTGAACGGGAAGGGCGTTTCCGCCCAGACAAACCCCATGGAGAAGCCGGAGGACGAGGCGAAGGCGGTTTTTGATGAGCTTTCCAAGGACATCATCATTCCTGCCTTCAACCGCTTTGTGCTTTTCATGGCGGCGCAGCTGGGGATGATTGACATGACGAAGGACAGCGACAAGCCGATTTCCGCCGCGATGCAGACCGCCCTTGACAAAAAGCAGGACAGGGAGAAGCGAACCGGGAGCGAGACGCTTTACAAGGTGCTGACGGACAACAACTTTACGGATGAGGCGGCGAAGCAGCTTGCGGCAGCCTTTGCGGCACTGCACGAGCATGCGAACAAGTCACTTTTGGACGGGCTGACGAAGACGGACATTGACAACTGGAACGGGGCAAACGTGCTGACGAAGGACAACACGGAGCCTTACGAGCCGAGGGGCGAATATCAGCCGGCTACGGTGCGATTTGTTCTGGACAGGGTGGTTGCGATTGGGGCGGCAGACATGCAGGCGCGGATCTACGACCCACAGAACAGGCAGGCGGACATCTTCGGGGAGATAGACACGACAGCGGCGGCCCTGCGAAAGGAAATGGCAAAGGTCGCGGCGGATGCGGCATACATCATTGACGATGTGACCGGGGAGAAATACCGGCTTGGGGTTTCGGGCGGCGGCTTATATTACAGGAAGGAGGAGAAGGCATGAGCGAACCGATTTTTATTGCGCGGCAGGACACGCTGGAGCAGGAGATTCTGCCGGCACACTGGCTGGCGCAGTACAAGCTTTTCGGGGAGGAAAGCTACACCTTTCAGGACAAGGGAATCTGGAAGAAGCTCTGCATGAGCCGTGCGGCGGCAAACGACAGGGACATGCACGCAGAGGCATTGGAGGAAATGCTGACGACATTTTCCGCAGAGCACACAGGGAAATGGATGCTTCTGGTTTACGGGATGGACGCGGCGGCACTGGAGGGGCTTGCAACCATGGCGGCGATTGCGGCAAACGGCACAGCCATGGGGGCGATTGCAGACAATGCGCTTTTGATGCACGCCATCGCAAACAGCGAAACAGCCATGCAGCGGATTGCAAACAGCCAGACAGCCATGCAGAGGGTCGCAAACAACAGGGGGGCGATGGATGCCATCGGCAGAAGCCGGATTGCGAGAGACGCAGTGCAGGCTTCGCCCTACTACAACAGCTACATCAAGGAGAACGACATGGCGATTGCGAAACTGGTGGTTGGCTTTGCAAACCTCGAATCTGCAGGCTATTCCGGCTGCGCCGGAATGGCGGCAGATTCGACAGCCATGACCGCAGTTGCTGCGAGCAGCACAGCCATGACCGCAGTTGCTGCGAGCAGCACAGCCATGACCGCAGTTGCTGCCTCCGGTGTTGCGCTGAAGGCGATTGCACAGGCATACAAGAATACTGCAAATATGCTGCAATTCCTGAAGGCGGTGAATGCTTCGGATACGCTGATCAAGCGCATTTATAACACACTGACGAACGCAACTGCACTTTTTGGCACAGCACAGCTGGGCGGACAGGATAGTGTTGCGGATGCGAACAAATGGGCAACCACTTCCGCAGCACCCAATGCCTTTTTGGCGTGTGCGTGCGGTTATTACAACTCAGGCGGCGCGAGCGTGGATGTGACATACAACGGGACGGCGATTGCACAGAACAAGACGGGCACAAGACAGCCGGGCAGCGTAACAAGCACGAACGTGAACGCCATCACGATGGCACCGTCCACATTTACCGAAAATGGCGATGGTTGGCTGGCAGTGCAGAAATTTACTGTGAAATAAAGGGGGTGAAGGAGCATGAAAGGATTTTTGAAGGAATTGCAGGAGGGCAATGCCGCAGGCGGCTTTGAGACAGTGCGCACGGGGGAGGTTACCCTCACGCCGAACAAATGGCATACCATGGCGGTAATCAGCGGAACGGGAAAGCTGCTGCAGGCGGATTTGTTTGGGTGTATTCCATACAATTCTTCAGGTGCGAATATTGGCGAAGGTGCTTGGGATATGCGTATTCTGATAGACGGAGAGATATTTGCCGATGTGCGGATGGCTGTAGCCAGTACTAATTATGGCATGGTTGGACATCTGCTTGCAACGGACTTTACCTACCTTTTGCCGAGCTTGGAAGGGAGAAATACGATCTACCAGCGGGATCTTTTCGGAAATTTGCAGGTAGGAAACAGTTGGGTCAATATTCTGGCGGAAAAGATTACGGAAGGAAAGGGTTTCAGCAGTTCCGCAACCGACCGGAAGGATGGTTACATGAATGTGATTCCGTTTATCGGATACCTTCCTTTTCAACGTTCTTTGGAGATACAGATGGCTTTTCTTTTTGCGAATCCATCGGAGACATTGCCGGAGGGGCGGCAGTGCCGTGGGAGCGTGGACATTGCCTATCAATTAGACGAGAAATGAGGTGGAGCGGATGCAGAAGGAAGAAGCGCACGCAGGCAGCGTGGAGCGGCACTATAAAAACGGTGCTACGGTACGATTTTTAAGGGGAGAGCCGCCGAAGGAGCCGGAGCCTGTGCCGGAGACGCTGACGGAGCAGGAGCAGGCGATTTTGGAGACGGCAATCAATGTAGACTATTTGGTCTGCATGAAGGAATTGGAGATTTGAAAGGAGAGATTGCATTATGACATACGCAAGACTGAAAAAGCTGATTGAAAGAGGCGCATACGAAAAAGAGGATATGCTGAACAAGCTGGATGTATTCCTGATGGCAAACCGCATCACAGAGGAGCAGTATCAGGAACTGGTCGGCATGATGGGATGAAGGGAGACAGGCGCATGACAGGTGCATTTTGCAAGGTAAACATGATTGGCGGCGCGCTTTTGGCGGCGATGGCGGCGGCATTGGGGAAATACTGGTTTCTCTTTGCCGGCTTTCTGGCGTTCAACCTCATCGACTGGCTGACAGGCTGGGCAAAAAGCCGCATGAAGGGGGAAAGCTGCAGCAAGGTAGGCGCGATCGGCGCGATGAAGAAGGTCTGGTACTGGGTGGTAATCGCCATCGCCTTTTACATCGGCTATTCCTTTGCGCAGATGGGCGAGACCATCGGCGTAGGGCTTGGATTTATGCAGTTTATCGGGTGGTTTGTGCTGGCGAACTATCTGGTAAACGAAATCAGAAGCATTTTAGAGAACTTGGTGGAAATGGGCGTAAACGTGCCGCCTATGCTGATTAAGGGACTGAAGATTGCAGCGGAGCGGATTGACGCTGCGGCAAGCATCGGGGGCGAGGACGATGGCAAATGAGACGAAGGCATGCAGAGACATCGGCGCGCTTTTGCCTGCGGCGCAGGCGGCGTGCAGGGCGTTTCTCAGAGAATGCGAAAAGGAGGGACTGCCCGTTTTGATTACGGAGACCTACCGCACGCAGGAGCGGCAGGACTACCTTTACGCACAGGGCAGGACGAGAGCCGGCACGATTGTGACATGGACGAGAAAAAGCCGCCACACCGGACGGCTGGCGTGGGATATCTGCAAGAACGTAAAGGGGCAGGAATACGCCGATGCGGCATTTTTCGACAGATGCGGAAGGATTGCGGCGCGGCTGGGAATTACATGGGGCGGCAGATGGGACACGCCCGACCGTTCCCATTTTGAGGTAACGAGCGACTGGAAGGAAAAGAGGGAGACAGAGATGGAAAAGCGATACGAAACGCTTGCAGAGGTGCCGAGCTGGGCAAGGGAACTGGTGCAGGAGATGCTTACAAGAGGATGCTTTGCAGATCCGCACCGACTGCACCTGAGCGAGGACATGCTGCGGACAATGGCACTGACAGACAGGCTTTTAAAAGCAAGGGAGGGAAGGAAATGAACGAACCTTTAACATTACTGAAAAGCCCCAGAGACGAGAGGGACTGGCATTACGGCAGAATCGTATGCGCAGGGGGAGAGCTGCCGACGAGGGTGAGCCTGCGGCAGAGCTGCGGACCGATTCGCAGACAGGGCAAGAGCGGCTTTTGCCACAGCTTTGCAGGGACTGCGCTGAAAAATTTGCAGGAAACGCAGGACTGGGGCGAGCGGAAATACAACTTTTCCCCTCTGGGGCTTGCCAGAGCGGTGAAGGCGAGAGACGGCATTGCCTTCACAGAGGGCAGCACGCTTTTAGACGTTTGCAAGGCATTATGCAGTGATGGGGTGTTTGACGAGGTATTTTACCCCTTTGCAAGCTACGACCAAGAGAGTTTCAAGAAAACAGGCAAGCTGACCTTTCCCCCGATGGCAGTATCGGCGGAGGAGGAGGCGCACCTTCCGAAATACTACTGCAAAAACTATGCGAGGGTGGACACGCTTGAGGAAGTGAAGCGCGCTCTGGCCAATCAGAATCCCGTGCTTTTAGGGATGACCTGTTCGGAGGAAATCTATTCGCCCACAGAAGGATGTATCGGACTGCCTTTAGGGACATTTCTGATCGGGGGGCATGCCGTGCTGATTATCGGCTATGACGACACGAAGGAGCGGACGATTCACGGCAGACACTACAAGGGCTTTCTGGAATGCCAGAACAGCTGGGGCGAGGACTACGCAGACCATGGCTTTTTCTGGATTCCCTACGAATACATCACCTACCGCACGAAGGACCTAGGGATGGGGTTTGTGATGGACATGTATACCGCGATTGACCTTGCAAGGGAGGATTTGCAGGGGACGGCGGTGGAGCTTTTCATCGGGAAGGACAAGGCATTTGACGACGGGAAGGAGATTTCCCTTGACCAGCCGCCCATTGTAGACGAAAAGACGGGGCGAACCTTGGTGCCCCTGCGCTTTGTGGGCGAGAGCCTTGGATGCAGGGTGGAATGGCTGGCAAAGAGCCGCCGCATTATCATCCGCAGCAGGGCGCACGACATTGAGCTTGCGATTGGCAGCCAGACGGCACTGGTGGACGGCGGCAAGCGGCTGATGGAGCAGGCACCCATCCTTGACGAGAGAACGGGGCGGACGCTTGTGCCCCTGCGCTTCATTGCAGAGACGATGGGGCATGCGGTGCTCTGGGACGGAAAGAGGAGAAAGATTACGATTTTGAAAAACTGACATAAATAACAGCGGCATAAGGAAAAGCGACAATGCAGGCTTTGCAAAGTCGCTTTTTTCGTGCAAAAAATAAGGAGGTGAGATCTTGGCAGGCTATTATAACCCGAAAAAGGACTACGCGGCAGCCATCAAGTCGGAAAAAAACCCTGCAAAGAAGGAGCAGCTAAAGGCAGAGAGACAGAACAAGATTGATGCCATGAACGCCGCGGGGACGAACAAAAAGGGCTACACCAACAGCATTTACGGCGGCTCTTATAGCTCTTCCGGAAAGGGAAACTCTTCCTCCGGCGGAGACGGAAAGGGAAATAGCAGCGGCGGCTATTTTGACAAAAATCTGGACTATGCGGCAGCCATCCGGAACGAGAAGAACCCCGTGAAGCAGGCGCAGCTGATTGCGGAGCGACAGAACAAACTGAATTGGATGAACGCGAGCGGAACGAACACGAAGGGCTACACAAACGACATTTACGGCGGGATGCCGCAGGCAAGCGCACCGCAGGGGCAATACCGCAGCACGGAGGCGGCACTGAACAACACGAACAAGGCGGCAATACAGCCGACAGCGACCACGCAGACCCAGACAGAGGCGGCGGCAGAGGCGGAAAACCCGACCGCGCCGACCTCCTTCGGGAGCACGGACGCGGCGCAGCGGGCAGCCCTACAGGCTTACATTACAAGACAATACGCCCACCAGAAGGCGGAGAGCGGCGAGGGAACCTACAACGGGGACGGGAGCATGAGCCTTCCCGACCAGGGGCTTTTAAAAAGCTATCAGCAGAAATACAACGAAGCGAAGGCGGCAGGCGACCAAGGCGGCATGACAGCGGCGCACAGCGCGGCAGAGAAGCTGAGGGACAACTACAGATATTATCCCTTAGCGCACAGCAACGGCTACGGCTTAGGCGAGAACGACATCGGCTGGGTACGAGATTTGGTGGTGCGCGGTGACGAGCTGGGGAACAAGATTGTAGACCAATACAACAGGGGTACCTTTACACAAACGACCTATGACAAGGACGGCAATTTTGTGAACCGATACACCGGAGGGGACATTGCCGGACACGATGCACGGGTTGCAAAGGAGATGCAGAGAGTGAACGAGAAATTAGCAGGAAAGGAAAACAACACCTTTGCCTTCCGGCTTTCCGACCCGAATGACGTGAAGCTTTCCAATGCGGAGCTGCTGGCGAAATACGGCGGCGGCATTACGGAGGGGAACAACGGCATCGGGCTTTACACTGCGCCGAACGGAACGGCTCTGAAAACAGCATCCGGCGGCGGAAACAGCGGCATGGCGGCAAGCGGCACGCCACTGGCAGCGGCAGGCTACGGCACAGGACAGGACGCGGCGGCGAATTCTATTTACGGGCAATTCGGCTACTTCGACCCGAACAAGGACTATGCGGCGGCGATGAAGAACGCAAGCAACACGCAGGAGATGGTGCAGCTGGAGAAGGAGCGGCAGAACAAGCTGAACTGGCTGAACGCGAACGGGACGAACAAGGGCTACACCAACCAAATTTACAGCAATTATGACAATCTTTTCGGAGAGAGAGAGCCCTTGCCCGAATACAACGGCATGACGAAGGAGGAGCTTTTCGGCGGCTACAACGAGATGGCAGAGAGCCTTGCGGAGCAGAGGAAGGCACTGCTTTCCGCCGCACTGGCGCAGAACCGGACGGAGCAGGAGAAGGCAAACGGCAATTATGACGAGCTGGCAAGGCAGGCATACATCCTGAAGCGGCAAAACGAAAACGCACTGCCGCAGCAGCTGGCGGCACTGGGCATCAGCGGAGGCAGCAGCGAGAGCGCGAACCTTGCGCTTGCGGCGAACTATGAAAACAGCCTTGCAAGCAACGAGCAGGCAAGGCAGCAGGCATTAAGAGACTATGCTTTGCAGGCATTGCAGGCGCGGACACAGGCGGACAGCGACATCAGCGGCTATTATGCGGACGCAACGCAGCAGGCGATGAACGCATGGCAGAGCGAGGCGGCGAACCGAAACAGCTGGAACCAGTGGGCGGCGAACTACAAGCAGGGACTGCGGGAATACAGCGACAGCCTGAACAGCCAGACCTATCAGGAGAATCTGGCAAGCAAACAATATGCGGACACACTGCGGCAGCAGCAGATTGACCTTGCCTTGCAGATGGGCGACTACAAAAAGCTGGCGGCAATGGGCTATGACGTTAGCTATTTGAAGCGGATGCAGGATGCGGAGCTGGAGCAGCTTGCACTGGATGCAATGCTGACAAGGGCGAACATCGCTAAGGTGAACAGCAGTGTGACACGAGGGAGCGGCGGAGGGACAAGAAGCAGTAAAGGCGGCAAAGGCAACAGCGGCAAGGGCGGCGGAAACGGCGGTAGCAGTAGTAGCGGAACAGGGAAAGGGACAACGGATGTCAGTGCAGCAGGCTTGATGAAATTGCAGAACCTTGTGAATTACTACGGGACAAAGAGCAATCCGCTTGTAAACACTGCAATTCAAAATATGCTGAAAAACGGAACAATCAACGAGGCTACCTACAATGCTTTCCTGAAAACGATGAAATAACAGGCGGAGGTGCGGCGAATGGCTTGGTTATCCTTAGAGGAACTGAAAAAATATGATGCGAAAAAGGAATTAAAAAAGATGGGGCAGGCGGAGAAATCCGCCGCCTCTTTGCGTTCCGGGGGGCAGCCTGTGGAGGTGGTGCGAGACACCGGAGCGAAAGACGCAGTGAAGAATCTGCTGGAAAAGCACAAAAAGAGCAGGGCAATCAGAAAAGAGATGCAGAGCATCGGGCAGGATTTGCGCAAGAACAAAAGCACAGACCTTGCGGCATACCGGAGGGGGGCACAGAAGCAGGCAGAGCTGCAGAAAAAACTGCCCGGTGCAGCCTTTACGGCAGGACTATTGGAAGGCATGGGCGGCAACAGCAAGGATGCGGCGGTAAAGCTAATCGGGAATGATGCTTTGACGAAGCAGAACGAGGCGATGCAGGAGCTTTTCAAGCAGACGCAGAGCAACCACAAGGGCATGGCGGCGGCAGGCAGGCTGACCGGAGAATTTGCGAAGGCAGGCGCAGGCTACATGACCATCGGCAAGGCGGCGGAGGAAGCGGCATTGAAGGGCATGGGCGCGCTTGGCAGGAGGATGACGGCAAGCACAGCACCGGACATTGCACAGAAGGCGGCGGCGAAAATTCTGCTGAACCCGAAAAACGCGAAGGCGGCGAGAGTGGCGGCAGGGCTTCTGGGACAGCAGGCGGCGGACACAATGGTGAACACGCCGATGACGATTGCGGCCGGGATGGCAGACGGAAAAAGCCGCAAGGAGATTGCGAAGGATGTTGGAAAGCAGGAGGCAATGGATGCAGCGTTTAACGTGGGGCTTGCGGCACTGGGAGCCGGGGCGAAGAAGGCAGGACAGGTGCTGGAGCCAAGACTTGCGATGCGGCGGGAGAAGGCGTTGCAGAAAAAGGGAATCGGCAAGGCAGGAGAAAAAATAAAAAAAGAGAACGTGCTGCCCGGAGATGTAACAAGCCCCTCCGTTACGCCTGAAAACGCAACTGCACAATTCTCTGCTAATACTGTACCAAAGACGGCAGAGGGTGTCAAGAATACGGGGCTATCCGAGAAGAAACTTCTTTCTGCGGATGAAATTCCGGAGAAAATCCGACAGGAATATGAAAACTGGAACAACCCCGACTACATGGGGGAAAAGCTGCGCGAAATCAGCGAGAAATACAGCGGTGACAGCCAACAGTTTGATGCGGAAGTGAAGAAGATTACAGGACGCATGCAGGAACTGGAAGATATGCTTGGCATCCGCACGCAAAGGGTAAAGGATACAGAGAAAAAGATTCAGACAGGAGCAGTAAAGGAAATGAAGAAAATTCTTTCTCTTTCCGGAAAGGGAGAAACAGAGGAAACAAAGAAGCTGCTGCAGACCGCAGTTCTGGAAGGCAGAACAGGAAAAATCAGCGAGCAGACCAGAGAAAGAATTTTCAATGAACTCTTTGACAGGGGACACATCAGCAACAGGGCGGATATTGACAAGGACTTGAAAAACCACTTGAAAGGGCTAACGCTGAAAATTTCCAGACAGGATGCAAGCAACATCCCCGATTTCAAGCAGTGGCGAAAGGGGACATTTGGGAAAATCCGCAGTGTAGGCGTAGGAGAAAAAGGAAACATTGATTCCGTGTGGATGGAGCTGCATGAAAAGTGGCCGCAGCTATTTTCTGATGAAATTACGAACCCTGCGGAGCAGCTTTTGAAAATCAAAGAGGTTGCGGATGAGATGACCTACAGAGAGATCCCCTTGGCGGAAACCATTGACAGCGGCGCAAGGGATGGATTGAAAGCGGAATTTGATTCTGCCATGGACAGGCTGCAGACGGAGCTGCAGAAGCTGACCGCTTACACCAATGACAGGGCGGCAGTGCAGAAAAGAAAGCTGATGCAGGAGGGAATCCCTTTGCAGGTGGACTATAACAAAATGTCAACCAAGGAAATGAAGGAACTATATAACCAGAGGTATCAATACAAAAAAGCCGCAGACAAGGTGCGCAGCAGAAAAAACCTGACAGAGGGGGACAAGGCACTTCTGGACAAGCTGCATCGGGGGGAACTGGATGCAGAAACGGCAAAAAAATATGCAGGGCTGAACGGTGACGACCTGATTGAGGTTTACAATGCGGAGAAGCCGCTTTATGCCACAAATCAGATGATTCGGGAATATAAAAAGCAGGCAAACAGCAGATTTGACGGGGATTTTTCTGACATTATGGGGGATATTCCCATTCAGAGCGAAGGGAAAAAGGGCTGGCGCGACCTTTCCCCTTTACGGCTGATGCGTGAAACACAGGAAAGAATCCTTGACATGATTGCCCCGACGAAGGAGCAGGCAGGGCGGTTAAAGCAGACCTTATTTGACCCGATTCATGCAAATGAGAGAGACAGGACGCTTTTCAAGAATGCATTTATCGACAGGCTGAAACAGACGGACATCAGCACAAAGAATAATATTCCCATCAAGCTGCCGAACGGTGAAAATGTGAAAACAAGCGAGAGTGCCCTGGTGCAGTGGCTGGGAGAAAACAGATACCAGCTGCGGCAGATGGAGCGCAAAAAGGGCAGAGCGACAGTAGAGGAAATTGCAAACGAGCAGGAGCTGCGCAGACAGATTGAGCACATCGAAAGGAGCCTGAGCAGGGAGCAGCTGCAGCGGATTGACAACGGGATTGCAGAATTTACGGAAATCTACAAGGAAATCCACCCGAAAATCAATGAGGCACTGATTCGCAACGGATATGAGCCTGTTGGGTATATTGAAGGGTACTTCCCTCACATGAATTTTGATGACCCGAACAACGTGGTAGAGGCGATGGCAAAAAAGCTGGGCTTTGATTTTTCCTCCAAGGAGCTGCCGATGGACATTGCCGGAAGAACGGAAACCTTCCGCCCGGGGAAGAAATGGGCAGGAAACCTGCTGACGAGAACCGGAACAGAAACGGACTACGATGCGCTGCGTGCCTTCGACCAATACATTGACAACATTTCGGATGTCATCTACCATACGGATGATATTAAGCGGCTGCGCTCCTATGAGGACTACATGAGATATACGCTTTCGGATGAGGGCATCCGGGCAAGGGTTGATGCGGTGAAGAATAACATGGACTTGACTGCTGCGGAGAAAGAAAAGCGGATTGATGAAATTTACGAAGGGGTGCAGAATCACAGCTTGCAGAACTATGTAAGCAACATCCGTGCATACACAGACCTGCTTGCCGGAAAGAAGCACAAGGTTGACCGTATTCTGGAAACGGAGGTATTCGGCAGAAAGGTTTACAAGGCAGTAAACGCGATAGAAAACAGAGTTGCCGGAAACATGGTAGCCGGAAATATCGGATCCGCACTGACAAATTTCATCCCCATCACGCAGGGCATGAGCAACATGAGCATTGGCAGCAATCTGCGCGGACTAAAGGAATCCCTTATAAATATGACAAAGGGAGAGATGGACGAGCTGACGAAAAAAAGCACCTTTCTTGCGACAAGAGAGGGTTCGGAGCAGCTTTACAAAAGCACCATGCAGAAAATCAGCGAGGCAGGCGGGAACTGGAACCCTTTGCAATGGATGGAGGCGGCGGACAAATTCACCACGCAGGCAGTCTGGCGCAGCCGTTATTATGACAATCTAAAAAAAGGCATGGAGGAAACGGCGGCAATCCAAAATGCTGACGATTTTGCAAGAGGACTTTTTGCAGGGAGAAGCAAGGGCGCGATGCCTACGATGTTTTCCAGCAAGACCCTGAAACCGCTGACGATGTTTCAGCTTGAGGTGAACAACCAGATCAGCTATCTGATGAAGGATATCCCGAAGGAGGCACAGGGCAGCGTTGCAAAAATGATGAAGGCATACGGTGGGCTTATTATCGGGGCTTACATCTACAATGATGTTTACGAAAAGCTGACGGGGAGACGTTCCGCATTAGACCCATTCAGCACAGCCAATCAGGCAATCGGCGACCTGACGGGGACACAGGTACGCAATACGCTGGATATTCTGGAGGATGCGGCAAAAGGAAACGGTGTGCAGCTGACGGAGCGCGTAGAGCAGAAAAAGCCTTCCGAGGCACTGGAAAATGTGCTGGGAGATATTGGCGGAAATATGCCCTTTGTCGGCGGGTTACTCTTTGACGGGGGACGTATTCCTGTGCAGTCGGCACTTCCGAGTGTGACAACGATTGCAGGAGCTTTCGGGGATGCGGCAAGCGGCGATGACACAAAGGAAAAGGCGCGGCAGACCATTAAGCAGGAATTGGAAAAGCCGCTTTGGTATCTGGGGATGCCGATTGCAGGCGGACAGGTAAGAAAAACTGTGAAGGGTTTAGATCTGATGCGAGAGGGCGGCAGCTACACCCAGACGAACAAGGGGGAAAAGCTACAGTTTGCGGTTGACCAAGACAAGAAAACGAACTGGGCGCAGGCGGCACTTTTCGGGAAATGGGCAGTGCCGGAGGCACAGGCGCACATGGAGAAGAACCGGACATTGAGCGAAAAAAGTACGGAAACCTATGAAAAGCTGCGGCAGGCAGGGGCAAAGAACACCACAGCCTTTGAAAGCATTAACAAAATGAACCGAGAGGACAAGGGGAGAGACAAGCGCAGAGCGATTCGCAGCGCACCACTGAGCGCGGATCAGAAGGCAATCCTTTACAGAAGTATTCTGAGTGACAAGCAGAAGGACAAGGAAATTCTGGACTACTTCAAATGGACAAACAGCATGGGCGAGGTTGCGGACTACCTGATGCGAGCAGCGGACTATAAGGACAATGCGGCCAAAAAGGCTGCTTTGCAGGATGCGAAGATTTCGGACGATGAGAAGGAATACATCTACATGGAAAAATTTGTGCAGGATAAAAGCAAGGAAAAAGAACAGAGCAGGATTCGAGCGTTGCGAGAGGCCGGCATTGGGATGAATGATTATCTGAAAATCAGAATGAAATATGGGCAGATATATGACTATAAGGATGCAGAAGCCAGAATGAGACAATGGTTGCAGGAGGAAGGCTTTAGCTGGCAGGAGCAAAGTGTAATCAAAGAGCAGTTTATTTTCTGGGGGATGCACCCGAAGAAATACAAGGGGTAATTTTCTATACCACCATTTTGTTGACCGCAACAAAATGAAAAGAAAATTTGCAGAAAAGGGGGTTTTTCTTTACACCCCCTTCTGCAAGACATGCTATAATAGCAGTGCCGAGACAGAAAGTTGTCAGGTTTCTTTCTCATTAAGCTGTAGAGCAGCATTTTTTCCCCTTGCCGGGGCAACCCGGCACTAACGCAGCATAGAGAATGGGCACAAGCGAGTGCGTCGGTTCGATTCCGGCAGCTGCGAAGAAATCCTATCTCCTTTAAACTGATAAGCTGAATATGCCCCGATGCGGCATTGCGGGGCGAGAGATTGAAAACCGAAAGGTTTTGCAGGGAGTGGTGCATCTGATGCGCTACTCCTTATTTTTTTGGGGAAGTTATCAGAAAAAGCTGATTTGTGATAAGTTGGGGAGAAAATGCGAAGTGTAGTTGCAATTTTTCATGGGGAAAATGAAAACTAAAAGCCCCATCAAGGATGGGGCTTTTAGTTTGTGATTCTGCTGTATGAAGGGGATAGTTGATAGATGTGACACTCGTATTCCTCTGTAGCAATGTCATTCAGCGTTGCTTTTGCCTCGGGCGTTACCATCGTAAATTTCTGGCTGAGATACCGCAGGGATGCACCCAGCTCGCCATCTGCACCCCCATATTGTTCAATCATGATTTTCGCAAGTCTCGCATCGGGTTTTGTAATCTTCACAGGAAATTCCAATTTCTTTTCATAAATCCACATTTATTTACACTCCTTTCCTGCCAGAGAAAAATTGGCATCGTTCTGCCAAGGCCATGGATTTTCCATCCACTGCCAAGCCTGTGTATTGGCGGCATAGCTGCGGAAGGAGCAAAGAGGCCCAAATGTCTCCTCGTATTTCATACGAACCGTGTCAGCGGCAGTGATGACCTGATTGTATGCTGCAATGGCATCGCTGTCATCGGGGTGCGTATTCAGAAAAAGCCCCAAGTCTACAGCAATAAAGTCAAGCTCCATCAAGGATTTCAATAATTCCTCCTGATTCATACCTCTGCCCCCCTTCCGAAACGATAAAGATTCCAGCCGGAGCAATAGGGGATAGCCAGATCGGCAAAGACCGTGCCGCAGATAAGGCTTTGCTCAGCCTCCATCGGTGCTTCATAGGGCTGGAAGGGCACCATAGCCTGCGCCGGCCCAATTTGCTCCAGCACGCAGGCGTTGCAATTTCCTATCATGGTAGCCGGTGTCAGCGTGGCGGAAGCGGTCTCTGTGTTGTTTTGTCTGCAATGCTGATTACAGGCGAAGTTTCTGCACATTTCTCTCATGCGTGTTTCCTCCTTTTGGCATTTACAATATTTATACTATGGAAAAAGTCGATTATGGTGCGAAGGGATTTCCGAAAAAGAAAAATGGCAATGACAAAGGGCTCTTTCGAGTCCTCTGTCATTGCCGCGTAATAATCTAAATGACGGAGAGGGGAAGCAAGGAAGGGAGAGCTTCCGCCTCAGCCGATTTTCATTTTTTTGAGTTCTATTAGGAAATAGACATACCGAATACAAGACCTGCAATGATGATAGCACCGATTGCGATAGGGTCAAGGATTTTAACGATGAATTTGTATACAGGTGCAAGGGTGAATTTGAACTTGCCATAGGAGGTAGCTTCCTCTACGGAATTGTCTGTACCCCAAATCCAGCCAACGAATACAGTTGTAAAGAATGCACCCAGAGGCAGCAGCAGTCTGTCTGTCAGGTATTCCAGGAAGTCACCAAAGATAGGATAGCTGATACCGTCGCCGGAGATCCAGATACCCTTCAGGTTCATGTATGCCTGAGAAAGTGTATACATAACACCAATGATAAAGATAACGATGGATGCACCGAGCAGTGCTTTCTTTCGTTCGAATCCCTTTTCTTCTACCAGGAAAGCAATCGTACCTTCCAGAATGGAGGTGGAAGAAGTGATTGCAGCGAAGAACAGCAGGAAATAGAATACGGTACCAATCAGCTGGCCGCCGGGAATAGCCATGAATACGCCTGCCAGTGTAGCAAACCCAAAGCCGCCGCCCATACCGGGAGCAATACCTGTCGCAAATACAGCGGGGATAATCATGAAGCCTGCAAACAGAGCAACCAGAGTGTCCAATGTACAAACGATAGCCGTGTTGGAAATCAGGTTATCTTCATTGGAGAGGTAGGAAGCGTATGTCATCATAACGCCCATGCCAAGGGAGAGGGAGAAGAATGCCTGCCCCAGAGCGGTCAGGATTGCAACGCCGTTGATAGTGGAGAAATCAACATTCAGCATGTATTTCAGACCATCATCTGCACCGGGAAGGGTACAGGAACGAATCATCAGAGCGATCAGCATGATGAACAGCAGGGGCATCAGAAGCTTAGACATCTTTTCGATACCGGCTGTGCCGTGGCTGATGATATATGCCGTTAAGAACAAGAAGATGAAGGGGAAGATGACAGCGCCCTGCAAAGGGAATGTGCCGTCTGCGCCCAGCAGATTATTCAGGAAGTAAGCTGTAGGGTCAGCCCAGATGGTTTTTACATCTACTATGTAGGCAACGATATATTTCATCGCCCAGCCGCCAACCTGACAGTAGTAGCAAAGGATGATGAAGCCTGTCAGAACGCCAAGGCCGCCAACCCAGGACCATTTTGCGTTTAATTCACGCATAGCGCCAACTGCATTTTTGTGTGTTTTACGTCCAACCGTAAATTCTGCCATCATAACGGTTGTACCAACCAGAGCAACGATAATCAGATAGATAATCAAGAAGGCACCACCGCCGCAGAAATAAGCCTTACCGGGGAATTTCCAGATGTTGCCCAGACCTACAGCAGAGCCTGCTGCAGATAGGATGAAGCCTAGCTTCGAACCAAATTGACCACGATTTTCAGCTGATGTAGACATAAGTATTCCTCCTTTACAGATAAACGATAGATTTGAAGCCCTATTGTTTCGCTGGATGAGATGCAAGAATACTGAAACGACATAAAACGCATAATGGATACATATAATGGCCTTCTTTCCAGACATCCTTTTCTCAGTCCCTCTTCTAAGTTGTATGATGTCTGATAGGGAATCTTTCCTGATAAAGAAGAAAATGTATGCAGTTCCAATATCTTACAAATTTATCCTAAGGCTAGAATAGCGGAAAATCATGTAAATTTCCATAAAAAAACCGTTAAGATTTAGGCGTGTTTCTCTTAATGTCAATGGCAAAAATGAAATGTGATTGTATAGTATGAATAAAAGGACAGTATACATAATGGCGTTTCACCTATAAAAATGCTAAATTATGGGCAAAAAAAGAGGACGAAGGGGGAGCCTTCGTCCTTTTTATCATATCGTTTATGCAACAGTATGCTTTTATGTTTCTTTTTAAGAAATATTTTCTTTTTGAGAAATTTTTGAATTAGGAAATAGACATACCGAATACCAGACCTGCAACGATGATAACACCGATTGCGATAGGGTCAACGATTTTTACCATGAATTTGTAAACAGGTGCCAGGGAGAATTTGAATCTGCCGTGAGAAGTAGCTTCCTCTACGGATTTTTCAGGGCTCCAAACCCAACCAACACAAATTACGGAGAACAGTGCGCCCAGAGGCAGCAGCAGTCTGTCTGTCAGGTATTCCAGGAAGTCGCCGAAGATGGGGTATTCGATACCGTTCTTGGAAACCCAGATACCCTTGATGTTCATGTAAACCTGAGACAGTGTGTAGAATACGCCGATGATGAATACAACAACGGATGTACCAAGCAGTGCATGGTTTCTCTTAAGACCTTTTTCCTCAATCAGGAATGCAATCGTACCTTCCATGATGGAAGTAGAGGAGGTTACTGCTGCGAAGAACAGCAGGAAGTAGAACAAGAGACCGAACAGTGTACCGCCGGGGATTGCTTCAAATACGCCTGCCAGTGTTGCGAATGCGAAGCCGCCGCCCATACCGGGGTCGATGCCTGTAGCGAATACAGCGGGGATAATCATGAAGCCTGCGAACAGAGCAACCAGAGTATCCAGTACGCAAACGATACCGGTGTTGGAAATCAGGTTATCTTCATCAGACAGATAGGAAGCGTATGTAACCATGATACCCATACCAAGAGAGAGCGAGAAGAATGCCTGACCCAGAGCAACCAGAATAGCGTTGCTGTTGATAGTAGAGAAATCAACATTCAGCATGTATTTCAGACCTGCGTCAGCGCCGGGCAGTGTGCAGGAGCGAATCATCAGACCAATCAGCAGTACAAACAGTAAGGGCATCAGAACCTTGGACATCTTTTCGATACCTGCTGTACCGTGACTCAGAATGAAGGCTGTCAGGAACAGGAAAATCAGAGGGAAAATAACAGCACCCTGCAGAGGGAAGCCGTTTGCGCCCAGCATGCCAAGGAAGTAAGCCGTAGGATCAGCGTATACCATCTTTGCTTCTGCAATGTAAGCGTAGATGTATTTCATAGTCCAGCCGCCAACCTGACAATAGTAACAAAGGATGATGAAGCCTGTCAGAACGCCGAGACCGCCTGCAAAGCCCCATTTCTGGCTGATGGCGCGGAAGGAACCGAGTGCATTTTTGTGTGCGTTACGACCTACCGTAAATTCTGCCATCATAACTGTGGTACCGATCAGAGCAACCATGATGATGTAAACCAACAGGAAAGCACCGCCGCCGCAATTATACGCTTTGCCGGGGAACTTCCAGATGTTACCCAGACCTACAGCAGAACCTGCTGCGGACAGGATAAAGCCTAGCTTTGAACCAAATTGACCGCGATTTTCAGTTGTAGACATAAGTATTCCTCCTTACGTTAAGAAAATAATGAATGATAGCTGGAGTAGAAAAAACCTCCTGTTGTGAAAAATTTCCTTCCGAGAAACTTTTCTGCCGCCGTAATTCCCTCCCTCCGATTTCCTTGTCTGTAAAAAAAGACATTGGAAATAAAAATTACTGCGGTGATTTGTAGTAACCTTATTCTACCGTATAATTTGCTTAATTTCAATAAAAAAATTAAAAAAATACAATATTTTTTGTTGAAATGTTTGTATTAAAATAAATACAATGCTAAGAAACGAAAAAATCATGAAAAAGATGGAGTGTATTTACTAACGATTTTTTACATAAAATGGAAAATATTAACAAGAAGTTTATACTATAAATGGAAATAATTAGGTGGCGGAAAGAGAGGAAACTGTCACATTCTTGTCACATGTCAGAGTAAAAACACCTCATAAAAAGAAACACACCAAGAGAAATTCTCTTGGTGTGAAACAGATTTCGGTATGCTGTTAAGGGTTCTTTTCGTCAAAAAGCTTGTAATATTGCCAGTTTATCAAGCGTTGCAGCGTTTTCTGCTGTTCTTCGGAAATTTCTGTTTTGTAGATTCCGTTTGCATCAACATAGATATTTTTTGCACAAACAGGCAATTCTCTGCGTAACTGATTATTTTCATGCTGCAAAGGGGATTCATAGTCAGACAAGAATAGCTCCAGCACAGCAGAGCCGAGGAACTGCGAGCTGATGAGTCCGTCCTCCGGCAGGCCGATTTCCGCTACCGTTTTTGTATTTTCGAGTGCTTTTGCGCTTTCGTTTTGCCAGATGAGGTAGGGTGTTTCGTAAACGGCAAGCTGTTCCTCCGGCGAGCCGTTGGCATCAATGGGGTAATCCAGCAGGTCGAAAAACTCCATCCCGTTGGAAAAACCGGGCAGGTGGTCGCCGAAATAAACCAGAACAATGGGCTCATCGGAGCCTTCTGCATATTCCTTCAAACGCCCGATTTGCTCATCCGCATCCCCAATTCCTTGGAAATACTGCGTCAGCAGGTCTGTCTGCGTTTCGTTCAGCTCAATATCGCTGGAGAAGTTCTGCTCCAGTGTGCCGTATTTTTTCTCATAAGGTCCGTGGTTCTGAATTGTTACCGTAAAGGAAAACAGCGGTGTATCCGTTTCCTTGATGTGCGTATCCAGTGTTTCGATGATTTTATCCATTGTTGCCGTTTCGTTCACATAGCCGCCATAGCCCTGCGTCGCAAGGTCGAAGGAATCCTCTAAGAAATAAGAGGCTGCAAACCCCAGATCGGGATATACATTCTGGCGGTTATAAAACCATGCATAGCCGGGGTGAATGGAAAGCGTTTCGTAGCCAAGCTTTTGCAGCTGGCGGGGCATGCCGTCAAAATCGCTGTGGATAAAGCTGTAGGAGGGCAAAGAGCTGCCGAGATATCGTGTTGCACAGCCTGTCAGCACATCATATTCCGTATTGGAGGTGCCGCCGCCGAAGTTCGGCACAACGATATGCCCGCTGATGGTGCCTTCCTCCGCGCAGATTTCCTTCCAGTTTTTCATCGGGTCGCGGTAGCCCGTAAAATCCAGATGCGCATTTTCGCTCAGGTCGGAAAATGCTTCGCCCATAATCATAATGATGTGCGGACGCTTTTCTGTGCTGACAGAGGGTGTCCAATCGGTGTCCTCCAGTGTCCGTATGTCCGCCGCAGTATATCCTTCGGGTGCTTGAACCTGCATGATGTTGAACTGATGCAGGAAGGAATAAATCATGCCGCGTGTGTTGTATTGGTTCACCTGAAAATAAGGATTGTCCACAGTCGGATAGCTGTCATACAGCGTTTGATTCGCATACCAGAGGTGATTTGCCCCAAAGCCGCAGGCAAGCACAAGCACAAGTCCTAGAATCCGCGGCAGAGGTGGCAGTACAATAGCCTTCGATTTCAGAAAGCTACATACCGGAAGCGCCGCGAATACAATCAGCATGACCCCAATCAGCACTAGCTGATAAACGGGGAAGGTTTTCAGAATGGCGATGACCTCCTTTGCCAAGGTCAGATCCGTCGGCAGAAGCGGCTCCTGCCGCATGGAAACCTTCACACGGTCAACAACCGCAAAGAATATCAGCACAATCCCGACCAGACTGCATGAAAAGCCGATTTTTCTGGTCAGAAAGAAAAACAGCAGTAATGCCAGCAGCACCGGCAGAATATTCAGCAGCAGCATTGTGGGCGCATGCAGAATGTTCCAGCCGACATATAAAATCTTCGTTGTGGTGATGAGATAAACAATGCCCGTGATGAAAACGGCGGCGCAGAGAAGTGTGAGCGCAATGCCGGCGGGCGTGGAAAGAAATTTTTTTGCCTTATTAAGGTAAGAAGTCCTTTCGGGGTCCTTCATGCGGATACCTCCTTTTTGTTCCTGTATCTTTTTATCCCTATAAATACGGATTATACGAGAAAATGTCGAAAATGTAAAGGAAAGCGGCTCGTTGTGTTTTTTCGGCAGTACAAAATCCGTTGAAAAATTAAGAAAATTGTCTCTTTTCAGGGCAGAGAAATGGTGTATAATAAAAATAGTATTGTTTCAAGTATCGGAAAAAACAGGAAATTTCCTGAAAAACATCAGAGATTCGGCTTTTCTATATTGTCAGAACTTGGCAGATTTGCTATAATTATAGGGTTATGAAAAATTTCATGCGAAAAGAACTCTGAAAAAGAGGAGAATAAAAACCATGGGTGAAAAGAGAGAATACAGAAGACGGCGCAGACCTCCCGAGGAGATGGAGCTGCAGCAGCGGCAGGTACGCCGCAGGCAGACGCAGGAGCCACACAGACAGCCGCGCAGGCACAGAAGTGTGCAGGAGGAGCAGCCGTATATCGACCCGCGTCGGGTGGCGCAGGGCAGAAGAATGTCCCGCAGAAAGGCAGAGCGGAAGAAACGGCGGCGCAGAAATATTCTGGTAGTGATTTTGCTGCTGCTGCTTCTGGTAGCGGCGTATGCCGGCGCGAAAATCTGGGTTGCGGTGCAGCAATGGGAAAATAAAGCGGAAAAATCCGATTTTACAACATCGGATACGACCGACCCAGAGGAGGATGAAATCATCAATGTTGCCGTTTTTGGTACGGATGAGGATGGTGTCCGCGCGGATGTAAATATGGTCGCAAGCTTTAATACCGGCACGAAGGAGCTGCATTTTATCTCTGTTCCCAGAGATTCCAAGGTCATCATGACAAAGGAAATGACCGATTATCTGGAAAGCAAAAATGCCTATGTCCCCGAACAGAACGGCGTTTACGGGCAGTGCAAGCTGACAGAGCTGCATGCCTATGCAGGCGAAAATAACCGCTGTGCATTCTCCGTTGCCATGCTGGAGGAAATCCTCGGCATGAAGATGGATTATTATGTGAAGGTTGATTTGTCTGCCTTCCGCCAGATTGTCGATGCCGTCGGCGGCGTGGATTTTAATGTAGAAGAAAGATTGTATTATGTAGACCCTTATCAGGATTTGTATATCGACCTGTACCCCGGAATGCAGCATTTGGATGGGGATAAGGCAGAGCAGCTGGTTCGTTTCAGAGACGGCTATGTGCAGAAGGATTTGAAGCGTATCGAGGTGCAGCAGCAGTTCATTCAGGCATTGATTGAAAAGGTATGCAGCTCGGATACCCTGATGCGGAATCTGAACGATCTGGTAAAGGTTGCGCTGGATTGCACCGAAAGTAATATTTCCGTGTCCGAAGCGCTGAAGTATGTGAAATATGTGAAGGCCTTAGACCCTGCAAAGATTACCAGTGATACCGTTCCCTATCTGGGTAATCCCGGAAGATATGTCGAGCTGGATGAGGATGGTATTAAGGAATTGGTGAATGAGCGTATTTACGGCATTGCACCCCAAAGCAGCACGGAGGAGCAGGAAGAAAATCAGTTCAACGAAAGCAATCAAGAAGGCAATCAGCTGAATGAGGACGTATAAAAGACAGACGAGTGAGGGATTCCATGAGCAGAACAAGAAAACACCCGAAAAGAAGAAAGCCATTCAATCCGGTGAAAACCTTTTTCAAGGTGATGCTTTCTATCGTAATGGTATTCGTGGTTTTGGCAGGCGGTGCCTGCTTCGCCTATCATAAGGTAACGGGAGAGTGGCCCTTTGGCGGTGACACGATTGCCAAGGATGCAGATGAAACCAGTATGCTGGATGCCCTTTTGGGCAGAAATATGAAGCTGAATGTGGCAGTGTTCGGCGTAGATGCGGACGGCACCAGAACGGACGTTGCCTTTGTTGTGCATTATGACAGCTCTCAGGAAAGCCTGAGCCTGCTTTCTATTCCGAGAGATACGCGTGTGGATGTCTGCACCGATGTAGAGCAGCTTCTGGGCAAAAGATACGGTGTCATGAAGTTTAACGCAGTGCATGCCATCGGCGGCAAGGAATATGGTCCGCAGGCGGCAGTGCTTCAGTTGGAGGATATGCTGGGGATTAAGATTGATCATTATGTAAAGGTTGATTTTAACGCACTGGTAGAAATCGTCGATGCCGTTGGCGGCGTTGAGGTAGATGTGCCGCGGGATATGAAATGGGACATGAGCGATACCGGCGATATCAAGATTGACCTGAAAAAAGGTCTGCAAACGCTGGATGGCAATAAGGCATTGCAGCTGGTTCGTTTCCGTAAGGGCTATGCCAACGGTGATGTCGGGCGTATTCAGGTGCAGCAGATGTTCTTAAAGGCGTTGGCAACAAAGGTGCTGAGTACGGAAAGCATTGTGAAAAACCTTGGGGACTATATCAAGGTGATGTATAAATATGTAGATACGGATGTAAGCCTTTCCGATGCACTGAAGTATGCAAACTATATCACCAAGATTGATATGAGCAAAATGACAATGGAAACCCTGCCCGGTGTCGGTCAGTATATCAGCGGTGTGTCCTACTTTATCCATGACCCTGCCGAAACGACAGAGGTGGTGGATCGCCTGTTCTATAATGTAGCCCCTGCCGGCAATACAGATAGCGACAGCAGCAACAGCAAGGATCTGACCATTGAGGTTTCCAACGGCGGCACGGTAGCAGGTCTGGCAGCACGGTTCACGGAGCTTTTGAAGAACGAAGGCTATACTGTGACAGAGCCGACGAACTATACCGGCGAAAAGCTCAGCTATACCCGTATTCTGGTAAAGAATGAGGGCGTTGGGCAGGATTTGGTCAGCTATTTTAAGGATGCCAGAGTGGAGGTTCTGCCGAATGCAGTCGGCAGTGCAGATATCCGCATTGTCCTTGGCACCAATGAGCAGTAAGAGGCTGCGGAAAGAATAGGAGAATCAATATGGATTATAAAATGCTTTTTATCCGTGCGATAAAATCAGGCTGCCTGTGCAGTGTGCTTTATCATGGATTTATGCTGATTACGGGCATGGCAATCAGCCTCAGACAGGTTGTTACATTTACAGTGGTCTTTATCCTGTTGTATTTCCTGTGGCTGGTTCTGGTAAGTAAAAAGAATAGATAATAAGAAGAACCGAGGAAAGGAATTCTGTCCAATCCTCGGTTTTTTGTTTAAGCAAGTCAAAATCTCATTTTGGCTCAAATCGACTTAAAGTCATTTCAGCCCAAGGCTGATGAGAAGGCTGCGGTCAACTCGCCGCATCATAGCATCATCCAGACAGCAAAGCTTTTCCCGCAGGCGCTGCTTGTCAATCGTGCGAATCTGCTCCAGCAGCACAACGGAATCCTTCGGCAGTGCATATACCGCGGAGGAAAGCGCGATGTGCGTCGGCAGCTTCGCCTTGTTCATCTGAGAGGTGATGGCGGCGCAGATTACTGTCGGGCTGTATTTGTTCCCGATATCATTCTGCACGATTAAAACGGGACGGATGCCGCCCTGCTCGCTGCCCACCACAGGGCTGAGGTCTGCAAAAAATATATCTCCTCGTCTGACAATCATGTTCTCACACTCCGCTGTTTGGTCTGGTCAGCGGCGGAAGAATAATATGTAAGTGGATGCCCTTCCTGCTGACTGTTTTCAGTATGGACAAAAACAGGGGTGTTTATTCCGTAATTCGGAAGGTATCGGCATCGAATTGCGGATGGAAGGTAAATTCGTGATAGTCCATTCGGTAGCGCTCCTTGTCATCTGCATCATAAATGACAAAACGGACGGGCAGCAGGCTTTCACGGTCAATCCAGAGTTTTTCTGTGGCAAGTCCGTCATCGTTGCCGGGAATGACAGCCTCAAGCACTACGCACTTGGAGGAATCAAACGAAGCCGTTTCCACGCTGACCCCCTCCGATTGCATATAGTTTCTGATAAACTGCCCCAGAAACAGCTCACTGCGGTGCTGTGATTCGGGCACATCTCGGATGATGCGGTCATTCACTCTGGGGTTGTACTGACAGATGCGGTCGCCGTCAAAAACGGTGTAGTTGCCGGCAACGGTCTCCGGTGCGGTCAGCTCCAAGCGATATTCCCCCGTGGATTTGTAGTATTGCTTGGTCTCATAGATCTTTTCGCCGTTTTCTGTCTGGCGGATGAGCGTTGCCGTGCAGGCATAGCCCTCCATTTCGGCAAGCTGCTGTTGGATTTCCTCAAGCTCCGTCAGGTTTTTCTCCCGACTGCACGCACAGACGGCAAAAAGCAGAACGAAGGAAAGAAAAAGTGAGAAAAATCGTTTCATGGCGTTCTCCTTTGAAATTGGGTTCCCTTCAATTTATGATTTTTGTCGGCGGAATAGTCGCGGAGGGCGGAGTTTTTGCACCTTGCGGTAAAATAGGCTTTGGCGTTGCTTGGGGAGATATGGTATCATTTGCATGAGAGAAGTGAGAGAACAATCGAAACTTGGGAGGTATGTATATGGATTATCCGATAGATAGAATTGCTTTTAGTAAATTTATTCGCCACTCAAATATCTTTGAATTAACACGGGTTGCTATGGCACAATGTTTGGAAAGCTGGTACAATGATGAGAGAGAGCAATTCCTTGATGATATGTGATGTACTCTGTAAAGGGTGGTTTCTGCCACCTGAATACATAACGGCTGGCGGCTCATTTGTGGTGAATGTATGCAGCCGAAAGGCGGTGGTCAATCAATAGAATCCAGTATTTTCTTGATGGGCACACAGTACAGAGTATGAAAAAGCTGCTGAAACTCTCCTTTTCTGGATTGTTCAGCAGCTTTTTATGTAAAATCCTTTGCAAATATATCTGCCCCCACGCAGGGTTCCTTGTGCTGAGCAAATCTGTTAGAATAATCGGAATAAGTCGAACAGAATTATTCTATTCTCACATCAACCTTTTCGATATGGACATAAACCATTGGTAGAGTAACGATTATTTGGTTTCTCGGCTTTCGGGTGTTCTCAACGTAATAGCATACACTGTTTCCGCTTTTCCATCGGTTATGTTTCCACCGTATCGGAATAGTTCTGGCACTTTAATCGGGGCTGAACTCCTTATCAGTGATAACATAATTAAATTCATTTGTGCCGAAGATTTCTTTATCTAAATCTGTAATGGTAAATGTAGTTCCATCAAATTTCATATTTCCGCTGGTGCTATCAATGGTTGTATCGTTTTCCACAGTATTCAGATAAGCAATCCGGTCTCTGCCATGCAGTTCATAGGCTTGCCAACCATCCACCCCCTGAAAATAGGCTGTAACCTTGGCAAATGGTTCATCATTCTCCTTTTTGCAAACGAGATAACTGCTGCTATCCTCAGATACCCATGTAGCAGTCATTCCCCAAGGACCTTCCTTGCTGACATATTCTCCGAATTCATGATTGTTTGTCCAGGTAATTCCCAGGTAAGTCATAAATCCTACAACTACCAAGACAGCTACCAGAGCTACTGCAAGGATAACACCAATTACAGTCTTAGTTTTCTTTTTCATCTGAATCACTCTTTCTTAAATTTGTCTGTTAAAAAATTTTTGATTTAGCTTACGCTCACATTATATCAATATTCAAAAGGATAGTCAATTTAATCCGTCTAAGGGCGCACTTACTCACCACTCAAAAGTGGGCGGTGCTACTGCCTGCGGCAGTCGTGCGCTCTCCGAGGGGGGGACGGTTGCCTTCTTCGGCAGGTAGCACTATGCAGCCAAGAGGGGTTGACACCCCTCTGTTTTTACAAAGCCGTATTGCAATGCGAAATATCCCCTTGACAAATCGACTCCTGAGGGCGGATTTTGATACGGTTATGGAAAAATACCACTTTCATGACAGGATGGTATCATTCAACAAAAACTTTGAGTTTGAGCCGCCATTAGATACAATAACCTGTATCATTGCTATTAACGATGATGAAGATAGCCATTGCGCGTCTTATCGAGCCATATTTGACTACGATATGAATATCATTGATGATGTTCTGTCTCGATGATTGTGGCATCAACCGGATAAATTCCAATTTGCCAGAGAAAGGTATGGTGAGCGAATGAGAATATTATACGAACTTTCATGGTTATGGGTGACGCTGGTCATTGCGCTTGCGGCTGCTGCTGTTTGCGTGGTTTGTACCATGCTAATCTGTAAGGCAGTAAAGAAGAACCTCAGCAAAAAAACGGCGGCAGTTATCGGCGCAGCAGCGTTTGCGGGCGCTGTTTTGGCAGTCATTGTGATTGCCCGAACTCCGATGCCGCTTTGATTAAACGGGACGCTTGATTGCCTGTGCATAAGTACAACTTCTAATTTAGCGGTATCCTTTTGCGAAAGCGGACAGTCTGCTTTTACCGCAAGATGTTTTACTTGATTATTCCCCTTCGTTAGGGTATAATGGTTAGGAACTTATAGTAGATAAGAATTTTTTGACTTTTAGGGAGGTAGAAAATATGAGCAGAATTAAAACTATCGCAACACGCGATTTGAACAAATCCGTACAGAACGGTGGCTGCGGCGAATGCCAGACATCTTGCCAGTCCGCTTGCAAAACATCCTGCGGCGTAGCAAACCAGCCTTGCGAAAAACAGTAATCGCAAATCAAACATGAGACAAAATCGGAAAGGGGCTGTAGCAAACAGCCCTTTTTTGAATGTAAATAGATTTTAACAGAGTGATGAGGTAGAAAAATGGTACATCAATATAAATTGAATGGTTACAACATCGTGCTGGACACCTGCAGTGGCTCCATCCATAGCGTAGATGATCTGGCGTATGATGTCATCGGCATGATTCGCGAGTATACGCAGGGGGATATCATTGATGCCATGCTCGAAAAATATGACGATGTCACAGCGGAGGATGTGCAGGAATGTATTGACGATGTGGTGGCACTCAGACGGGCAGGCAAGCTGTTTACGCCCGATAATTATGAACATCTGGCGTATGATTTCAAGGCGAGAAATACGGTGATTAAGGCATTGTGCCTGCATGTTGCACACACCTGCAACCTAAACTGTTCCTATTGCTTTGCCAGTCAGGGTAAATATCAGGGGGAACGTGCGCTCATGACATTTGAGGTCGGCAAGCGTGCGATTGATTTTCTGATTGAAAATTCCGGCACAAGAAGAAACCTTGAGGTGGACTTTTTCGGCGGCGAGCCCTTGATGAACTGGGATGTGGTAAAGCAGGTGGTTGCGTATGCAAGAGAGCAGGAAAAGCTGCATGATAAAAACTTCCGCTTTACGCTGACCACAAACGGGATGCTGATTGATGATGAGGTTATCGAGTTTGCAAACAAGGAAATGCACAATGTTGTGCTTTCTCTGGACGGCAGAAGGGAAGTGCATGACCATCTGCGCAAGGATTATGCAGGCAACGGCAGCTATGACCGCATTGTGCCGAAATTTCAGGAATTTGTGAAAAAGCGTGGGGATAAAAACTACTATATGCGTGGTACCTTTACCCATAATAATGTAGATTTTACGAATGATCTGTTCCACATGGCGGATCTGGGTTTTACGGAGCTGAGCATGGAGCCTGTTGTCTGCGCGCCTGATGACCCGTATGCGCTGACAGAAGAGGATAAGCTCATTCTTTTCGAGCAGTATGAGCTGCTGGCGAAGGAAATGCTGAAGCGTAAAAAAGAGGGCAGACCGCTGACCTTCTATCATTATATGCTGGATTTGGAGCATGGCCCCTGTATCTATAAGAGAATTTCCGGCTGTGGCAGCGGCACGGAATATATGGCAGTGACCCCTTGGGGCGAGCTGTATCCCTGCCACCAGTTTGTCGGGGATGAAAAATACAGCATGGGCGATATCTGGAAGGGTGTTACCAATAAAGAGGTGCAGGATGAATTCAAGTGCTGCAACGCCTACGCCAGAGAGGGCTGTAAGGATTGCTGGGCGAAGCTGTATTGCTCCGGTGGCTGTGCGGCAAATGCGTACCATGCAACAGGCAGCATTACAGGCATTTATGAATATGGCTGCGATTTATTCAAAAAGAGAATCGAATGTGCCATCATGATGAAGGTAAGCGAGGCAAGCGAGTAAAGTGGCGCAGCCGCATGCTTGCATGATAGGCTGATGACACATGCCTGCGTAATGATAAAAAGGAAGATTTTATGGATACACCGATTTGTGATTTCATAAAGGAATACGAAGCGAAGGGCACCTCCCGTCTCCACATGCCGGGGCACAAGGGCGTGCCCTTTTTGGGGTGCGAAAATCGAGATATTACGGAGATTTGCGGCGCGGATGAGCTTTACGAGGCGGAGGGCATTATTGCGGCAAGCG